>NZ_JAWSUJ010000110.1:0-12758 GCF_033549285.1 Halomonas sp.
GTAGCGACAGGACGACCAGACGGGGGGCCATCCTGGTGCTGCTGCTGCTCGTCGGCTGTGCCGAGGAGAGCATGGACGAGGCACCACTGCGCCCGGTACGCACGCTCAGCGTCGAGGTCGGCGGTGCCGAGGCCGAGCGCGAGTTGCCGGGTCGCCTGGAGGCGGCCGCCAACCGTCGCTTGAGCTTCCGGGTAGCGGGCCAGGTCGAGTCCTATCGCGTGGCGGTGGGCGAGGCGGTGGCCGCCGGCCAGCTCCTGGCCCGCCTCGAGGCCACCGACCTGCGCCTGCAGCGGGATCGTGCCCGCTCGGCGCTGGCCGGCGCCGAGGCAGCGGCCGCCAATGCCGAGGCCGAGTGGCAGCGGGCCCGAAGACTCTTCGAAGCCGGCAGCGCCCCGGCGCGTGACCTGGACGCCGCCCGGGCCCAGAGGGAGGCGGCTCGCGCCCAGCGCGACAGTGCGCGCGATGCCCTGGCCCTGGCCGAGCGTCAGCTGAGCTTTACGCGACTCGAGGCGCCCGGCGACTGCCGGGTGGCCACGCGGCTGGCGGAAGCCGGCGAGAACGTCGCGGCCGGTCGGCCGGTGCTGGTTCTGGCCTGTGGCGAGGATCTGGAGGTGCGCGCCGCGCTCCCCGAGGAGCTGCTGGGCGAACTTTCGGCCGGCGCGCCGGTGCGCGTGCATCTCCCCCTGGCGGGGCTCAGCGTTGCCGGGAAGGTGACCGAGATCGGCCTGCCGGTGGATCCGCGCCAGGCCACCTGGCCGCTGCGCGTGGCGCTCTCCGGCCTCTCGCCCGAGGAGCGGGCGCCGTTGCGGCCCGGCATGGCAGCGGAGCTCATGCTGCCGCTGGACGGCCCGGGCAGCGGTATCTGGGTGCCCATGGTGGCGGTGCAGCGTGACGCGCAAGGGCCTTATGTCTATGTGGCCGACATCGAGGCGTCGGTGTCGGAGCAGGGGGACGAGTGGCGGGAGGCGACCATCCGCCGCCGGGACGTGGTGCTTGGCGCCCAGCAGGGCGCGCGCATGCGAATCGACGCGGGCCTGGCCTCCGGCATGTCGCTGGTCATCGCCGGCATGAGCCGGCTTCACGACGGCCAGCGCGTGCGCGTGATGGACGAGCAACGGGAGGCGCAGCCGTGACGCTGACCGAGGCCGCGCTGCGCTATAACCGTATCACCATCGCCGGCCTGCTGATGGTGCTGCTCGGCGCGCTCTACAGCTACCTGACCATTTCCCGGGCCGAGGACCCCGCCGTGACGGTGCGGGTGGCCCAGATCGTTACCTATCTCCCCGGTGCCACCCCCGGACGTGTGGAGCAGTTGGCCACCAAGCCGCTCGAGGCCGCCGTCATGGAGATGCCCGAGCTCGACGTCGTGGAGAGCACCTCGCGCGCGGGCGTCTCGATCCTCCGTATGGAGTTGCGTCCCGAGGTCGAGGACATCCAGGCCAGCTGGGACAAGCTGCGCCGCAAGATCACCGACGCTCGCCGGGAATTGCCCGAGGAGGCGCTGCCGCCCATCGTCAACGACGAATTCGGCGATGTCTTCGGCATCATGCTGTCGCTGACCGGCGAGGGCTATGAGCAGGCGGAACTCAAGGAAGTGGCCGACGACGTGCACGACCGGCTGCTGCTGCTCGACGACGTGGCCAAGGTCACGCTTCATGGTCATGCCGAGGAGCGCATCTTCCTGGAGTACCGCGAGGCACGCCTGGCAGAGCTTGGTGTCTCTCCCCAGGGGCTGGCCCGGCTGCTGGCCGCTCGCAATATCGTGCTGCCCGGTGGGGCGATACGCAGCGACGACGAGCGACTGGTGGTCGAACCCACCGGCAATTTCACGCACATCGATGACATCCGCAATGCGCTGGTACCGCTCCCCGACGGCTCCCTGGTGCCGCTGGGCACGCTGCTCGAGGTGCGCCACGCCTATGCCGACCCGCCCACGACGCGCTACCACGGCAGCGGCCGCCAGGGAGTGGCGATTGCCGTGGCCATGCGTGAGGGCGGCAACATTCTTGATCTGGGCGAACAGGTAGAGTCGGTCATCACCCGCATGGCACAGACGCTGCCGGTCGGCCTGGAATTCGAGGTCCTGACCGACCAGCCGGGGCGGGTCGAGGCGCGGATCAACGAGTTCCTGATCAACCTGCTTCAGGCGGTGGTGCTCGTCTGCGTGGTGATGCTGCTGTTCCTGGGGCTTCGCACGGGGCTGATCGTCGCGAGCCTGGTGCCGATGACCATTCTCGCTTGCCTGGCCCTGATGGGACTGTTCGATATCGGTCTGCACCAGGTGTCACTCGGCGCGCTGATCATCTCCCTGGGCATGCTGGTCGACAACGCCATCGTCATGGTGGAGTCCACGCAGGTATCGGCCAGGGAGGGGCGCTCTGTCCGCGAGGCCGCCCTCGCCTCGGCCAGTGAGCTGCGCTTCCCCTTGCTTACCGCGTCGCTGACGACATCGGCGGCCTTTCTGCCCCAGTTCCTGGCCGTTTCCGACGTGGGCGAATATACCCGCTCGCTGTTCCAGGTGGTCACCATCACCTTGCTCGCGTCCTGGGTGCTGTCGCTGACCATGATGCCGCTGCTCTGCGTGGCCTTTCTCAAGGTCAAGCCTCCCTCGGCGGAGGGGCGGGAGGGCGAGGGCACACCCGAGGCGTCGACGGCGCAGCGGCCCGGGCTTGCCGAGCGGCTGGCGACGGCCATCTTTGACCACTATCAGCGCCTCCTGTTGGTGCTGCTGCGCCATCGCATCGTGACCCTGGTGGTCGTGGCAGCCCTCATGGGGGGCGCCTGGCTGGGGTTTGGCCAGCTGCCCAAGATCTTCTTCCCCCAGGCGGAGCGCACCCTCGTGACCGTGGAATTGCGCCTGCCGTACTCGGCGCCCATCGAGCGCACGCGTTCGGTGGTGGAGGAGATCGAGGCCTTCCTGGCGGGGGAGCTTGCCGCCGAGCGCGATGACGATGGTGAGTGGACCCGCGATGGCGTTGACCGCTGGGGCAGTTTCATCGGCTTCGGCGGTGAGCGCTATATCATCAACCATGCCCCGGAGCCGCCGAGCCCGGAGTATGCCTTCCTGCTGCTGCAGGCCAATCGCTGGCAGGCGGTGGACGAGGTCATCGAACGGCTGGATGCCTGGCTCGACAGGCGCTTCCCGGATCTGCACGCGAGCATCGAGTCGACGAGCTTTGGCCCGCCCGTGACCGTGCCGCTGTCGGTCAGGCTCTCCGGCAATGACGAGGGAGAACTGCGCGAGATTGCCGAGCGCGTGAGGCAGAAAGTGGCCGCGCTGCCCGGCACGCGCAATGTGCGCGACGACTGGGGGCCCTGGATCAAGCGCCTGCGCATCGACGTGGACCCGGCGCGCGCGCTGCGCGCCGGCGTCACCGAGCGTGATGTGGCGATCAGCCTGCAGACCGCTCTGTCGGGGATGCAGGTCGGCGTCTTCCGCGACGATGACACCCTGGTGCCGATCAAGCTGCGTAATCAGCATGGCGAACATCGCACCCCCGATGCCCTCGACGGGATCACGGTGCTGCCGGCCGAAGGGGGCCAGGGCGTGCCATTGGCCCAGGTCGCCGAGGTCGAGCTCGACTGGGGGCCGGCGCGTATCCTGCGTCGAGACCGCTTTCTCACCCTGTCCGTGGAGGCCGAACTGGCCGACGGCGTCACCGCCGCCGAGGTGGTGGCGACGCTTCGCCCCTGGTTGACGGAGCAGCAGGCGGACTGGCCGGAGGGGTCTTTCCATGAGTTCGGCGGCGAGGTGGAATCCTCGCGGATCGCCATGGAGTCGATTGCCGCCAAGCTGCCGATCGGGGCCACAGTGATCCTGCTGCTGCTGGTGGCGCAGTTCAACTCGCTGCGTCGGCCGCTGATCATTCTTGCCACCATCCCCATGGCGTTGATCGGCGTGGTGCTCGGATTGACCCTCACCGGCTCCTATTTCGGGATCATGACCTTCCTCGGCGTGGTCTCGCTCGCCGGCATCGTGATCAACAACGGTATCGTACTGATCGAGCGCATCGATCGGGAAGCGCGCGACGGCATGCGTCCTCAGCAGGCCATCCTCGAGGCGGGGCGTCGCCGCTTGCGCCCCGTGGCCATGTCGACCCTGACCACCAGTGGCGGACTGGTGCCGCTATGGTTGGGCGGCGGTTTACTGTGGGCCCCCATGGCGATCGCCATCATTTTCGGGCTGCTGGTCGCCTCTGTGCTGACCCTGTGTATCGTACCGGTGCTCTATTCCCTGCTGATGCGGGTGCCGTTCGACGAGGACGAAGCATCGCCGCAAGACGGTGAGTGTCCCGGCGACAGCGGGGCGTCGACTGTGTCAGGCTGAAGCCTTTGCCGCCTGAGGGCCTCGCCATGGAACATGTGGCCATCTTCATCGACGTCCAGAACGTCTACTACACCACCCGCGAGGCCTTCGGCCGGCACTTCGACTACAACGCCTTCTGGGCGCGCTTCGCGGCCGGTCGCGAGGTGGTGGTGGCCAATGCCTACGCGGTGGACCGCGGCGACCCCCGCCAGCGCCAGTTCCAGGCCATCCTGCGCGGCATCGGCTTCACCGTGAAACTCAAGCCCTACATCCAGCGCCGTGACGGCTCGGCCAAGGGCGACTGGGACGTGGGCATCGCCCTGGATGCCATGGAGTCCGCGCCGCTGGTCGACCGGGTGGTGCTGGTCTCGGGCGACGGCGACTTCGACCTGCTGGTCGAGCGGATGCGCGAGCGCCACGGGGTGGTGGTGGAGGTGGTCGGCGTGGAGCGGCTCACCGCCGATTCGCTGATCCGCGCGGCCAGCCACTTCGTGCCCATCGAGGGGGAGCTTCTGCTCTAGGACAGGGCTGCGCCAGGTGTGAGCGGCGGCGATAACCGGTACAATCGCGCCCCCTCTTCACGCACTGACCTGGACCCTTCATTGATCTCCACCGCCAATATCACCATGCAGTTCGGCGCCAAGCCGCTGTTCGAGAATGTCTCCATCAAGTTCGGCAACGGTCACCGCTACGGCCTGATCGGTGCCAACGGCTGCGGCAAGTCCACCTTCATGAAGATCCTCGGCGGTGACCTGGAGCCCTCATCGGGACAGGTGATGGTCGAGTCCGGGGCCCGGCTCGGCAAGCTGCGCCAGGACCAGTTCGCCTTCGAGGACGAGCGCGTCATCGACACCGTGATCATGGGCAACGCCGAGCTGTGGCAGGTGGCGGCCGAACGCGAGAGGATCTACTCGCTGCCCGAGATGAGCGAGGCGGACGGCATGGCCGTGGCCGACCTCGAGGTGCGCTTCGCCGAGTTCGACGGCTATACCGCCGAGTCCCGGGCCGGGGAGCTGCTGCTGGGGCTCGGCATCCCGCTGCACCAGCACACGGGCCCCATGAGCGAGATCGCCCCGGGCTGGAAGCTGCGCGTGCTGCTCGCCCAGGCGCTGTTCGCCGACCCCGACGTGCTGCTGCTCGACGAGCCCACCAACCACCTGGACATCAACACCATCCGCTGGTTGGAGGGGATGCTCACGGCGCGCAACAGCACCATGATCATCATTTCCCACGACCGCCACTTCCTCAACAGCGTCTGCACCCACATGGCGGACCTGGACTACGGCGAGATCACGCTGTTCCCCGGCAACTACGACGACTACATGACGGCCGCCACCGCCGTCCGCGAACGCCAGCACGCCGACAATGCCAAGAAGAAGGCGCAGATCGCCGAGCTGCAGGCCTTCGTCAGCCGCTTCTCGGCCAATGCCTCCAAGGCCAAGCAGGCGACCTCCCGGGCGCGACAGATCGACAAGATCAAGCTCGAGGACATCAAGCCCTCCAGCCGGGTCAGCCCCTTCATCCGCTTCGAGCAGGCCAGGAAGATCCACCGCAACGCGGTCAACGTCGAGGCGATCACCAAGGGGTTCGCCGAGGAGGCGCCGCTCTTCGAGCGCTTCTCGATGACCGTGGAAGCCGGCGAACGCATCGCCATCATCGGCCCCAACGGCATCGGCAAGACGACCCTGCTGCGCACCCTGGGCGGCGAGCTGCATCCCGATGCCGGTGCCGTGCGCTGGACCGACAGTGCCGAGCTCGGGGTCTTCGCCCAGGACCACGCCGACGACTTCGCCCTTGATGCCACACTCTTCGAGTGGATGGCCCAGTGGACGAAGGGCGGCGAGCAGGAGGTGCGCGGCGCGCTGGGCAGGATGCTCTTCTCCAGCGACGACATCGGCAAGTCGGTCAAGGTGATCTCCGGCGGCGAGCAGGGCCGCATGCTGTTCGGCAAGCTGGCCCTGACCCGGCCCAACGTGCTGCTGATGGACGAGCCCACCAACCACCTGGACATGGAGTCCATCGAGGCGCTCAACCTGGCCCTGGAGAACTACCCCGGCACCCTGATCTTCGTCAGCCACGACCGCGAGTTCGTCTCCTCCCTGGCGACCCGCATCCTGGACATGAGCGAGCAGGGGATCACCGACTTCAGCGGCAGCTACGACGACTACCTGCGCAGCCAGGGCCTGTTCGGCTGACGGCCGGGGCAGGGCCGCCATGCCTGGCCGCTAACGGAAGGCTCGTCTAGGGTGAAGAAGGCCGGCCGGCAATGGGGCGGGTCGGCCTGGACGCAAGGACGCCCATGCCCTGGATCAAGTTCCTCCACATCATGGCGCTCACCAGCTGGTGTGGTGCACTGCTCTATCTTCCGCTGCTGCTCGCCCTGTCGGCGCGCGGTCCAGCCGCCGCGACGCCCTTTGCAGCCGGTGCGCCCCCGATGCCGCGTTTCGTCTACAACAGCCTTGCCACACCCGCGGCCCTGCTGGCCATCGCCACCGGCACGTTGCTTTTCCTGATGCATGGCCTGGCCGGGGGCTGGCTGGTGCTCAAGCTGCTGGCAGTCGTCAGTATGGTGATGGCCCATGGCGCGAGTGGCTGGCTGATCCTGCGGCTCGAGCAGGGCGCCTTGCATGGCGTGGCGGCGGGGGCCATGGCGGCCCTGGCCCTGGCAGCGGTCAGCATGCTGGCGGTAATTGTCCTGGTGCTGACCAAGCCGGCATTGTGAAGGGCGCCGCCAACCAGGGAGGTGGACATGCCGAACCGCCAGTGTTCAGTCGTCGAGATCCACGCCCACCGCGTGTTCGTAGACGAGCTGTCCACCCAGCCAGCCCGCCAGGGCGATGAGGGCTGCCGTGGCCACCGAGAGCGTCAGGCCCCAGGGCAGCAGGGCCTGGTCGAGGAAGCGCCACAGCCAGTTGAGCGATGCCAGGGAGAGCATCGCCACGGCGACGATGGCGTGGCTCCAGGCGGTGATCAGCCGCCGGATCTGCTTGACCGTGACCAGATCGATGATCCCGGCGAGACTCGCCACCCAGCCGCCGAAGGCGCCCACACCAGCCAGCCACAGCGAGGCCCGTGCCCAGAAGGGATCGCCACTGTAGAGGTAGCCGAGGTCGCTGGCCACCAGTGCCATCAGGGCGGCCACCGGGAAATGGATCATCACCGGGTGAAGCGGGTGGCCGGCCAGGGCGGCCCGGCTATGGATCGAGGCGCGGATCAATCCGAGCTTTGCTCTGGGCATGGCACCTTCCTCGTCGGCCGTGGAACTCTGCCTGGCATTGAAGGCCGCCGCCGCATGGGGGTCAAGCCGGCGGTGCTGCTGCCGCTCCTGCTTGTCGGTTGCACGGGGGAGCATTCCATCCTCGACCCCGCGGGGCCGGCCGCGCGCGACGTGGCCTGGCTGTGGTGGGGCATGCTGTCGGCCTTCTCCCTGGTCTTCCTGGGCGTGGTGGGGGCATGGCTCGCCGCCTTCCGCCGTCGCGAGCACCCCGAGCGGTCGGCGTCAGAGGAGCGCCGGCTGGCGCTTCGCTGGATCCTCGGTGGCGGCATCCTGCTGCCCGGGGTGACGATCCTGCTGCTGCTCGCGTTCGGCGTACCGGCCGGGCAGCGCCTGCTGCCGCTGCCGCTGCCCGGCGGCGAATCCCCCCGGACGATCGAGGTGGTCGGCCACCAGTGGTGGTGGGAAGTGCGCTACCCCGATGAGGACGGCGAGGTGGTGACGGCCAACCAGCTGGCGATGCCCGCCGGCGAGCCGGTGGACTTCCACGTCACCGGCGGCGACGTGATTCACGCCTTCTGGGTGCCGCGCCTCGGCGGCAAGATCGACATGCTGCCGGGGCGGGTCAACCGCATTCGGCTGGAGGCCGACGAACCCGGCGTATTCGGCGCCCAGTGCGCCGAGTTCTGCGGGGCCCAGCATGCCCGCATGCGCCTCCACGTGGAAGCCATGGCGCCGGAGGCGTTCGAGGCCTGGCTGGCCGCGCGTCGCTCGCCGCCTGCCCAGGCCGAGGGCCATGACGCCGCCCGGGAGGCCTTCGTCGAGCACTGTGCCCGCTGTCACCGGGTCGAGGGGCTCTCCGATGGCCGCGAAGGGCCGGATCTTTCCGATATCGGCAGCCGCGCCACCCTGGGGGCCGGCGTCATGGCCATGGAGGAGGGTGCCATCGCGCGGTGGCTTGCCGAGCACCAGCGACTCAAGCCCGGCAACCACATGCCCGCCCATGACCAACTCGACACCGAGGCCCTCGAGGCGATCGGTGCCTGGCTGGAGACCCTGCGCCCATGAGCGAGACGCTTCCCGACACGTCCCCCGAGGCCCAGCGGCTGCACCGCGAGCTCGAGGCGGTATGGGGCAATCCCACAGGCTGGCGTGCCCTGACGGTGGTCAACCACAGCACCCTGGGGCTGCGCTTCATGGCCACGGGGCTGGTGTTCTTCCTGCTCGGCGGGGTGCTGGCGATGCTGGTGCGCGCCCAGCTGGCGCTACCCGACCACGACTTCATGTCGCCCGGGATCTACAGCCAGGTCACCACCATGCACGGCACGGTGATGATGTTCCTGTTCGCCATTCCCATGCTGGAGGGGCTGGCGATCTACCTGATTCCCAAGATGATCGGCGCCCGGGACCTGGTCTGCCCTCGGCTCACCGCCTTCGGCTACTGGTGCTACCTGTTCGGGGGCATCATCCTGTTTTCCAGTCTGCTGCTGGAGATGGCGCCGGACAGCGGCTGGTTCATGTACACCCCCTTGAGCAGCGGGGAGTACTCGCCGGGCCTGGGGTCGGACTTCTGGCTGCTGGGCATCACCTTCGTCGAGATCTCGGCGCTGTCGGCCGGGGTCGAGCTCACCGTATCGATCCTGCGTACCCGGGCGCCCGGCATGGCGCTGCACCGGATGCCGCTGTTCGCCTGGTACATCCTGGCCATGGCCCTGATGATCGTGGTGGGCTTCCCGCCGCTGATCCTGGGCAGTGTCCTGCTGGAACTTGAGCGTGCCACGGGCATGCCGTTCTTCGCGGTGGAGGGCGGCGGTGACCCGGTCCTCTGGCAGCACCTGTTCTGGCTGTTCGGCCACCCCGAGGTCTATATCATCTTCCTGCCCGCGGCGGGTATCGTCTCGACCCTGGTCCCGGTGTTCGCCGGACGTCCCATCGTCGGCTACGGCTGGGTGGTGGCGGCGATCCTCACCACCGGGTTCATCAGCTTCGGGCTCTGGGTCCACCACATGTTCACCGTGGGCATTCCCCAGCTGGCCCAGGCCTTCTTCTCGGCGGCCAGCATGCTGGTGGCGGTACCCACCGCCATCCAGGTGTTCGTATGGCTGGCCACACTGTGGCTGGGGCGGCCGCGCATGACCCTGCCGATGCTGTGGATCCTGGGCTTTCTGGTGATCTTCGTCTGCGGTGGCCTCACCGGGGTCATGCTGGCGCTGGTCCCCTTCAACTGGCAGGTCCACGACACCCACTTCGTGGTGGCCCATCTGCATTACGTGCTGGTGGGGGGCATGCTCTTCCCGCTGCTGGCGGGGCTCTACTACTGGCTGCCGCTGGTCTCCGGGCGCCTGCCCTCGGAGCGGCTGGGGCGGCTCGGCTTCTGGTTGACCTTTCTCGGCTTCAACCTGACCTTCCTGATCATGCACGTCACGGGACTGCTCGGCATGCCACGCCGGGTCTACACCTATGACGCCGGCCTGGGCTGGGAGCCCTACAACCTGGTCTCCTCGGTGGGCGGCTTCATGATGGCGGCGGGCATTGCCACGGTGCTGCTCGACCTGGCCCTGCACGCCCGCTTTGGCCGAGCGTCGCCGCGCAACCCCTGGGGCGCCGATACCCTCGAGTGGAGCCTGGCGATGCCGCCGGCCTCCTACAACTTCGCCAGCCTGCCGCGCGTCGAGAGCCGTCACCCGCTGTGGGACAACCCCGGGCTCGGCGGGGAGGTCGCCCGCGGCGAGCATGCCCTGGCGGGGGCTGCCCACGGTCGCCGCGAACTGATCGGCAGCGAGGCGCTGACCGGGCGGGTGCGCGAGATCATCCACCTGCCCACCAGCAGCTGGTGGCCATTGGCCGCCGCCCTGATGCTGGCGGTGGTCTGCATCAGCCTGTTGATGCGGCTCTATCCGCTAGCGCTCGCCGCCTTCACGGTGGCCGTCGTGCTGCTGCTGCGCTGGTCCTGGGAGAACGGGGGCCACCCGCTGGCGGCGCCCATGGGTCATGACGAGCCCGCGGACCCGCCACTGCATTCACGCACCCAGGATGGGCCGGGCCGCTGGACCATGGGGGTGGCGCTGCTCGCCGATGGCGCCTTCTTCCTCTCGCTGCTGTTCGGCTGGTTCTATCTCTGGAGCGTCTCGCCCGGTTGGCAGATGCCGGAGTCGTCGCCGCTCTCCCTGGCCCTGCTGCTGGCCGCCGGGTTGATGCTGGCCGTGGCGCTGGGCTGGCTGGAGCGCCGGCTGCGCGCCCTGGGCGCCGGTGAGGATGCGGGACTCGCGGCTGCCCTCTACGGCATCGCTGCCCTGGGCGGCCTGCACCTGCTGATGTTGATGGTGATGCTGTGGCAGGCAGAACTCGCTCCCACCGCCAGTGCCCATGATGCGGTGCTGCTGGTGGGCCTGCTCTACGTGCTGCTTCATGGCGGGTTGGCCTCCCTGCTCACCGTCCTCCAGGCACGTCGCGCAACGCTGGGCCATGTCAGCGCCCGGCTACCCTACGAGCCTCGGGTGGTGGCGCTGCTGTGGCGCTACCAGCTGGGCAGCTACTGGATCCTGGTGGTCGCCATCGGCCTGCTGCCACGACTGATCGGAGGGGGACCATGACCGTTCACGCTGCCTGGCGGAAGCCTGGCCACCCCATGCAGCTGCTGCTGGGGCTGACGATCTGGAGCCTCTGGTTCGTGACGCTCTATGGCGGGCTCTCGGTCGCCTGCGCCGTGGCACCACCGTCCCCGGACCAGGGCGCGCTGACCGCACTCAACCTCTGGCTGGGCCTGCTCACCCTGGTGACACTGGGAGTGCTGCTGTGGCTGGCGCGTTTCTGTCTGGCGGCGGTGCGCCGGGAGTCGGGCAGGGCCGCGCGTTTCATCGCGGCCGTGGCGGGCGGGTTGCATCTCTTTGCGGCCAGCGGGGTGGCCTTCGTGGGGCTGCCGCTGGTCGCGCTGCCTCCCTGCCTCTGACGGCCCGGGGGACGGCATGGTGCTCTCTACCGATTTCTCTGGCGACGCGGATATGGGGCACACGGAGACCGATGCCCCGGCCGAGGCGGAGGCGCTCTACTCCCTCGAGGGCATGTGGTGCACCGGCTGTGCCCTGGCCATCGAGCATCGCCTGGGTCGCCTGCCTGGCGTGACCCGGGTCGGGGTCGACTATGCCACCGCCACCCTGCTGGTGAGGGGGCGCCCCGATGCCCTGGATCGCGAGGCCCTGGCCCCGGCGGTGGTGCGGCTGGGCTATGGCCTCAGGAGTCTGGAGTCGGCCCCCGACGCCGAGGCGCGACTCGACGCCGAGAGTCGGCACCTGGCCGGGCGGCTGGCGGTGGCGGCGCTGTTCGGCATGTGGAGCCTGCTGGCGTCGCTGTTGATCTATGCCGGTGCCATGCCGGAACCCCATCTCGCACGCGTGCTGGCCTGGGTCTCGGGGGCCATGGCCCTGCCGGTGGTGCTCTATGCCGGCGTTCCCTTCTATCGGGCCGCCTGGCGGACCCTGTGGGCCGGGCGGCCCGGCATGGATGTGCTGGTGACGCTGGGGGTCGCCGCGGCCGTGGCGATCTCGCTGTGGCTGCTGGGGCGCAGTCGGGTGGAGGTCTACTTCGATACCGCCGTGATGCTGATCCTGTTGCTGCTGGTGGGGCGCTGGGTCGAGACCCTGGCGCGCTATCGCGGGCTGCGTGCGCTGGAAGGGTTGGTGGTGGCGTCGGATGAGGTCGCGGTGCTGCGCGAAGCGGGCGAGGTGAGCGTGCCCCTGGCCGAGGTGGCCCCGGGCGAGCGGATCCGCGTGGCCATGGACGAGACCGTGCCGCTGGATGGTGCGCTGCTCGATGGTGAAGCCTGGCTCGATCTCTCGCCACTGACCGGCGAGAGCCGGCCGCGTCGGCTGACTCGCGGCGATCCGGTGGCCGCGGGCAGCCGCAACCGTGGCGATGCCCTGGCCCTGGTGGTCACCGCCCGGGCCGGGGAGTGTCGCATGGATCGCCTCTATCGCCAGATGCAGCGCCTGCAGGCCACCAAGGGGCGCCTGCGGCTGGCCGCCGAGCGGTTTGCGGCCTGGCTCTCGCCCCTCGCCCTGGGCCTCTCGCTGGTCACCCTGGCGGGGCTGCTGCTGCTGGGTGTGGCCCCTGAGGAGGGCCTGGTCAAGGCGTTGTCGGTGCTGGTGGTGGCCTGTCCCTGTGCCGTGGGGCTGGCCGTGCCCCTCGCCAGCCTGGCCGGCAGCGCCCGGGCCCTGGAGCAGGGCGTGGTGTTCCGCGACC
>NZ_JAWSUJ010000111.1:0-12270 GCF_033549285.1 Halomonas sp.
CCGAGACCGCCGCCGGCGACTTCCCGGTGGAGACCGTCGCGGCCATGGACCGGGTCTGCCTGGGTGCCGAGCGCGAGCGGCGCATCCAGGAGTCCGGCCACCGCATCCACGAGGGCTTCTCACAGATCGACGAGACCATCGCGCTCTCCGCCATGTACGCCGCCAACCACCTGGAAGGCGTGGCCGCCATCGCCTGCATGACCGCCTCGGGCTACACGCCGCTGATCGCCTCGCGCATCAGCTCGGGGCTGCCCATCGTCGGCCTGGCCCACAACCCGGTGGCCCAGCGGCGCATGGCGCTCTATCGCGGGGTGGTCTCGCTGCCCTTCGACACCAGCGAGATGTCGGCCGCCGAACTCAACGACCGGGCGCTTGATCGGCTGGTGGAGCAGGGCATCGCCGAGCCCGGCGACCACGTGATCCTCACCCGGGGCGACCACATGAACGCCCATGGCGGCACCAACACCCTGAAGATCCTCGACGTCACCCCGGCACATCGCCGTGCCTGAGCCATGGATCCTGTATACAATGAACCTGTTTGATGTGGTCATTCCGCTGGCGGGGTGAGATGCTGGGGGCAGGAACAGGCAGGGGACATCGCATGCAGGAGTGGCAGGAGGAGGTGCTGGCCGAGGTCAGGGCCGGGAGTCGCATCAGCGACCGGGACATCGTCGACAAGGTGCGCCGGGCGGTGCTGATGCAGCGCCTGCCGCCCGGCACCCGTCTGCCGGAGGTGACCCTCGGCGAGGTCTTCGGGGTGAGTCGCTCGGTGGTGCGCAAGGCCCTGACCCGGCTCGCCTCCGAGCACGTGGTGGACCAGCGCCCCAATCAGGTGGCGCGGGTCCGCGCGCCGAGCATCGAGGAGACCCGTGAGACCTTCGCGGCCCGCCGCCTGGTGGAGGGGGAGGTGGCCGCGCTGCTGGCGGGCCACCTCGACGCGGCCTCGGACGCCCGACTCGCGGCACAGGCCCGGGGCGAGATCGAGGCCCACGGGCGGGGCGACGAGCCGGCCCGCATCGAGCACTCCCTGGCCATCCACCACCTGCTGGCCGAGCACTCGCCCAACCGTGTGCTGGGGGCCATGCTCACCGACCTGATCCTGCGCACCTCCATCGTCATCGCCCTCTACAAGCGGCCGAACCCGGCTTCCTGCTTCCTGGCGGGCGATCACACGGCGCTGCTGGCGGCCCTCGAGCAGGGCGATGCCGAGGCGGCCCGGGAGGTCATCCGGCATCATCTGGAGAGCCTCGAGGCGCTGCTGGACCTGAGCCCCCGCGAGGCCAGCATCGACCTGATGGCGATCCTCGGGCGCTCCCGGGAGCAGGCCTGAGCGCCGGCACGGCCAGGGCCTGACCCGCACCAGGGGCGGGGCGGGTTTTCCGGCCTCGCCTTGTCCCCCGGGGCAGGCCTGGTCGACAATGCAGCGACCCTATCGCAATTCGGGAATTTCGCATGTTCTCTCCCCTGCGCTGGACCCTCGTCGCCTGGCTCGCCCTGACGACGCCTGCGGCCCTGGCCGAGGCGCCCACCGTGGCGGCGGCCTCGGACCTCCAGTTCGCCCTGACCGAGGCCGCCGAACGCTTCGAGGACGAGACCGGGCGGGAGCTGCGCCTGAACTTCGGCTCCTCCGGCAACTTCATGCGCCAGATCCGCCAGGGCGCCCCCTTCGAGCTCTATCTCTCCGCGGACGAGGCCTATGTGCGTGTCCTGCACGAGGCGGGCCTGACCGAGGACGAGGGGGTGGTCTACGCCGTGGGCCGGCTGGCCTGGCTGCAGCCGGCCGGACGCGACGGCCTGCCCCGTGACGACGACCCGCTGGCCGGCGTGCGCGAGGCCATCGACGCCCATCGGGCCGGGCAGGGCAGGCCGCGCATCGCACTGGCCAATCCCGAGCATGCCCCCTACGGCGTGGCGGCCCGCCAGGCCCTCGACCATGCCGGGCTCTGGGAGGCGTCGGCCCCGCTGCGCATCCTCGGCGAGAACGTCTCCCAGGCCGCGCGCTTCGCCCTGGCGGACGAGGCCCGCGGCGGCCTGGTGGCCTGGTCCCTGGCGCTCGCGCCGGCGCTGGCCGAGCGCAGCGAGCACGTGCTGATCCCCGAGGCATGGCACGCGCCCCTGGTGCAGCGCATGGCGCTGATCGAGGGGGCCGGCGAGACCGCCCGCGCCTTCTACGCCTGGCTCCAGCAGCCGGCGGCCCGGGAGATCCTGGCGGGGTATGGCTTCCGGCTGCCGGACGAGGGCGACGCCCGCTGATGGACTGGACAGCGCTCTCGGTCTCGCTGCGCCTGGCGGGACTGACCTGCCTGCTGCTGCTGCCGCTGGGGCTCTGGCTGGGGCGCACCCTGGCGCTCTCGCACTTCCGCGGCAAGCCGCTGTGCGAGGCGCTGGTGGCGCTGCCGCTGGTGATGCCGCCGACGGTCCTGGGCTTCTACCTGATGCAGGCCTTCGGCGTGGAGGCGCCCCTGGGCGGCCTCTGGCAGTCGCTGTCCGGCGGCGGGCTCAACTTCACCTTCACCGGGATCCTGCTCGCCTCGCTGCTGGCCAACCTGCCCTTCGCCGTGCAGCCGATCCAGCGCGCCTTCGAGTCGATTCCCCCCAACCTGCGCGAGGCCGCCTGGTGCAGCGGCCTCTCGCCCGGCCGCACCCTGTGGCGCATCGAATTGCCGCTGGTGTGGCCGGGGCTGGTCTCGGCGCTGGCGCTGACCTTCGCCCATACCCTCGGCGAGTTCGGCGTGATCCTGATGGTCGGCGGGGCGATCGACGGCGAGACCCGCACCCTGGCCATCGCCATCTACGACCGCGTCCAGGCCTTCGACGAGTCGGGGGCCGCCATCATGTCGGCGATGCTGCTGCTGGTCTCCTTCCTGACCATCGGGGTGGTCTACGGCCTGGCAGGACGCCGCAGGTGGCGCCGTGGCTGAGCCGGACCCGACCAAGAGCCAGGCCCGCCTGGCGGTGCAGCTGCAGCAGGCCGGGCCGATCCCGCTGGACGCCGACTTCCACTGCGAGCCCGGCGAGCTGCTGGCCCTGGTGGGCCCCTCGGGGGGTGGCAAGACCACCCTGCTGCGGGCCATCGCCGGGCTCTACCGGCCGGCGCGGGGCGTGATCCGCTGTGCCGGCGAGACCTGGTTCGACGCCGAGGCAGGGCGTTCGCTGCGGCCCCAGCAGCGTCGCGTGGGGCTGGTGTTCCAGGACTATGCGCTCTTCCCGCACCTGGATGCCCGCGCCAACGTCATGGTGGCCCTGGATCACCTGCCCGCCGCCGAGCGCGTCCGGGCCGCCGAGGGGTGGCTGGCCCGGGTGCGCCTCGACGGCCTGGCCGGCCGGCTGCCGGCCGAGCTCTCCGGCGGCCAGCGCCAGCGGGTCGCCCTGGCCCGGGCCCTGGCCAGGAGCCCGCGGGTGCTGCTGCTCGACGAGCCCTTCTCGGCGGTGGACCAGGTCACCCGGCGCCGCCTGCAGCGCGAGCTCGCCCTGCTGCGCGAGGAGATCCACATCCCCATCGTGCTGGTCACCCATGACCTCGACGAGGCCGCCGCCCTGGCCGACCGGCTCTGCGTGCTGCACACCGGCCGCAGCCTGCAGCAGGCGCCGGCCGAGCAGCTCTTTCGCCGGCCGGCGAGCCCCGAGGTGGCGCGGCTGCTCGACCGCCACAACGTCTTCACCGGCACGGTGGTGGAGGACGAGGAGGGGCGCCGCCTGCAATGGGGCCCCTGGCGCCTGGAAGTGGCGGAGGGCCTGGCGGCCCTGGTGCCCGGGCAGCGGGTCAGCTGGTACCTGCCGCCCTCGGACGTGGTCCTCCATCGTCGCGGACGCCCCTCGCGGGGAGAGCGCGAGAACCCGGTCCAGGGCCGGGTGGTGGAGATGGCGGTGCTGGGCGGCATCTCCTCCGTGGCGCTGGCCTTCGATCACTGCGACGATACCCTGCGCTTCGAGCTCCCCACCCATGCGGCGCGACGCAACGGCCTGGCCCGCGGCGAGGCGGTGGGGGTCTCGCTGCTGGCCGCCGGCATCCACCTGATGCCCGGCGCTCCTGTCACCCATCCCGAGATCCCCGACCGCTGAGGAAACCGCCATGAAGACCACCCGACGCCAGCTGCTGCTGGGCCTGGCCCTGCTGCCCGCCGTCTCCCTGCTGCCGCGTGTCCTGCCCGCCGCCGGGCCCGATTCGGGGCCGGATCTTGAGCCACGGACCCTCGAGACCGTCCCCCTGGTGATCCACGGCGAGCAGGGGCCCCGGCGGCTCGAGGTGGAGGTGGCCCGCACCATTGCCCAGCGCAGCCGTGGCCTGATGGAACGCGACCAGCTGGCGGAGCAGGCCGGCATGCTGTTCCTCTACGACCGCCCCCAGTCCTCGCGCAACGGCTTCTGGATGTACCGCACGCGGATCCCGCTGGACATCGCCTTCATCGACGAGGCGGGGCGCATCGCCGAGATCCACCGCATGGAGCCGTGCATCGCCTCCCGACCGGGGGAGTGCCCGGTGACGCGCCCCGCGGTGCCCTATCGGGCGGCCCTGGAGGTCAATGCCGGCGCCTTCGAGGCGATGGGCGTGGCCGCGGGCGACTGCGTCAGCTGGCCGGGGGACGGCGGGCTCTGCGCCGGTCCGCCGGCCCAGTGAGTCAGCCCGCGGGGCGCCGGGGGCCGAGGCGCAGCACGATCAGCGCCAGGCCGGCGATGACCAGCCCGCCCCCGGCGAGCTTGTGGGGCCCCAGACTGTCGCCCATCAGTGCCGCCCCCAGCAGCACGGCCAGCACCGGCATCAGCAGGGTCAGCGGCACCACCCGGTTGACCGGGTGGCGACGCAGCAGCCCGTACCAGAGGCCGTAGGCGACGATGGAGGACATCACGGCGGTATAGAAGACCGCCCCCCAGCCGGCCCAGCCGGCGTCGGCCAGTGCCTGCCACTGGCCCTGCTCGAACCACCAGGAGCCCAGCGCCACCTGGGGCGTGGCGAACAGCGCCACCCAGCCGGCCAGCGCCATGGGCGAGACATCGGGGCCGCGCTTGATCAGCAGCTGCGAGACGGCCCAGCCCAGGGCGCTGGCCAGCAGCAGGAACGTCGGCAGGGGCGAGGGCAGGGTGGGGCCACCGGCGAGCACCGCGACCCCGGCGAAGGAGAGCACGAGGCCGGCCAGCCGCCGGGGACCCAGACGCTCGCGGAGGAACACCACGGCGAGCAGGGTGGCGAAGGGCGTGCCCATCTGCACCAGCAGGGCGCCGGTGCCGGCCTCGGCCTGGCCCAGGCCGATGAACAGCAGGGCGAAATGCAGCGAGCCGAAGGTCACCGAGAGCAGCAGCAGGAAGGGCAGCTGGTGTCGCGCCACCGGGTGGAAGGGCACCAGCAGCCCCGCCACCAGGGCGAAGCGCAGCGTGGTCAGCAGCAGGGGCGGCAGCTCGGCCACCCCGAGCTTGATGACGATGATGTTCAGCGCCCAGATGACGATGACGGCGAGGCCCAGGGCCAGGTCTCGGAGCGGCACGGCGCCTCCTCGGGGTGGAAAGGGGAAAAGCGGCACAGCATAGCAAGTGCGTTGAACCCGGGGACAGGGCAGGGCGGCGACCTGCCTTGCATGAACAGGGGATGACAGGGCATCTTGAGGTTCGCGGCGTCGATGACGCCCCACACAACAACGCCGGGCAGGTTGCCGCAAGGACCTGCCCAGAGCCCGATACTTGCAAGGACACGCCATGAACTCGTCTCGTCACCCGACCCGGCTGGCCGCTATGGCCGGTGTCGCCGCCGTCTCCCTCTCGCTTTCCGTCTCTGCCGTCCAGGCCCGCGAGCTCTCCGTCTCCACCGTGCTCTCCGACGCCTTCCCCTGGGGCCAGGCCGCCGAGAAGTGGGCCGAGCTGGTGGCCGAGCGCTCCGACGGCGAGCTGACCCTGCGGGTCTACCCCAACTCCCAGCTCGTCAACGGCGACCAGACCCGGGAGTTCTCCGCCATGCGCTCGGGACTGATCGACGCCGCCGTGGGCTCGACCATCAACTGGTCGCCCCAGGTGCCGGAGCTCAACCTCTTCTCGCTGCCCTTCTTCATGGCCGACCTGGATGCCGTGGATGCGGTGACCGGCGGTGCGGCCGGCGAGATGGTCTTTTCCGCCATCGAGTCCCGCGGCGTGGTGCCCCTGGCCTGGGGCGAGAACGGCTTTCGCCAGCTCTCCAACTCCCGCGGGCCCATCGACGAGCCGGGCGACCTCGACGGCCTCAAGATTCGCGTGGTGGGCTCGCCGCTGTTCCAGGATACCTTCTCGGCACTGGGCGCCAACCCCACCCAGATGAGCTGGGCCGACGCCAAGCCGGCGCTGACCACCGGCGCGGTGGACGGCCAGGAGAACCCGCTCTCGGTCTTCGACGTGGCGCGCATCGACCAGGTGGGCCAGGAGCACCTGACCCTGTGGAACTACATGAACGACCCCCTGGTCTTCGCGGTGAACCAGCAGGTCTGGGATTCCCTCTCCGAGGAGGAGCGCACCCTGCTGCGGGACGCCGCCGAGGAAGCCGGCGCCTGGGAGATCGCGATGACCCGCGAGGAGGAGCCCGAGCGCCTGGTGGCGATCCAGGAGCGCGGCGTCACGGTCACCGAGCTCGACGAGGCCCAGCACCAGGCCTTCGTCGAGGCCACCGAGAGCGTCCACGACGAGTGGGTGCCCAAGATCGGCAGCGAGCTCGTCGAGGCGGCCCGCGCCGACATGCAGGGCGAGTGAGCTCCCCGAGCAAGCGTGCCATCGGCCCCCTAGCGGGGCCGATGGCGTTTCCCACCCCATGACGCCGCGACACCCATGAAAGATCCCGACGCAAGACCCGAGCGCCTGCTGGCGACCCTGGCGATCCTGATCATCGGCCTGATCAGCCTGGCCAACGTGCTGGTGCGCTACCTCACCGGCGGCTCCTTCGCCTTCACCGAGGAGTTCTCGGTGTTCCTGCTGGTGGTGCTGACCTTTGCCGGCGCCTCGGTGGCGCTGCGCCGCAACGGCCATATCCGCATCGGCCTGCTGGAGCGTGCCCTGCCCGGGGCCGCGCGCAAGGCGTTGATCCTCTTCCAGGGGGGCTGCGGACTCGTCGTGCTGGGGCTGATCACCTGGTTCGGCGCCAGGATGACCTGGCAGGAGTTCCAGTGGGGCTCGCTCTCCCCGGGGCTCGGGCTGCCGCAATGGTGGTACCTCGCCTGGCTGCCGCTGCTCTCGGGGCTGATGCTGCTGCGCCAGCTGCAGCAGACCCGCGACCGCCTGCGCGGGAGGCTCGAGGATGAGTCCTGACCTCTGGATGCTGCTGGCCTTCGCCGGCTTGCTGATCGCCGGGGTGCCGGTGGCCTTCTCGCTGGGCCTGGCCGGCGCCGTGGGGATCCTTTCCGGGCTGTCGCCGGCCATGCTGGCGACCCTCGGAACCAACACCTACAACAGCATCGCCAAGTACCCGCTGATCGCCATCCCGCTGTTCATCCTCACCGGCCTGATCTTCGAGCGGGCCGGGGTGGCGGCGCGGCTGGTGCGCTTCGCCCAGGCGCTGATCGGGCCGCGCCACGGCGGCCTCGCCCTGGTGGCGGTGCTGGTCTGCATGATCATGGGCGGGATGAGCGGCTCGGGCCCCGCCGATGCCGCCGCGGTGGCCATGGTGATGCTGCCGAGCATGACCCGGGCCGGCTATCCTCGGCCCTTCTCGGCGACCCTGATCGCCGCCTCGGCCTCCACGGCGATCCTGATCCCGCCGTCGGTGGCGCTGATCCTCTACTCCATCGTGGTGCCGGGGGTCGATCTGCGGGCGCTGTTCGCCGCGGGGCTCTTCCCCGGGATACTGGCCGGGCTGGCGCTGCTGGGGCCGGCGCTGCTGGTCTCCCGTCGCCATGGTTGGGAAGGGGGAACGCCCGTGGAGGGAGCGGAGCTTCCCCGGGTGGGCGAGAGCTTCAAGCAGGCGCTGCCGGCGCTGTTCGCCCCGGTGCTGATCCTCGGCGGGCTGCGCAGCGGGCTCTTCACCCCCACCGAGGCGGCCGTGGTGGCGGTCGCCTACGGCGCCCTGGTGGGGCTCTTCCTGACCCGGGAGATGAGCTGGCGGGACCTCTGGGGGCTGTTGGGCGAGGCGGCGGTGATCTCGGGCGTGGTGATGCTGATCATCGCCCTGGCCGGCATCTTCGCCTGGGCAGGCACCATGCTCGGCACCTTCCGCCACCTGGCGGAGTGGATCGTCGGGCTCTCCGACAGCGGCCCGCTGCTGCTGGTGCTGATCATGCTGGCGGTGCTGGTGGCCGGCATGCTGCTGGATGCCATCTCCATCTACCTGATCATGATGCCGATCCTGATCCCGGTGATGCAGCACTTCGGCTGGAACCCGGTGTGGTTCGGCATCCTGCTGGCGATGAACATCGCCATCGGCCAGTTCACCCCGCCGGTCGCGGTGAACCTGATGGTGACGACGGAGGTCGCCAAGGTCCGCCTGGAGCAGACCCTGGGCTGGGCGCTGCTGTTCGTGGCGGCCATGGCGGGCGCACTCTTGCTGGTGGCGGTGTTCCCCGAGATCGCCCTCTGGTTGCCGCGCGTGCTGGGCTACAACCTGGGATAGCTTAGGCGTTGGCTGAAAAGTCGGCGAGCGAAGGCCAGACAAGGCAACAATCGGCGAAAAGACGGAGTTTACGAGGTGTAAATGAGTACTTTGAGTCGATTTTTAACGACGTATGGCCGAGCGCAGCCAGTTTTCGGCTAATGCCTAGCGCTGCCCGCTCTCCAGGGCGGCCAGCGTGCGCTGGTGCAGCTCGGTGCTGTCGGCATCGAAGAGCACGAAGCGCACCCGCTCGATACCCGGGCACTCGGGCAGGGTCTGCAACACGGTGGCGAGCGCCACGCGGGCGGCCTCGGCCGGCGGGTAGCCGAAGGCCCCGGCGGAGAGGGCCGGGAAGGCGATGGAGCGGATGCCCTCGCGCTCGGCCAGCTCCAGGGCGTTGCGATAGCAGGCGGCCAGCAGCTCGTCGGCGGGCTCGTCGACGCCGTAGACCGGCCCCAGGCAGTGGATGACGTGGCGGTTGGGCAGCCCGTGGGCGCCGGTGATCACCGCCTGGCCGGGGCGGATCGGCGCCAGCGGGTGGCACTCCTCGGCGAGTCCGGGGCCCGCGGCGCGATGCAGGGCGCCGGCCACGCCGCCGCCGCTGCGCAGCTGCGCGTTGGCGGCATTGACCACGGCGTCGATGTCGGCCTGGCGGGCGATATCGCCCTGGACGCATTCGATGGTGCCCATCACGCTCTCCTCCTGGTGGCTGATGCGGTTCAGTCTGGCCGCCAGAGCGGCAGGACATCAAGGTCGTCACGGCGGTCCCGGGACAGCGGCAGGCGCGCGCGGGCCGCGGCAATCGCCTGCTTATCCAGGCTCAGCCAGCGCCACTGCTCGTCGCTGCCGAAGGCGAGGGACGGGTGGTCGTCGTCCACCAGCGGCGGGCAGAAGAGTGACTGGCCCCAGTCTTGCCCGGCCCGGTTGAGGCTCAGCCAGTAGAGCTGGTTTTCCATGGCGCGGGTGGTGACGAAGGCGTGCCAGCTGGCGAAGCTGAAGTCCCGGGTGAAGGCCACGGGGTGCAGGATCAGCTCGGCGCCCGCGTCGGCCAGGCGCCTGGCCAGTTCGGGGAAGCGCAGGTCGTAGCATATCACCACCCCGACCCGCCAGCCGGCGACCTCGGTGAGCAGCAGCCGCTCCCCCGGCGAGAAGTGGGCGGCCTCGCCGGAGGCCCCGAACTGGGCGCAGTGAAGCTTGTCGTAGACGCCGGCCAGTCGGCCGTCGGGGCCGGCCAGCACCTGGCTGATATGGCGCCGGCGACCGGCGCGCCGGGCCATGCCGAAGGCGATGGTGGTGCCGAGCTCCCGGGCCAGGTCGGTGAAGGTCGTGACGATGGGGCCTGCCAGGTCGTCGTCCAGCGCCTCCAGGCAGGCGAAGGCGTCGTCGCCGTACTCCTGGGCGGCCAGTTCCGGCAGCACGACCAGGTCGGGTGTGTCCCGGGCACAGGCGCCCCGTATGCGCTCGACAACGCGGTGCAGGTGAGTGCGCTGCTCCTCGCGGCTGCGGGTTCGAGGGATGGCGATCTGGCCGGCGAGTAGCTGCATGCGGGCTCCTGTTGCGACCCATGGGCGCACCGCGCGGCATCCACCGGGGCGCTGGCGTACCATGCGCAGTCTACCCGCTGTCCCTTCTCTTGTCCGGAGTCGCCGATGCTCTTCCCCCCGCGCTTCGCTCCCCTGGTGTTTGCCGTGCTGATGTCCATCTACATGGTTACCCTGATGACCTTCGTCATCTCCTGGGTCAATACCGGCCTGGGCAACGGATTCACCGGCCGCTGGTGGCGCGCCTTCTACATCGCCTGGCCGATCGCCTTCATGCTGATCCTGCTCGGCGCGCCGCGCCTGCAGCGCCTGGCCGCACTGCTGATCCGCCACCCCCGGCAGCGGGGCTGAACCGGACGCCTCGCGCCGACTGTGGTGTTGCACATTCGTTGCATTTGCCTGTCAGGGGCGTGACATTCGTTGCAATTCGGTGCAGAAACTTGCAGCGACGACGGCGACCCTGTACCAATGGCCACCCCCCGAACCGACTCGCGGTGCCCCGGTTGCTTGCCGGCGCAGCGGATGGTTTCGTCCGCCGTGCAGGGCCCCATGGCCGCGCCGCCGCACAACGACATCAGGAGGTGGCATGAACCAGCGCGTGAACATCGATCTCGGCGATTCCCGGGCGGAAGCCTTCGAGGCCCGCCAGTTCAAGGTCTATACCCACCGCCAGCTGGACAGGATCGAGGCCATCCAGCATCTGCCTGACGACCTGCGCTTCGACATGCGGGTGGTCAGCCAGGTGCTGCCGTTCCGGGTCAACGAGTACGTGATCGACGAGCTGATCGACTGGAGCAAGGTGCCCGAGGACCCGGTCTTCCAGCTCACCTTCCCCCAGCGCGGCATGCTGCGCCCCGAGCACTTCGAGGAGGTGGCCGCGCTGGTGCGCCGAGACGCCCCCGCCGCCGAGATGAAGCCGGTGATCGAGCGCATCCGCTCCGAGCTCAACCCCCACCCGGCAGGGCAGATGGATCTCAACCTGCCGCTGCTCGACGGCGAGCCGCTGCCCGGCATGCAGCACAAGTACCGCGAGACGGTGCTGTTCTTCCCCAGCCAGGGGCAGGTGTGCCATAGCTACTGCACCTTCTGCTTCCGCTGGGCGCAGTTCGTGGGCGACAAGGACCTGAAGTTCGCCTCCAGCGAGGCGGACTCGCTGCACCGCTATCTCGCCGAGCACACCGAGGTCACCGACCTGCTGATGACCGGCGGCGATCCCATGGTGATGAAGGCCAAGCACCTGCGCCAGTACCTGGAGGGGCTGATGGCACCGGAGCTGGACCATGTCCAGGACATCCGCATCGGCACCAAGAGCCTGACCTTCTGGCCCTACCGCTTCGTCACCGATCCCGACGCCGAGGATATCCTCGCGCTGTTCCGCGAGCTGACGGCGGCCGGCAAGCATGTCGCCTTCATGGCGCACTTCAACCACTGGAAGGAGATGGATACCCCCATCTGCCGCGAGGCGATCCGACGCATCCGGGCCACCGGGGCGGAGATCCGCACTCAGGCGCCATTGCTCCGCCACATCAACGACGATGCCGACCAGTGGGCGAGGATGTGGACCTCCCAGGTTCGCCTGGGGATGATCCCGTATTACATGTTCGTTGAGCGCGACACCGGCGCCCGCCACTACTTCGAGGTGCCGCTGGTCAAGGCGTGGGAGATCTACCGCGAGGCCATGAAGCAGGTGCCGGGCCTGGCGCGCACTGCCCGTGGGCCGTCGATGTCCGCCGATCCGGGCAAGGTGGAGATCCAGGGGGTGACGGAGATCCAGGGCGAGAAGGTCTTCGTGCTGCGTTTCATCCAGGGGCGTGACAGCGACTGGGTACAGCGGCCGTTCTTCGCGAAATACGACGAGGAAGCCACCTGGCTCAACCACCTGGAACCGGCGCTGGGGGAGAGCGAGTTCTTCTTCGAGGCCGAGTTCGCCGCCATGAAGGATGCGAAGCAGGCGCTGATCATGAAGGCGTCGTGAGGCGTGCCCTAGCCTGGATATTGCACCAGTGTCGCGAGTTCGGCCTGGCGGCTGAGCAGGCCAGCTCTTCATGCTGGATGGCGCGAGATTTGGTCACTTTGTGATCGATGACCCGCCTTCAAGACGCACTGCCCCCTACCCCCATTGTTTATCTCGTGCCGGGGACAGCACCCTGCCGGTCATCCCGGCACCAGTTTCTTGATCAGCTTGAGGAAGAGGTC
>NZ_JAWSUJ010000112.1:0-12216 GCF_033549285.1 Halomonas sp.
GGCCCGGGAGTTCGGCCAGGCCATCGGGGCCTTCGAGTCCTTCGTGTCCCAGCATCCGGACAGCCGCCTGACCGCCAACGCCCACTACTGGCTCGGCGAGCTCTACTCGGCCGAGGGCGACCTGGAGGCCGCCGATGCCGCCTTCCGGCGGGTCCTGCAGGACTTCCCGGAGAGCAGCAAGGTGCCCGATGCCCTCTACAAGCTGGGGCTGCTCGAGGCGCGCCGGGGGCGTCCCGAGGAGAGCCGGGCGCTGCTCGACCGCGTGCGCGAGGAGCACCCCGACAGCAGCGCCGCCGGGCTGGCGGAGGACTTCCTGCGCCAGGCAGGTAACTGAGGGACAGGGGAACCGAGATGACCTGCAAGATCGACTACCAGCCGGCGCCCGACCTGCTCGAGGGCCGCATCATCCTGGTGACCGGCGCCGGCGACGGCATCGGTCGCGCCGCGGCCCTGGCCTTCGCCGGCCATGGTGCCACCGTGATCCTGCTGGGGCGCACCATCGCCAAGCTGGAGAAGGTCTACGACGAGATCGAGGCCGCCGGGGGGCCCCAGCCGGCGATCTTCCCGCTCAACTTCGAGGGGGCCACGCTCAAGGACTACCATGACATGGCCGAGACCCTCGACAAGGAGTTCGGCCGTCTCGATGGCATCCTGCACAACGCCGGTGTCCTCGGCCGCATCACCCCCTTCGAGCAGTACAATCCCGAGCTCTGGGAGCAGGTGATGCAGGTCAACATCAACGGCCCGATCTGGATGACCCAGGCCCTGCTGCCGCTGCTGAAGAACTCGCCGGACGCCTCGGTGGTGTTCACCTCCTCGAGCGTGGGGCGCCGGGGCCGGGCCTACTGGGGGGCCTACGCGGTGTCCAAGTTCGCCACCGAGGGCTTCGTCGAGGTGCTGGCCGACGAGGTCGAGCACCTGGGTACGCTGCGCGTCAACAGCCTCAATCCCGGGGCGACGCGCACCGCCATGCGCAAGAGCGCCTATCCCGGGGAGAACGAGATGACGCTGCGCGCCCCGGAAGAGATCATGCCCACCTACCTGTGGCTGATGGGGCCGGACAGCCGCGGCCACAACGGCGAGAAGTTCGACGCCCAGCCGCCGAAACAGGGGTGAGGGGCAAGCCCCGGGGCCGCCCGGGGCACTTTCACCCCTCCCGCCTGGCACCGTTCAGTGCTGCCACCAGGGCCTCGGCGGTATCGAACCACAGGTCGGCCGGCCATTCCCGGTAGTCGTCCCCCGCCTCGATATAGCCGTAGCCCACCGCCACGGCGGCCATGCCGGCGGCGCGTGCCGCCTGCATGTCACGCCGGTGATCGCCGACATACCAGCATTCCGACGGTGTCGCTTTCAGGCGACGCGCGGCCTCCCTCAGGGGCTCGGGATCGGGCTTCTTGACCGGCAGGTCGTCGGCGCAGAGCAGGGCGCCGGGGGCAAGCCCCAGGGCCTCGACCAGCGGCGCGGCATAGGCCCGAGGCTTGTTGGTGACGATCCCCCAGGGGCGCTGGCCAGCCTCCCATTCGGCCAGCAGCTGCTCCAGCGGGGGGAAGACCCGGCTCTCCTCGGCCACCGCCCGCCCATAGGCCTCGAGCAGGAAGGCGCGTGCCTCGCCATGGCCTTCGGCCTCCTTGGCGAGGCCCAGTGCCAGGGTCACCAGGGCACTGCCGCCGTTGGAGACCTGGGCGCGGATCACCGGATAGGGCAGGGCGGACAGCCCGTGGTGGTGGCGCAGGGCGTTGGTGGCTCGTGCCAGGTCCGGCGCGGTGTCCACCAGGGTGCCGTCCAGGTCGAAGAGCAGGGCCCGGGGAGGCCGTCCGGCCATCACGTCGCCTCCCGGCGACAATGCATCAGGTAGTTGACCGAGACATCACTCGTCGACAGGGCGTATCGACGGGTCAGCGGCTGGAAGACCAGGCCGTTCTGCTCGCGCACGTCCAGCCCAGCCTCGCGGCACCAGGCCGCCAGTTCCGAGGGGCGGATGAAACGGCTGTAGTCGTGGGTGCCGCGCGGCAGCATGCGCAGCAGGTATTCGGCGCCGAGGACCGCCAGCGCATAGGCCTTGGGGTTGCGGTTCAGGGTCGAGAAGAACACCTGGCCACCGGGCTTGACCAGGGAGGCGCAGGCGCGCACCACCGAACCGGGATCCGGCACGTGCTCGAGCATCTCCAGGCAGGTCACCACGTCGAACTCGCCGGGGTGGGACGCGGCCATCTCCTCTACGCTGACATGGCGGTAGCCGATGGCGACCCCGCTCTCGCGGGCGTGCTGGCGGGCCACGGCCAGCGGTGCCTCACCCAGGTCGATGCCGGTGACCTCGGCGCCACGATGGGCCATGGCCTCGGCCAGGATGCCGCCGCCGCAGCCCACGTCGAGCACCCGTCGCCCGGCCAGTCCCGCCCGGGCATCGATGAAGTCCAGGCGCAGCGGGTTGATGTCGTGGAGCGGCTTGAACTCGCCTTGCGGATCCCACCAGCGGTCGGCCAGGGCCTCGAACTTGGCGATCTCCGCCTGGTCGACGTTGTTCGCTTCCGGGTGGCTTGCACTCATCTGCTCTCTCCATGGTGTCGCCGACCTGATACTCTGGCAGGCCAGGCTCGGTCCGGTATCATGAGGTATTGTACCCGCTCCCGGGAGGGCATTCCCACGCTTTCCCCGGGGCCAGATTCTCAACAGTGACAGGGACCGCACCATGATCAACAAGGCTGTTCTTCCCGTTGCCGGGTTCGGCACGCGCTGTCTCCCGGCCTCCAAGGCCATTCCCAAGGAGATGATCACCATCGTCGACCGGCCGGTGATCCAGTACGTGGTCCAGGAGGCCGTCGCCGCCGGCATTCGCGACATCGTGCTGGTGACCCATGGCACCAAGAGCGCCATCGAGAACCACTTCGACAAGCACTTCGAGCTCGAGGCGAGCCTCGAGGCCAAGGGCAAGACGGAGCTGCTGGAGGAGCTGCGTTCCATCGTGCCCGCCGACGTCAACATCATCAGCGTGCGCCAGCCCGAGCCGCTGGGCCTGGGCCATGCGGTGCTCTGCGCGCGTCCGGTGGTGGGCGACGACGAGCCCTTCGCGGTGCTGCTGCCCGACGTGCTGGTCGATGACGAGGGCATCGAGCCCAACGACCTGGCGGGCATGATCGCCTCCTTCGAGGCCAGCCACCACAGCCAGCTGATGGTCGAGGAGGTGCCCCACGACATGGTCCACAAGTACGGCATCGTCGACACCGGCGGCGAGCTCCCCGGCCCCGGCGAGTCGCGGCCGATCGCCGGGGTGGTGGAGAAGCCACCCGTCGACGAGGCGCCCTCCAACCTGGCGGTGATCGGTCGCTACGTGCTGCCGGGGCGGATCTTCTCGCTGCTCGCCGATACCCCGCCGGGGGCCGGCAACGAGATCCAGCTCACCGATGCCATCGAGACCCTGCGTCGCGAGGAGGGCGTGGATGCCTGGCGGATGCGTGGCAAGACCTACGACTGCGGCCACCAGCTGGGCTACCTGGAGGCTATCCTCGCCTATGGCCGCCGCCACGCCCGCTACGGCCAGGGCTTCCGTGAGCTGCTGACACGCTACGCCGGAGAGGAGTGAGACCCATGCGGGTACTGATCCACGGTAGCGAGCTGGCCGCCGCCACCGCCGCGGCGGCGCTCTCCTGGGTCGGCCACCGGGTGACCTGGTTGCCCCACGCCTCGGCCGACTGGTCCACACTCTCCGCCAGCGGCTGGCTGACCAGCGAACCGGAGCTGATGCGACGCCTCGAGGAGGGGCTGGGCCAGGGCAGCCTGCGCCTGGTCGCCGACGAGGGGGACGCCGTCGGCGGCGAGCCCTTCGACGTCTTCTGGCTCGCCGTCTCCCCGGATCAGCGCCAGGACGCGGCCGACAGCGTCGAGCGCCTGATGGCCGGGCTCTGCCCGGGGGCGGTACTGGTCAACAACTCCACCTTTCCGGTGGGCGAGACCGAGCAGCTGGAGTCACGCCTCGAGGGCTGCCGGGCGGTGGCCCTCGCCGACCTGCTCGAGGAGGGGCGCGCCTGGGAGACCTTCACCCGGCCCTCGCGCTGGCTGCTGGGCTGCGACGACGACGGCGCCGAGCGCCAGGTGCGCGAGCTGCTGCGCGCCTTCAACCGCCGCCGCGAGGTATTCCAGCGCATGCCGCGCCGCGCCGCGGAGCTCACCAAGCTGGCCATCAACGGCATGCTCGCCACGCGCATCAGCTACATGAACGACATTGCCGGCCTGGCCGACAGCCTGGGCGTGGACGTGGAGTACGTCCGGCAGGGCATGGGCGCCGACTCGCGCATCGGCTACGAGTACCTCTATCCCGGCTGCGGCTTCGGCGGCCCCAACTTCTCCCGCGACCTGATGCGCCTGGCCGACGTCCAGTCGGCGAGCGGGCGCCACTCGGCACTGCTCGACCAGGTGCTCGACATCAACGAGCACAAGAAGGAGACGCTGTTCCGCAAGCTCTGGGCGCACTTCCACGGCCGCCTGGAGGGGCGCCGGGTAGCGATCTGGGGGGCGGCCTTCAAGCCCGGCACCGCTCGCATCGACCAGGCGCCGGTGCTCACCCTGCTGCGCGCGCTCTGGGCCCAGGGCGTGACGGTGCGCCTGCATGACCCGGCGGCGATCCCGGCCGTGCTGGCCGAGGTCGGTGAGCACCCGCTGCTCGAAGTGTTCCGGGGAGATCCCCTGGAGGCCTGCGAGGGGGCCGATGCGCTGATGCTGGTTACCGAGTGGAAGGCCTACTGGAACCCCGACTGGCCGCGGCTGGCCGAGCGGCTCGGCGAGAAGCTGCTGCTGGACGGGCGCAACATCTACGACCCCGCCCATGTCGCCGCCTGCGGCATGCACTACCGGGGGATCGGGCGTCGCGCCGACCCCTAGCCGGCGCTCATGACCCTGGTCACCCTGCAACGGGGCGACCAACGCAAGCGGCCCCGCCAGTTGGCGGGGCCGCTTGCGTTCAGCCGGTCGGCGCCGAGGCGCCGAATGATCAGCTGAAGTTCTGGGCGACGAAGTCCCAGTTGAGGACGCTCCAGACGTTCTCGAGGTACTTGGGACGCGCGTTGCGATAGTCGATGTAGTAGGCGTGTTCCCACACATCGATGGTCAGCAGCGGGGTCTGGCCATGGGCGATGGGCGTGTCGGCATTGCTGGTGTTGACGATGTCGACACCGCCGTCGTCGGTCTTGATCAGCCAGGTCCAGCCGGAACCGAAGTTGCCCGCGGCCTGGGCGTTGAAGGTTTCCTTGAACTTGTCGAAGGAACCGAACTTGGCATTGATGGCCTCGGCCAGCGCGCCGCTCGGCTCACCGCCACCGTTGGGCGACAGGCAGTGCCAGTAGAAGGTGTGGTTCCAGACCTGGGCCGCCTGGTTGAACAGGCCGCCGGAGGAGGACTTGATGATCTCCTCGAGGGACTTGTTGGCATCGTCGGTGCCATCGGTCAGCTCGTTGAGCTTGTTCACGTAGGTCTGGTGGTGCTTGCCGTAGTGATACTCGAGGGTCTCGGCGGAGATGTGCGGTTCCAGCGCGTTCTTCTCGTAAGGCAGTGCGGGCAGTTCGAATGCCATCGAATCTCTCCTTGTCGTCAGCGGTGTCGGTACAGCACCCCATGGTGCGGCATCGGAACGTCGGGGTTCAAGGCCGGTCGGCTGGCGTTGACGGCCCCCGTGCGTTCCGATGACAAAAAACCTTACACTATCAGGACGATGTGTCGGTGCTGTCGCGGCATCATAGCACCCGCCCCCAGGGGCGCCAATCGACCGGTCCCCTGACACCCCGTTCCCCAGAGAAGGAGTTCGCCATGGCAGAGCGCCCGGATGCCCCCCGGTACAGCCGGCCGATCGTACCGGACCCGGATGCCAGCCTGTCGGCGCCACGCTGGCGGCAGCCTCCGCCCCCGCGGGTATGGCCGCTATGGCTGCTGGTGCTGCTGCTCCTCGCCGCCGGTGCCGTCCTGGCCTGGGCCGGCTGGCAGGAGCGCGAGCGCCTGCAGGGCGAACTCGCCCGGGTCAGCGGCGAGCTCTCCAATGTGCATGCCCGCTTCGACGCGGAAGCGGGCCGGGGGGAGGCCCTCACCACCCTGCAGGCGCGCCTGGACGAGCTGGCCAACCTGGAGGCCGAGCTCGACGCGGTCATCGATAATCGCCTGGCCACGCTCGAGACCCGGCAGGAGGAGCGTCTGGCGCCCCTCGAGGAGGCGATGGCCGCCCTCGAGGACCGGCTCGACACCCTTGGCGAGGAGAGCGAAGCCCGTGACGATACCCTGGCCGCGACGCTGGCCGCGACCCGCAGCTCCCTGGATGCCCTGGAACGGGCGGGCGAGGAGGGACGGGCCGCCTTGCGCGAGCGGGTGGCCGCGTTCGACGATGCCCGGGAGGCGGACATCGAGCGCCGCGAGACCCTGGCCACGGCCCTGGAGGCGCTGGAGGAGCGCCTCGCCGACCAGCGCGACACCCGGCAGTCACGCCTGGCCTCTCTGGAGGAGATGCTGGCGGAGCTTGCGGCCGACGTTGAAGCCCTGGCGGGTTCACGCGATGATGCGCAGGAACGGAGTGAGACGCTGGACAACCGGCTTCGGGACCTCGAATCGGGGCTGCGCGAACTGCGCCAGGCGCAGCTCGCCACGAGCGCCCAGCTCGAGGCCCTTCGCCAGTGACATGTCGCCAGTCAGGAAGCGGTACCTATGGATAATCGCGTGTTCACACGCCTGGGGATGGCGACAGTCTGCCTGGGCCTGGCGCCCGGCGCCCTGGCCCTCGAGGCCAGCATCGAGGGGATCGAGGATCCGCTGGCGGAGAACGTCCGCCTCTATCTCGACGGACTGGAGGCGGAACAGTACAGCCCCGCTCGCCTGGAGAGCGAGGTGCTGCGGCGCAGCAGCGAGGCGCTGCGGGTCTACGGCTACTACTCGCCGCGGATCGAGCCGCGTTTCGACGACCCCGAGGCCCCGACCCGGGTGACGCTCTCCATCAGCCCGGGGGAGCCGGTGCGCATCGAGGTCCTGTCGCTCTCCGTGACCGGCGACGCCGCCGAGGATGCCCCCTTCACCGACGCCATCGAGGCCTTTCCCCTCTCGGAGGGAGATCGCCTGCGCCATGCCCCCTTCGACAGCCTGCGCAGCCGGCTGGCGAACCTCGCCCTCGAGCGCGGCTACTTCGACTGGCGCTTCACCGACCGGCGAATGGAGGTCAGGCCCTACGCCAACAGCGCCCGGCTCTACCTGGCGCTGGACAGCGGCCAGCGCCATCGCTTCGGTGACGTGAGCTTCCAGGGCCACCACATCGAGACCACGCGGCTGGAGGCGCTGGCCCCCTTCGCCAGCGGTGACCCCTACCTGGCGAGCCAGGTGGCCAGGTTCAACCAGCGCCTGGGCCAGACCGAGTGGTTCGCCTCGGTGAACGTGCGCCCGCGCCTGGACCGGGAGCTGGCCCGTCTGGCGCTGCCGGATGTCGAGCCGGGCTGGTGGCAGTCGCTGGACGTCGAGGGCGTGGCGCCCGTCGGCGACCGGGGGCCGCGCATCGCCGCCGAGGCGCTGGTGTCGGCCGCCGGCCTGCAGCGCCCGGCCGTCCCCGAGGTGCCCATCGACGTGGTGGTGACCCCCGCCGATCGACACCAGTTCGAGGTGGGGGTGGGCTATGCCACCGACGTGGGGCCCCGCCTGCGCTTCTCCTGGGACCAGCCCTGGATCAACCGCTATGGCCACAGCCTGGATCACGACCTCTACCTCTCGGGGCCGGAGCAGCAGTTCACCGGGGTCTATACCCTGCCGCTGGCCGACCCGCTGCGGGACAGCTATCGCTTCCAGTACGGCCTGCGCAACAAGGACAACGAGGACACCCGGACCCTGGAGAGCACGGTGGAGGCGGCCCGTCGCTGGGCGTTCGACAACGGCTGGGAGCAGACCCTCTACCTGCGCGGCACCTACGAGGACTTCACCCAGGCCGGCGTCTCCAACCAGGTGCTGCTGCTCTATCCCGGCATCAGCTGGTCGCGTACGCGTACCCGCAATCCCACCTTCCCCACCTGGGGCGATCGCCAGCGCCTGGCCGTGGAATATTCCAGCGACTGGTGGGGCTCCGCCGCCGAGTTCCTGCGCCTCACCGGCGACAGCGAATGGATCCGCATGCTCGGCGACGACAACCGCTTCGTCGGCCGGGTCGGCGTCGGCAGCATCACCACCGACGACTTCGAGGACGTGCCGCCCTCGCTGCGCTTCTTCACCGGCGGCGATCGCAGCGTACGCGGCTACGCCTACGAGAGCCTCGCGCCCGAGGACGATGAGGGCCGCCTGCTGGGCGGCGAGCAGCTGTTCACCGCCAGCCTCGAGGCCCAGCGCCGCATCACCGGCAAGTGGTGGGCGGCGAGCTTCATCGACACCGGCGATGCCTTCAGCGACTGGGGCCCGAGCGAGCTCAAGACCGGGGCCGGCCTGGGGGTCCGCTGGATCTCCCCGGTCGGCCCGATTCGCCTCGATGTCGCCCACCCCTTCGACGTGGATGATGCCTATCGCATCCACTTTGCCATCGGTCCGGAATTCTGAGAGTCCCCATCTTGAGACCCCGTGCATTGACCTGGGCCCTGGCCCGACTGCTGATCGTCCTGCCGCTGTGGCTGCTGGGCCTGGTGCTGCTCCTGATGGGCCTGGCGCTCTCCCCCTGGGGCACCGGCGTGCTGCTCGAGCAGGGTGCCAAGCGCGGCTTCTACGAGCTGGGCGGCGTGGAGGGCGCCCCGCTGGATCGCCTGGTGCTGCATGACCTTCGCCTGGAGGCCGGCCCGGCCCGTATCGCCCTGAGCCGCCTCGAGCTGGCCTGGTCCGAGGAGTGCGTCCTTAAGGGCCGGCTGTGTCTCGACCGGCTGGCCGTGGAGGGCGCCGATATCCGCCTGGCCGGCTCGGACGCCGAGCCGGAGGTGGCGTCGCGGGAGGAGGCCGGCGCGCCCCTCGAGGAGATCCAGCTGCCGTTCCCGGTGGAGCTGCGCGAGCTGTCGCTGACTGATGTGACCCTGCAGCTCGCCGACGGCACCCGGCTGGCCTGGGCCTCCTTCACCACCGGCCTCCGGGCCGAGGAGAGCAGCCTGACCCTGCTGCCCACCCGGCTGGCCGGCACGCGCCTGACCCTGCCGCTCTCGGCGGGCACCCGCCTGGCCCTGAGCGAGGCCGAGCAGCAGGGCCCCCGGCTCACGGCGGCGGCCATCGATGCGGCCATCGCAGTGCGCTCGCCACTGCCGGCAGCGGCCGCCGCCGAGCTGGAGGGGCTCGCCGACCTGCCGCTGGACGAACGGCCCCGGCGCGTGCTCCCCGAGGTGACCCTGCCCATGGCGGTGGAGGTACCGGAGCTCGCCATCGAGAACTTCGCGATCGCCGGGTCGGTGGAGTACGGCGTCGAGCAGCTGCTGCTGCGCCTCAGCGCCCGCGGCCAGGAGGTCGAGATCGACACCCTGGCGGTGGCCACCGCCGATGCGGATGCCGAGCTGAAGGCCCGCGTGGCGCTTCGCGACGACTATCCCCTGGAGGCCCGGCTGGCCGCCGACCTCTACCTGCCGGAACGGATGCCGGCGCTGGAGGGGGAGCGCATCGAGCTCGCCCTGGCCGGCAGCCTGGCCGACCTCGAGGTGGACCTGGTCACCCGGGGACCGGTGGAGGCCCACCTGGTGGCGCGCCTCGACGCCCTCGACCCGACCCTGCCGTTCACCGCCTCGCTGCAGAGCGACGCCCTCCAGTGGCCGCTGCCCGGGGCCGAGGAGCCGCCGGTCGGCGAGGGGGAAAAAGCGGCGGCCGAGGCGGAAGAAGACGCGAGCGAGGCGCCCGCCGAGCCCTGGCAGGTCGAGGGGCTCGCGGTGCACCTGGAGGGCAGCCTGGTCGACTATCGCAGCCGGGTGTCGCTCAATGTTCGCGGCCCGTCGCTGCCGCCCACCGACCTGCTGGTCAGTGGCAGCGGTGACCTCGAGCACTTCCGCTGGTCACCGCTGACGGTCAACCAGCAGGGCGCCGTGCTCCTCAGCCGCGGCCAGGCCGCCTGGCGCGACGGCCTCGACGTCGAGGCCACGCTCACGCTCGATAACCTGGCCCCTGGCCGCTTCGTCGAGGGCCTCGACGGTCGCCTGGGCGGCGGCGCCGAGCTGGCCTTCGTCCAGGACGAGGCGGGCTGGCGACTCGAGGTGCCGGGGCTGGATCTCCAGGGCGTGCTGGACGATCGTCCGCTGAGCCTCGAGGCCGTCCTCGCCGGGAACAGCGACATGCGCTGGGACATCGAGACCCTGGACTTCCGCCAGGGCGCCAACCGGGTCAGCATGGCCGGGCGGGTGAGCCGCGAGGCCCTGGACCTGGCCGGCGACCTGGACATGCCGGCGCTGGAGAGCCTCTACCCCGGTCTCGGCGGCACCCTGGCCGGACACTTCTCCACGGCGGGCAGCCTGGAGGCGCCGGAGCTCGATCTCGCGCTGACCGGCCGCTCGCTGGCCTTCGCCGGCAATGCCGTGGAGGCGCTCGACCTGACGGCCCGGGTCGCCGGCCTGGAGGACCCCGACCTGGCAGTGGCCCTGGAGGTCAGCCGCCTAGAGACCGGCGGGCAGCGTCTCGACGCCCTCACCCTGGACCTCGACGGGCGACTCTCCGAACATGTCCTGCGCCTGGCCGCGGAGGGCGGCGACGAGATGCCGCTGTCGCGGCTGGCCCTGGCCCTGGAGGGCGGGCTCGACGCCGCCCGGGAGCGCTATCGCGGGGCCCTGACGCCGCTCGAGGTCGACAGCGACTTCGGGGATATCCGCCTCGCCGAGGCGCTGACCTTCGACGCCAACCTGCCCGCGGGGTCGGTGCGGGTGGCGCCCTTCTGCCTGTCCCGCCGCCAGGGCGGCGAGGTGTGCCTGACCGAGCCGCTGGAGGCCTCGGCCGAGGCCGGACGGGCCGCGCTCGAGATCCGCGACCTGCCCATGGACCTGGCCGATACGGCCATGCCGCCGGGGTGGCGAATCAGTGGCGAGAGCGCCGGCACCCTGGCGGCCGTCTGGTCCGCCGGCGGTTCGCGCTGGCAACTGACCGCCGACCTCGACAGCCGCGCCGAGGTCACCGGCGAGGACGCCTATGGTCGGCCGTGGTCGGTCCCCGGCACCACCCTGGGCGTGGCGCTGGAGGCCAGCGAGGCGCGAGCGGACCTCGACCTCGAGCTGGGACTGGCCGACAGCGGCGAGCTGCGCCTGGCCCTTCGCATCGACGAGCCGCTGGGGGAGGGCGTGCTCGACGGCCGGCTGCGCATCGATGACCTGCGCCTGGCCCCCTATCGGCCCCTGGCGGCCGGCCTGGAGACCCTGGAAGGGGGGCTCGACGGCGATATCCGCATCGGCGGCACCCGCGAGTCACCCCGACTCGACGGCCGGCTTGCCCTGGCCGGACTCAAAGCCGGGGGCCTGGACCTGCCGCTGGAGGTGCGCGACGGGGAGCTGGTCGTGGAGCTGGCCGGCGACCGCGCCGACATCGACGGCTTCCTGGCCGCCGACGAGGGGCGCCTGGAGATCGCCGGCAATGCACGCTGGCCCGAGGGCGGAAGCTGGCAGGCCGCCGTCGACCTGCAGGCCGTCGATGACCCCCTGCTGGCGGTGCTGCCGGAGTTCGGGCGTCTGCGCCTGGCCCCCGACCTGAGAATCCGCGCCACCCCGGAGCGGCTGCAGGTCCGCGGCACGGTCGATATCCCCTGGGCGCGGCTCGAGGCGGGGGAGGTGCCCGACTCGGCCATGGCCCCGAGCCCGGACGAGGTGATCATCACCGAGGAGCAGGACCGTCGGGCCGCCCAGGCGCAAGAAGCCGCAGCAGCGAACGGCGAGCCCGGCGAGTCCACCGCCGAGGCCATGGCCCGGGCCGGCATGGCCATCGACATCCTGATCACCCTCTCCCTGGGGCCGGACATGCAGCTGGAGGCCTATGGGCTGGAGTCAGGGCTCTCGGGCAACCTCGAGGTGCGCCAGCAGAACGGGCCGGTCCAGCTGTTCGGCGACGTCAGCCTGGTCAACGGCTGCTTCCGGGCCTTTGGCCAGGACCTGCTGATCCGCGAGGGGATCATCTTCTTCAGCGGCCCCCCGGGACAGCCGCTGCTCGACTTCGAGGCGATCCGCAATCCCGCGGCGACCCAGGACGAGGTGATCGCCGGCCTGCGCGTCACCGGCTCGGCGGATTCACCGAGCCTGGAGATCTTCTCCGAACCGGCCATGGACGAGGCCAGCGCGCTCTCCT
>NZ_JAWSUJ010000113.1:0-12142 GCF_033549285.1 Halomonas sp.
CACCTGGCCGAGCCCCGACCCCTCGAGCACCTGGAACATGGGGCGTCCGGCGGTGCCGCCGGGTTCGCCGTCGTCGGAGAAGCCGATGGCGGTCTGCTCGCCGGGCGGGCCGGCGATGAAGGCGCTGCAGTGGTGGCTGGCGCCGGGGTGGGTGCGCCGCGCCTCGGCCAGCAGCGCCTCGAAGGCGGTGCTGGCCGGCGCATGGCAGAGCCAGGTGATGAAGCGGCTCTTCTCCACCTCCAGTTCGCTCTCCTGCCAGCGTCCGGCAGGGACGTCGGGGACGGCATAGCGCATCAGGCGGCCAGCTCCGCCTGGCGCACCACGCCCATCACCAGGCCGATCACCTGGATGTCATCGTTGCGCAGGTAGATGGGCGCCATGCGCTCGTTGGCCGGCTGCAAGCGCACGCCGGACTTCTCGATATAGAGCTTCTTCAGGGTGACCTCCTGGTCGTTGATCATCACCACGGCGGTCTCGCCGTTCTCGGCGCTCTCGCGACGCTCGATGATGATCACATCCCCGTCGAAGATGTTGCAATCGACCATGGAGTCGCCCCTCACCCGCAGGGCATAGGTATTGCGGCGCACCATCCGCGTGGGCACCTGGATGCTGCCGGCCTCGGGGCAGGCCTCGATGGGCATGCCCGCCGAGACGCGACCGAGCAGCGGGATCTCGGTCAGGTCGTCCGCCTCGATGGCTGCCCAGGACCGGGCCAGCGGGAGGTTGGGGCGGCGTTCCAGGTATTGCGGTGTGACGTTGGGCATGCGATCTCTCCCCTGTCGTCGAAACTGTTGATACATACAGTGTTTCACGAGCATAGCAGGGGGCCTGGATCTGGCAAGGGTTGGCGGTCCACGCAAGGCTTGATCCAGGGCAAGTGCGACCGGCTGACGCAGACGGCTTGACTGGTAGCCAGGGCCCTTTCCGTGTAGAGTTCCGGGCGAAATTACCCATGCCGGGAGAGTGCCTTGAGCCTGCGTCTGCAAGCCCGAAAGCTGGCCTGTGAGCGGGACGATCGCTGGCTGTTCCGGGACCTTGACCTGGACATCCATGCCGGCGAGATCGTGCGCGTGGAAGGCCCCAACGGCAGCGGCAAGACCACTCTGCTGAAGATCCTTTCCGGGCAGCTGGCCGACTTCCAGGGCGAGCTCTACTGGAACGACCATCCCATGCGGCGCATGCGCCAGGACTTCCTGGCCAACCTGCTCTACCTGGGCCATGCGCCGGGGGTCAAGGCGGCGCTGACGCCGCTGGAGAACCTGGCCTGGTACCAGGCCCTGGCGGGCGAGCCCGATGACGAGGCCGCGCGCTTCAAGGCGCTCTCGGCGGTGGGGCTCGCCGGTTTCGAGGACCTGCCCGCCGGCCAGCTATCCGCCGGCCAGCAGCGCCGGGTGGCCTTGGCCCGGCTGGAGCTGATCCCGCGCCCGCTCTGGGTGCTCGACGAGCCCTTCACCGCCATCGACCGCGACGGCGTGGCGGCCCTCGAGGGGCGCCTGGCGGCCCATGCCCGGCGCGGTGGCTGCGTGCTGGTCACCACCCACCACGAGCTGGCCGACTCTCCGGCGCTGCGGCGCATCCGGCTGGGGCAGGGGGGTGACGATGCCGCACTCTGAGTCGCGCCTGGCGCAGGAGCCGGGCGACATGCCGCTGTTCCGGGAACCCGAGGGCGGCGCCGGGGTCGCAATCCGAGCGACGCTGAAGCGTGACCTGGTGCTGATGATGCGCCGGCGCAGCGAGGTGCTCAACCCGCTGGTGTTCTTCGCCCTGGTGATCACCCTGTTCCCGATCGGCATCTCGCCGGACCCGGAGCTGCTGGCGACCATCGCCCCGGGCCTGCTGTGGGTGGCGGCGCTGCTCGCGGCGCTGCTCTCCCTGGATAGCCTGTTTCGCAGCGACTACGACGACGGCTCCCTGGAGCAGCTGCTGCTCTCGCCCCAGCCGCTGCCGGCGCTGGCGCTGGCCAAGGTGGCGGTGCACTGGTTGCTCACCGGCCTGCCGCTGGCACTGATGGCACCGCTGCTGGGCATCATGCTGTCGCTGCCGGCAGGCAGCTATGCGGTGCTGGCGCTGTCGCTGGCGCTGGGCAGTGCCAGCCTGAGCCTGATCGGCGCCATCGGGGCGGCGCTGACCGTGGGGCTCTCGCGGGGCGGCGTGCTGCTCTCGCTGCTGGTGCTGCCCCTCTACATCCCGGTGCTGATCTTCGGCGCCGGGGCCGTGCAGGCGGCCATCCTCGGTAATGGCGTCTCCGCGCACCTGGCCATCCTGGGTGCGCTCCTGGCAGTGGCGCTGAGCCTCGCCCCCTGGGCGATCGCCGCGTCGCTGCGCATCAGTATCAACGGTTGAGGACGACAAACGGCATGTGGGCCTTCATACACAAGCTCGGCTCCCCCAAGTGGTTCTACGCCATCAGCGCGCGCCTGCAGCCCTGGTTCTGGGTGGCGGCGGCGGTGCTGATCCTGGTCGGCAGCACCTGGGGGCTGGCCTTCGCCCCGGCGGACTACCAGCAGGGCAACAGCTTCCGCATCATCTACGTCCACGTGCCGGCGGCCTTCCTGGCCCAGTCGATCTTCGTCAGCATGGCGGTGGCCGGCTTCATCTTCATGGTCTGGAAGATCAAGATCGCCGACATGGCGGCGGCGATGATGGCCCCGCTGGGCGCCGCCATGACCTTCGTGGCGCTGTTCTCCGGCGCGGTGTGGGGCGTGCCGACCTGGGGCACCTGGTGGATGTGGGACGCGCGCCTCACCTCGATGCTCATTCTGCTGTTCCTCTACTTCGGCGTCATCGCCCTGCGCGGCGCCTTCTCCAGCCGCGACAGCGCCTCCCGGGCCGCCTCGGTGCTGGCCATGGTCGGGGTGATCAACATTCCCATCATCAAGTACTCCGTGGACTGGTGGTACACCCTGCACCAGCCGGCTACCTTCAGCGTCACCTCGCGGCCGGCCATGCCGATGGAGATGTGGGCGCCGCTGCTGATCATGGTGCTGGGCTTCTACAGCTTCTTCATCGCGGTGACCCTGATGCGCACCCGCAGCGAGATCCTGCGTCGCGAAGCGAGCAAGCGCTGGGTGCGCGAGCTGGCCGGGGAGGTGAGCTGATGGCATTCGATTCCCTGTCGGCCTTCCTGGCCATGGGCGGCCATGGCGTCTACGTCTGGGCGGCCTGGGGCGTCACCGGCCTGCTGCTGGTGGGCGTGGTGCTCCATGCCCGCGCCGAGCGACGCGCGCTGCTGCGCGACCTGCGGCGCCGGGCGCGTCGCGCGCAGCACCACGGCGCCCCGGGCGGGGCCGCGACAACGGTTTCACATCAAGAGGGCCATGCCCGTGAGAGCTAAACGCAAGCAGAAGCTGTTCGTGATCCTGGGGCTGGTCTCGCTGGCCGCCATCGCCGTGGGCCTGACCCTCTACGCCCTGCGCAGCAACATCAACCTCTTCTTCAGCCCGGTGCAGATCGCCGCCGGGGATGCTCCCCTGGAGCGTCAGATCCGCGCCGGTGGCATGGTCAAGGAGGGCTCGGTGGATCGCGACAAGGAGAGTCTTGAGGTGAGCTTCACCGTCACCGACTATGTCGACGACCTCGAGGTGCGCTACAGCGGCATCCTCCCCGACCTGTTTCGCGAGGGGCAGGGCGTGGTGGTGGTCGGCGAGCTCCAGCAGGACGGCTGGCTGCGGGCCGACCAGGTGCTGGCGCGTCACGACGAGAACTACATGCCCCCCGAGGTGGCCCAGGCCCTGGAGGAAGCCGGCTACTCGCCGGAGGACTACCAGGCCAAGGCGGCCGAGGTGGGCAAGCGACTGGACGCCCAGGGCGACGGCGCCAGCCAGAACTGATCCGGAGTGCCCATGCAGACCCTGATGATCCCCGAAATCGGCCACTATGCCCTGATCATTGCGCTGCTGATGGCGCTGGTCCAGGGCGTGATGCCGCTCGCCGGGGCGGCCACGCGCCGCCCGCTGTGGATGGCCTACGCGCGACCCATGGCCACCGGCCAGTTCCTCTTCCTGGCCATCGCCTACGCCTGCCTGACCGCCAGCTACTTGCTGGACGACTTCAGCGTGGCCAATGTGGCCAACAACTCCAACTCGATGCTGCCCTGGTACTACAAGGCGAGCGCCGTGTGGGGCAACCACGAGGGGTCGGTGCTGCTGTGGAGCCTGATCCTGGCCGCCTGGAGCTTCGCGGTGAGCCGCTTTTCCCGGGAGCTGCCTCGCGACATGCTGGCCCGGGTGATGGGCGTCATGGGCCTGGTCAGCGTTGGCTTCCTGGCCTTCGTGCTGATCACCTCCAACCCCTTCGAGCGGCTGCTGCCCAACGTCCCCCAGGATGGCGCCGACCTCAATCCTCTGCTGCAGGACTTCGGCCTGATCGTCCACCCGCCGATGCTCTACATGGGCTACGTGGGCTTCTCGGTGGTCTTCGCCTTCGCCATCGCCGCCCTGCTGGGCGGGCGCCTGGATGCGGCCTGGACCCGCTGGGCGCGGCCCTGGACCAACATCGCCTGGGCTTTCCTCACCGTGGGTATCGCCCTGGGCAGCTGGTGGGCCTACTACGAGCTGGGCTGGGGCGGCTGGTGGTTCTGGGACCCGGTCGAGAACGCCTCGCTGCTGCCGTGGCTTGCCGGCACGGCGCTGATCCACTCCCTGGCCGTGACCGAGAAGCGCGGCGCCTTCAAGAGCTGGACGGTGCTGCTGGCGATCACCACCTTCTCGCTGTCGCTGATGGGGACCTTCCTGGTGCGTTCTGGGGTGCTCACCTCGGTACATGCCTTCGCCAACGACCCCTCCCGCGGGCTCTTCATCCTGGTGCTGCTGGGTATCACCGTTGGGCTCTCGCTGCTGCTGTTCGCGCTGCGCGCCCCGCGTGTCAGCCACCAGGTGGGCTTCAGCTGGCTCTCCCGTGACGCCCTGCTGCTGATCAACAACATCCTGCTGGTGATCATGACCGTGACGGTGCTGCTCGGCACGGTCTACCCGCTGCTGCTCGATGCCCTGAACCTGGGCAAGATCAGCGTGGGCCCGCCCTACTTCAATGCGCTCTTCGTGCCGCTGACGGTGATCCTCTGCCTGTTCATGGGGCTGGGCCCGCTGGCGCGCTGGAAGCATACCCCGGCCCGCGACCTCTTCCGGCGCAGCTGGCTCGCCGGCCTGGCGGCCCTGGTGATCGGCGTGGTCGCACCGCTGCTCTATCGCGGCGAGTGGAACCTCAAGGTGAGCCTGGGCGTCGTGATCGCCCTGTGGATCGTGCTGCCCATGGCCCGCGACCTCTGGGCCAAGTCCCGCCACTCCGCCGGTCGCCTGGCCGGCCTCAGGCGCCTCTCGCTGGCCTACTGGGGCATGATCCTCGGCCACCTGGGCATCGCGGTGACCATCATCGGCGTCACCGTGGTCTCCAACTACGCCATCGAGCGCAACGTGCGCATGGGCGTGGGCGACAGCGTCGAGGTGGTCGGTTACACCTTCACCATGACCGAGCTCGCCAACCGCCGGGGGCCGAACTACCTGGCGGACGCCGCCGAGATCGAGGTGCGCCGCGGCGACAGCCAGCGCAGCTTCACCATGACCCCCGAGAAGCGTCTCTACATCGCCCGCGGCATGCCGATGACCCAGGTCGCGCTGCGCCCCGGCCTGTTCCGTGACCTCTACGTGGCCATGGGCGAGGACCTGGAGGACGGCAGCTGGGCGATGCGCATCCAGTACAAGCCCTTCGTGCGCTGGCTGTGGCTCGGGGCGCTGCTGATGGCCGCCGGCGGGGTGCTGGCCGTGGCGGACCGGCGCTACCGGCGCACCGTGACGGCCCGCGACCCGGAGCGTGCCGTGGCTGCCGAGCCCCGGGAGGCCACCACATGAAGCGTCGCCTGCTGCTGCTGCTGCCACTGGCCGGCTTCCTGGTGCTCGGCGCCTTCCTCTACATGGGGCTGTCGATCAATCCCTTCGAGCGCGACTCGGCGCTGATGGCGAGGGAATTCCCGGCCTTCGAGCTCACCACCCTCGAGGATCCCGAGCGGGTGGTGGATGCCTCGCTGCTCGAGGGCGAGGTCACCCTGGTCAACGTCTGGGGCGAGTGGTGCCCGACCTGCAAGCAGGAGATGCCGCAGCTGCTCGACCTCGCCGAGCGCGGCGTGCGCCTGGTGGGGGTCGACTACAAGGACACTCGGGAGAAGGGGCGCGAGTTCCTCACCGAGTTCGGCAACCCCTTCGAGGTCAACATCTTCGACCCGGAGGGCAGCCTGGGCTTCGACCTGGGCGTCTACGGCGCCCCGGAGACCTTCCTGGTCGACCGCGAGGGCATCATCCGCTATCACCATACCGGCTACATCCGGCCGGAGGACGTGCGCGAGACGATACTGCCGGAGGTGGAAAGATGGCGCTGATCACCCGACTGCTGCTGTGTGCCCTGCTGCTGTGGCCCGCCCTGGGTCAGGCGGCGGTGGAGGTGCGCGAGTTCGACGACCCGGTCACCGAGCAGCGTTATCGCGACCTCACCGCGACCCTGCGCTGCCCCAAGTGCGAGAACCAGGCCATCGACGACTCCGATTCGCCCATCGCCGGCGACATGCGCGAGCGGGTCTATCTCCAGCTCCAGGATGGCCGTTCCGACAAGGAGATCCTCGACTTCATGGTCAACCGCTTCGGTGACTATGTGCTCTACAACCCGCGCCTCGAGGGGCGCACCCTGCTGCTGTGGGGGCTTCCCGCCGGCCTGGTGCTGCTGGGTGCCCTGGTGGTGGTGCTCATGGTGCGCGCCCGCCGGCGCACCTCGGCCCGCGACCTGAGCGCCGAGGAGCGGGCGCGCCTGGATGCCCTGATCAAACGCGAGAGGACCGAATGACCCTGCTATGGATCGCCCTTGCCGTCCTGCTGCTGCCGGCCCTGTGGCTGCTGGTGGCCCCCTTGCGGCGTGCCGCCGCGGTGAGCGCCGCCCAGCGCGACCATGAGGCCAACGACCGCACGACCGACCAGAACCTGGCCATCTACCGCCGCCGGCTGGCCTCCCTGGAGGCCGCCCGGGAGCGGGGCGACATCGACGAGTCGCGCTTCGAGGAGGACCGCCTGGAGCTCGAGCGCAGCCTGCTCGAGGATACCGAGCACCTGGCGCGTGCGCCGCTGAAGCCAGCCGCGTCCGGCAAGCTGGCGGTACCGCTGGTGATGGTGGCCGTGGTGCTGGCCAGCCTCGTCTGGTACCTCCAGGAGGGGGCGGAGGGCGACCTCACCCTCTACACCGTCCAGCAGCAGGTGATGAACGACCCCGAGGCCTCGCTGCCGATGCTGGTCGATCGGCTCGAAGGGCAGGCCGCCCGCCAGCCCGACAACCCCAACGTCTGGCGGGCGCTGTTCCCGCTCTACCGGGACAGCGGACGCACTGCCGAGGCCACCCGGTCCCTGGAGCGACTGGTCGAGCTCGAGGGGCGCCAGCCCTGGCTGCTGGCCGAGCTGGCCCAGATCCGCTACTTCGCCGCCGGCCGCGAGATGACCGACGAGGTCCAGGCGCTGGTCGACGAGGTGCTGGCGATGGATCCCGCCCAGCCCACGGTGCTCGGCATGCTCGGCATCGATGCCTTCGATAGCGGCGACTTCGAGACCGCCATCGACCGCTGGCGCCGGGCCATCGCCGGCATGAATGACCCCGACACCGCCGACGCCCTGCGCCAGGGCATCCGCGTCGCCCAGCAGCGCCTGGGGATCGCCCCGGAGGAGGCCGAGCAGGCCGTCGCCGAGGGGCCCGGTATCGCCGTCCGGGTTCGCCTGGCGGATGACCTCGCCGGCCGACTCGACGACGACGCCAGCGTCTTCGTGGTGGCCCGCGACCTCGAGGGGGAGCTGCCGCCGCTGGCCGTGGCCCGGGCGCGGCTGGACGAGCTTCCGCTGACCGTGGTGCTCGACGACTCCCGCTCCATGTCTCCCCAGGCGCGGATCTCCCAGGTGGATCAGGCGCGGCTGATGGTGCGTGTCTCGGAGAGCGGCCAGGCCACGCCTCAGCCCGGCGACCTGCTCGGTACCCTCGAGGGGGTGACGGTGGGGGAGACCGATGGCGAGCCCGTCGAGGTGGTGATCGACCGGGTCGTCGAGTAAGCCATGCGCCTGAAGTCGATCCGTCTGGTGGGGTTCAAGTCCTTCGTCGACCCGGTCACCGTGCCCTTCGACGGCAACATGACCGCCATCGTGGGGCCCAACGGCTGCGGCAAGTCCAACATCATCGACGCGGTGCGCTGGGTGATGGGCGAGTCCTCGGCCAAGACCCTGCGCGGCGAGTCGATGACCGACGTCATCTTCAACGGCTCCACCGGTCGCAAGCCGGTGGGGCTCGCCTCCATCGAGCTGCTCTTCGACAACCGTGACGGCGCCATGGGCGGCGCCTATGCCCAGTACGCCGAGATCGCCGTCAAGCGCCAGGTCACCCGCGACGCCCAGTCCAGCTACTTCTTCAACGGCCAGAAGTGTCGTCGCCGCGACATCGCCGACCTCTTCCTGGGCACCGGCCTGGGGCCGCGCTCCTACGCCATCATCGGCCAGGGCATGATCTCGCGGCTGATCGAGGCACGCCCCGAGGAACTGCGCGCGACCCTCGAGGAGGCCGCCGGCATCTCCAAGTACAAGGAGCGTCGCCGCGAGACCGAGAACCGCATGCGGCGCACCCAGGAGAACCTGGAGCGCCTGGAGGACATCCGCGAGGAGCTCGACAAGCAGCTCGAGCGGCTCAAGCGCCAGGCCGAGGCGGCGCGTCGCTACCAGACTCTCAAGCAGGAGGAGCATCGCCTCAAGGGCGAGCTGGCGCTGCTGCGCGGGCGCGCCCTGCGCGCCAGCCAGACCGAGGAGGAGACCCGCGTCCGCGAGCTGGAGACCGCCGTGGAGCGCGAGGTGCTGGGCATGCGCCAGGCCGAGAGCCGCCTGGAGGAGGCCCGCGCCGAGCATGATCGCCTGGCCACCGAGCTCGACGGCCGGCAGTCGCGCTTCTTCGAGACCACCACCGCCATCGCCCGCCTGGAGCAGGACCTGGAGCATACCCGCGCCCGGGACCAGCAGCTGGCCCGCGACCTCGAGGCCGCCCGGCGCGAGCTCGCCGAACTCGCTCGCCTCGGCGACGACGATGGCGAACGCCTGGCCCGCCTGGACGAGCGCCTCGAGACCCTGGGGCCTGAGCAGGAGGAGGTGGCCGAGCAGCTCGCCGAGCTGGAGGCCGCGCTGGAGGAGGCCGAGCCCCGTGCCGAGGAGGCCGACGCCGCCTGGGAGAGCTTCGGCGAGCGCTGGCAGTCGCAGAGCCGCGAGGCGGAGCGCGCCCAGGACCGGCTTCGTGACCTGGAGAGTCGGCTCGAGCAGCTGGCCGCCGACGAGCGCCGCCGTCGCCAGCAGCACGAGGAGCTGCCCGATATCGCCGGCCTGGGCGAGCAGCGCCGTGAGCTGGCCGAGCGCCATGCCGAGCTCGAGGAGCGGCTGACCGAGCTCGAGGCGCAGCGCGGCGAGCACCAGGCCGGCCGCGACGGTGCCCGGGAGCAGGTGCGGGAGGCCGAGGCGGCCCGCGAGGCCGACCGCCAGCGTCGCAGCACCCTGCAGGGCGAGCTGGCCTCGCTGGAGGCGTTGATCCAGGCGGCCCTGGCCGACCACGACGAGGCGCTGGATGCCCACCTGGCCGCGCATGGCCTGGGCCAGCAGCCGCGCCTCGGCGAGGCCCTCGAGGTCGAGCCCGGCTGGGAGGAGGCGGTCTCCTGGGTGCTGGCGCCCTGGCTGCGGGCGCGACTGGTGTCGCTGCCCGGCGCCCGCGAGGCCCTGGCCTCGCCGCCGGACGCCGAGCTCGGTCTGCTCGAGGCCGAGGCGTTGCCCGCCCCGGCCGACAGCCTGGCGGCCCGGGTGCGCGGCGCCGGCGCGGCCGGCCAGTGGCTGGCCGGCATCCGCTGCGTCGCTGACCGCGAGGCGGCCTGGGTGGCCCGCGAGGGCCTGGCGGCCGGCGAGAGCCTGATTACCCCCGACGGCCTCTGGCTGGGACCTGGCTGGGTGCGCCATCGCGGCGCCGGCAACGGCCCGGATGCCCTGCTGGTCAGCCGGCGCCGCGAGGCGGAGGTGCGCGAGGCGCTGGCCGAGGTGGAGGCCCGCCTCGCCGACCAGGACCGCCACCTCGAGGCGGCCGCGGCCCGGGTCGAGCAGGCCGAGGCGAACCTCGAGCAGGCACGACTCCAGGAGCGCGAGCTCGAGCAGCAGCGCCAGCAGCTGGCGGTGCAGGAGAGCGGGCTGGCCAGCCGGCTCGAGCACCTGGAGGGGCGCGCCGCCGAGCTCGCCGAGGAGCTCGAGGGCATGGCCGAGTCCCGCGAGGAGGCGCTGCTGGCCCTGGAGGAGTCACGCGAGCAGTGGCAGGCGGCGATGGCGCGGCTGGAGGAGGGGGCCGAGACCCGCGAGCGGCTCGAGCGGGAGCGCCGCGAGGCCCGAGAGACGCTGGCCGCGCTGCGGGCACGGCAGCGTCCCCTGGCCGAGCAGGCGCAGCGCCTGGCCCTGGAGCAGGAGCGCACCGCCACCGAACGCACCGGGCTTGCCGAGCAGCTGGGCCGCGCCGGCGAGTCGCGGGAGCGCCTGGAGTTGCGCTGCGCCGAGCTCGAGGAGGCACGCGAGGGGCTCCATGAGCCCGACGAGGAGCGTCGCGAGCGGCTCGACGAGCTGCTGGAGCGCCGCGAGCGCGAGGAGCGGGTGCTCAACGAGACCCGTGCCCGGGCCGCCGAGCTGGTCGAGCGGCTGCGCGAGGACGAACAGGCCCGACAGGGCCACGAGCGCAGCCTCGAGGGCATCCGCGAGCGCCTCCAGGAGTCGCGCATGCAGGTCCAGGCGCTCTCCCTCAAGGCCGAGGCCCAGGACGAGCAGCTCGCCGAGCTGAACCACGACGCCGCGAGCCTGTCCGAATCCCTTGACCCCAACGCCACCGAGTCCGCCTGGCAGTCCCGGCTGGAGGAGGTCGGCGAGCGCGTCCGCCGGCTGGGGGCCATCAACCTGGCGGCCATCGATGAGTACGACCAGCAGGCCGAGCGGCGCGACTACCTGGAGGCCCAGCATGCCGAGCTCTCCGAGGCACTGGAGACCCTGGACCGGGCCATCCGGCGTATCGACCAGGAAACCCGGACGCGATTCCGCGACACCTTCGAGCGAGTCAATGCCGGCCTGCAGGCACTTTTCCCGCGGGTATTCGGCGGGGGAACCGCGTGGTTGACCCTGACCGGCGAGGATTTGCTGGAAACCGGGGTGGCCATCATGGCGCGTCCCCCCGGCAAGAAGAACAGCACCATTCATCTTCTGTCCGGTGGGGAAAAGGCCCTCACCGCCCTGTCGATGGTATTTGCCATCTTCCAGCTCAATCCGGCGCCCTTCTGCATGCTCGACGAGGTGGATGCCCCGCTGGATGATGCCAATGTGGGACGCTACGCCAAGCTGGTGAAGGAGATGTCCGACACCGTCCAGTTCATCTACATCACGCACAACAAGATCGCCATGGAGGCATCGGAACGCTTGATGGGGGTGACCATGCAGGAGCCCGGGGTGTCACGCCTGGTGTCGGTCGGCGTCGAGGAGGCCGCGGCCCTGGCCGAGGCCTGATGGGCTTGAACGTGAACGGCAAACGGGTTAACAAGGAAGACAATGTATACTGCAATGCACGGAAGCACGGGGAACCTGAAGGGCGATTGCGAAGGGCCCGGTCGGGTTGCGGCAGGAAAATGCCGAGCTTGACAAATAAAAAAGTGGCCCTTTTTTTGGCAATCGCGCTATGCTGTTGACGGACAACCATCAGGCATGGCGCCTTAGCAAAAGGCATGACGACCCATGGAACTAAGAGAGTGGCTGATCATACTAGGGCTGGCGCTGGTGACCCTCATCGTCATCGATGGTGTGCGTCGCCTGCAGCGTCAGCGTCGTGTTCCACGTCTCGACCAGGTCTCGGACCGTGACGAGCGTGGCCCCACGGGGAGCGACGAGGACCCTGAAGCCGCGGCCCGCGAGGCCGAAATCAACTGGGAGCTGCCCAACGGAGGGGCGCGGGTCGTCAGGCCGGCGGACGACCGGGGGGTACAATCCAAGCCCAAGCTGCAGCGCCAGGAGCACCCCGGCCCCTCGCGGGTGCTGGCGGAGTTCCGGCGGTATGCCGACGGCCCCGAGGCATCGGGCCCCCGGCC
>NZ_JAWSUJ010000114.1:0-11871 GCF_033549285.1 Halomonas sp.
GCGACATGATCCGCCAGGCCGAACGGCAGTGCCAGCAGCGCGGCGCACGCTTCACGCCGATCCGCCGACGGGTGCTGGAGATGATCGCCGCCGCCCCAGGCAGCCTGAAGGCCTACGACCTGCTCGACCGCCTGGCCGCGGAGCACGCGGCGGCACGCCCGCCGACCGTCTATCGCGCCCTGGAGTTCCTCATCGACCAGGGGCTGGTGCATCGCATCGAGTCCCTCAATGCCTACGTGGCCTGCCCCTGCCCCGAGCACGCCCACGGCTTCCAGCTGCTGATCTGCCGCCTCTGTGGCCGGGTCGAGGAGCTGCATCTGGACGAGATCAACGACCACCTGGCGCGACGCGCCAGGGAGCTGGGCTTCGAGGTCCAGCGCCAGACCATCGAGCTGCTGGGCCAGTGTGACGCCTGCCGGCAGGCCCCCGAGCGCCCCGCCGCCCCTGCGGAGTTTCCATGAGCGACACCTTCAAGGCCCTCGAACGGGCCCCCCGCGACAGCCGCGCCCCCCTGGCCGGGATCCTCGACGCCATCCGCTTCAACGCCGACGGCCTGATCCCGGCCATCGCCCAGCAGCACGACAGCGGCGAGGTGCTGATGATGGCCTGGATGAACCGCGAGGCCCTGGAGGAGACCCTGCGCACCGGCCGGGTCTGCTACTGGTCGCGTTCGCGAGGCAGGCTGTGGCGCAAGGGCGAGAGCTCCGGCCAGCAGCAACACCTGAAGGGCGCGGCCTTGGACTGCGACGGCGACACCCTGCTGCTGCAGGTGGCACAGACCGGGCCGGCCTGCCACAGCGGCAGGCGCAGCTGCTTCTATGTGGCGCTGGAGGGCGACGAGGCGCGCGTCACCAGCGAGCCCTTGATCGACCCCGACGCCCTCTACGGCAAGGGCTGAGATGTCCTGCCTGGCCGCGGCCATCCATCGCCTGCCGCGTGGGCTGGACCGGGCCCTCGGCTGGCTGATGATCGCGCTGGTGAGGCTCTACCAGCTGACGCTGAGCCCGCTGCTGGGGCCGCGCTGCCGCTACTGGCCCAGCTGCTCGAGCTATACGCTGGAGGCACTGCAGGTGCATGGCCCCTTCCGGGGCGGGATTCTGGCGCTGCGGCGGATCGCCCGCTGCCACCCGGGCTGCGAGGGGGGCATCGACCCGGTCCCGGGCGGCCCCAGCGAGCGGCTCTGCCGGGAGGACCCGGAGCTGGACGAGCAGTTCCGCTGCCGGACGGACGACCGGCAGCCGGGCGGGCGCTGATCAGGCGGCCGCTTCCTCCTCAGCCACGCGGTAGATCCGCTCCAGCATGGCGTTGAGGCCGTTGCTGCGGGTCGGCGAGAGGTGCTTGTCGAGGCCCAGGTCGCGCATGAAGTGGGGGCTGGTGGCGCGGATGTCCGCCGGACGACGGTCGTTGTAGATGCGCATCAGCACGGCGATCAGCCCGGAGACGATGGCGGCGTCGGAGACCGCATCGAAATGCAGGGTCTCGCCGTCGCGGCGGTGGTGCATCCAGACATTGGACTGGCAGCCCTGGATCTTCAGCTCATCGACCTTCCACTCATCGGGAAAGGCCGGCAGCTGCTTGCCCATGTCGATGAGGTACTGGTAGCGATCCATCCAGTTGTCGAACATCTCGAACTCGTCGAGGAGCTCCTGCTGGGCCTGTTCGGCGGTGGTCTCGGCAGTCATGGTCTCTCCTGGAAGGTGGCTTGCGCCATTATAACGGCTCACGCCCGCCATCTCGATCCTCGTCATCGCCTGCCGGCCACCCTGCCCCCAGCCCGTGCTGCGCCTGCTGGCGATGCCACTCCGCGTCCTCGGCATGCAGGTAGCGTGCCGTGGTATCGAGGCGCGAATGGCGGGCCGTCGCGGCCAGGTAGCGCAGTTCCACCCCGGCCTGGGCCTGGTGGGTCAGGGCCGTATGGCGCAGCCAGTGCGGTGTCGCCTGTCGCAGGCGCCGCACCTCGCCCTTCGCCGCCTCGCCCGCTTCCCCCTCGAGCGCCTCGGCCGCTTCCCGGAAGCCCTCGCGGATCAGCCGGTAGAGGCGGTTGTCACCCAGCCCGCGCTGGCCATCCAGGGCCCGCAGCAGGGGGGAGGCATCATCCGGCGAGGGTTCCGCCGCCAGGCCCAGCGACCCGCGCCATTCCCCGAGCAGCGCCATCATGTCGGGCGGCACCGGGATGCGCGCCGCCTTGTCGCCCTTCCCCACCACGAGCCACCACCAGCGTCCCTCGCGGCGCCGGAAGTCGTTCATGCGCGCCGCGCTCATCTCGCTGATCCGCGGGGCCAGCAGGTAGGCGAAGCCGAAGACCAGGCGGCGCCGGGCCAGCTCGTAGCGATGTCGGTTCGAGGCGCCCTCCTCCGCCGGCCGGTTCAGCCACGCCCAGAGCCAGTCCCACAGGGGGCGTTCCAGATAGCGCTCGACCCCGCCCTGGCGGTTGTCCAGGCGTCGGCGCTTGTCTCGCATCAGGCGGAAGGGATTGTGGCGGACCCAGCCCGCCTCCGTCAGCCAGGCGAACATGCCCTGCAGGATCACCAGGCTCTGGCGGCGGCTGGCGGGCGACAGCGGACCACGGAAGGGGCGCCATCGCGGGTCGTGGCGCGGGCGTACCGGTCCGATCCAGCGCTCGCCGGGGCGCGGGTCCGCCAGGAAGGCCTCGAAGGCATCCAGGTCCTCCCGGCGCAGCGCATCCAGTCCCCTGCCCTGCTCCGCCAGCCACAGCAGCAGCCGCTGCGCCTCGCGGCGATAGGCGCTCAGGGTGCGCGGGCTCGCCCGGTACTCGGCCAGCCACTGCGCCACGGCCTCGGCGTCCGTGTTGGCGGCGATATGCAGCTCCTGCCGCTCTCCCGCCCCGTCGGGCAGTCGCTCGACTGCCGTCGATGTCGCCTCGAGCACCTCGCCGGACGCTGCCGGCCTCGCCTTGCTGTCCATATCTCCCCTCGCGCCTTGCGCCTTGCGCCTTGCGCCTTGCGCCTTGCGCCTTGCGCCTTGCGCCTTGCGCCTTGCGCCTTGCTCGCCAGTATCCGGCCTTCCCCGCAACAAAATCAAGATAAGCCGCGTAATCTTGATTTTATTCTACATATCATAAATAAAAGTACATCGAACGTAATACGTAATTATCTTCATTATCGAGCCGCCCGCGGGTACACTGCCCTGGATCGCCCAGGGGCAGCCCCTGGCAGACAACCACGAGGACACGACCATGGCGCGCAGCGGCGTGCGTTACGAGGATGTCCAGCGGGCCATCGATGCCCTGCTGGAGAAGGGAGAGGCCCCCAGCGTGCACAAGGTGCGCGAGGTGCTGGGAACCGGGAGCTTCACGACCATCAGCGAGCACCTGAGGGAATGGCGCACACGGCGGGAGGAGAACCGCGACCTGCCCCCGCCCCGGGGCATGCCCGAGGCCCTTCAGGAACTCGCGGAGGCGCTGTGGGAGAAGGCCCAGGCATCCGCCAACGAGGCGCTTGCCCACTACCGGCAGGAGGCCGAGGGCCGGGTGGAGGCGGCGCGGGAGGAAGCCGGCGAGGCCCTGCGCCGGGCCGAGGACGCCGAGCAGCGCGAGTCGGCGCTGGCCGCCCACCTGGCGCGAACCGAGCAGCGCCTCGAGGAGCAGAGCGGCGAGCTGGCGCGTCGCGAGTCCGAACGCGATGTCCTGGCGGAGCGCGAGGCGAAGCTCGCCACCCGGCAGACGCGCCTCGAGGCGCAGCTCGCGAGCCTGCAGCAGGAGAACGAGCGACAGGCACGCGAGCAGCAGCAGGCCCTTTCCGAGCAGGCCGCGCGCCACCAGGAGCGCCTGGCCCGGGAGGAGAAGCGTCACGAGAGCAGCGAGGCGCGCCTCATGGGGCTGCTCGACGAGGCGCGCCAGGAGCGCCAGGCCGCCGAGAAGCAGCAGGCCCAGCGGTTGCAGCAGCTCGAGGCACGATTGGAGCGGGCGCAGCAGCTGGTGCAGGAGGCACGCGGCGCCCTGGCCGAGGAGGAGAAGCGCCACCGCGAGACCGAATGGTCACGCCATCAGGCCGAGGAGCGAACCCGGACCCTGCAGCACGAGCAGGCCCTGATGCAGGCGCGCATCGACGAGCAGAAGCAGCTGCTGGAGGAGCAGGTGCGCCGGCTGCGCGACCTGGAGGCCCAGCTCCACCGCTGCCTTTGGCAGGCCCCGGTGCCCGACCGAGCTCGCGAGGAGGCCCCCGATAACGACGAAGGCCCCGCGGGAGCGGGGCCTTCGAGAGGGGATTCAGCCTGAGGCGTGACTCGCCCCGGGCACGACCCAGGGCATCGATTGCCCCCTCCTCGGAGGAGGCAACAGGTCCTAGCTAGCGGTAGTAGGCGTTGGTGGTGTCCGTATGGTCGGTCACGTCGCGGATCCCGGCGAGCTCCGGGATGCGCTCCAGCAGGGTCTTCTCCACGCCATCCTTGAGGGTGAGGTCCACCGCGGCACACCCCTGGCAGCCGCCGCCGAACGCCAGCACCGCGACCTGGTCCTCGGTCAGCTCGACCAGCTTGATCTCGCCGCCGTGGGAGGCCAGGCCCGGGTTGATCTCACTGTAGAGGATGTAGTTGACGCGATCCTCGAGCGGGCTGTCGGCGTTGACCTTGGGCATCTTGGCGTTGGGCGCCTTGATGGTCAGCTGCCCGCCCATGCGGTCGGCGTTGAAGTCGACCACGGCCTCCTCGAGGAAGGGCAGGCTGTTCTTGTCCAGGTAGACGCGGATCTTCTCGAGTTCCAGCAGCTCGTCGCTGGGCTCCTCCTCGCCGGGCCGGCAGTAGGCCAGGCAGGTCTCGGCGTAGGGGGTACCCGGCTGGGTGATGAAGATGCGCACCGCGATGCCCTCGACGTTCTGCTTCTCGAGCAGTTCGGCAAGGTAGTCCTGGGCGCTGTCGGTAATCTGGATGCTGTCGCTCATGGTGCTCTCGCTATCGCGACATGTCGCGCCGGGGTGACGTCGCGACATGTACTGAACGTGTGATGCCCTCAATGGTAAGCGACCCGCGCGGCCGACACAATCCCGACTGAATTGCTGGGTTTTAGCCTGCCCCCTGCCGCGGCGTCGTGGCTTTTGCTAAGATGAGCGCCTTTCCCGGCGGTCTGCCGATGTGCCCGAGTCCGGCAGACCCGCCCCTGGCCCGCAGCGCCTATCCTCGACAAGACGCCCCCAGGCGCCCCGCTGCCGGCTCGACCCTGACTGCACCACGCTGGAGATTGATTCGACCCATGGCCGCCGCTCCCACCGCCCTGACCGCCACGCTCCATGACAGCCTCGCGCGACGCATCCTGATGCTCGACGGTGGCATGGGGACCATGCTGCAGAACGCCGGGCTCTCCGAGCAGGAGTTCCGTGGCGACCGCTTCGCCGACTGGCCGAGCGACCTCAAGGGCAACAACGACCTGCTGGGCCTGACCTGCCCCGACCTGGTGACGCGGATCCACCGCCAGTACCTGGAAGCCGGCGCCGACATCGTCGAGACCAACACCTTCAACAGCACGCGCCTCTCCCAGTCCGACTACGGCATGGAAGACCTGGTGCCCGAGCTCAACCGGGAGTCGGCGCGCCTGGCCCGCGCGGTCTGTGACGCCGTGGCCGAGGAGAGCGGCGTGCCGCGCTACGTGGCCGGGGTGCTGGGGCCCACCTCGCGTACCGCCTCGCTGTCGCCGGACGTCAACGACCCCTCCAGGCGCAACGTCACCTTCGACGAGTTGCGCGAGAACTACCTCGAGGCCGCCGAGGCGCTGATCGAGGGCGGCGCCGACCTGATCCTGATCGAGACCATCTTCGACACCCTCAATGCCAAGGCGGCGATCTACGCCCTGGAGGAGCTGTTCGAGGCGCGCGGCGAACGCCACCCGGTGATGATCTCCGGCACCATCACCGACGCCTCCGGCCGCACCCTCTCTGGCCAGACCACCGAGGCCTTCTGGAACTCGGTGCGCCATGCCCGGCCGCTCTCCGTCGGCCTCAACTGTGCCCTGGGGGCCCAGGAGCTGCGCCCCTATATCGAGGAACTGGCCACCAAGGCCGACGCCTTCGTCTCGGCGCACCCCAACGCCGGCCTGCCCAACGAGTTCGGCGAGTACGACCAGACCCCGGAGGAGATGGCGGCGATCGTCGCCGAGTTCGCCGCGAGCGGCCTGGTCAACATCATCGGCGGCTGCTGCGGCTCCACCCCCGAGCATATCGCGGCGATCCACGCCGCCATCCAGGGGCTGGCGCCGCGCCGGGTGCCCGAACGGCCGCGGGCCTGCCGGCTCTCCGGCCTCGAGCCCTTCAACATCGAGGCCGATTCGCTGTTCGTCAACGTCGGCGAGCGCACCAATGTCACCGGCTCGGCGCGCTTCAAGCGGCTGATCGTCGAGGAGGACTACACCACCGCCCTGGAAGTCGCCCTGGAGCAGGTGGAGAACGGCGCCCAGGTCATCGACGTCAACATGGATGAGGGGATGCTGGAGTCCCAGGAGGCGATGGTGCGCTTCCTCAACCTGATCGCCGGTGAGCCCGATATCGCCCGGGTACCGATCATGATCGACTCCTCCAAGTGGGAGATCATCGAGGCGGGACTGAAGTGCGTGCAGGGCAAGGCGGTGGTCAACTCCATCTCCATGAAGGAGGGCGAGGACGCCTTCCGCGAGCAGGCCACCATCTGCCGTCGCCATGGCGCGGCCGTGGTGGTGATGGCCTTCGACGAGACGGGCCAGGCCGATACCTTCGCGCGCAAGACCGAGATCTGCCAGCGCGCCTACCGGATCCTGGTCGATGAGCTGGACTTCCCGCCGGAAGACATCATCTTCGACCCCAACATCTTCGCCATCGCCACCGGCATCGAGGAGCACGACAACTACGCCGTGGACTTCATCGAGGCCACCCGCTGGATCCGTGAGCACCTGCCCCACGCCCTGGTCTCCGGCGGCGTCTCCAACGTCTCCTTCTCCTTCCGCGGCAACAACCCGGTGCGTGAGGCGATCCACTCGGTGTTCCTCTACCACGCCATCCGCGCCGGGCTGACCATGGGCATCGTCAACGCCGGCCAGCTGGCGGTCTACGACGACCTGCCGGAGGAGCTGCGCGAGGCGGTGGAGGACGTGGTGCTCAACCGCCGCCCCGACGGCACCGAGCGCCTGGTGGACCTGGCCGAGAAGTACAAGGGCGACGGCAGCGGCGCGACGAAGAAGGAGGACCTCGAGTGGCGCAGCTGGGAGGTCGAGAAACGCATCGAGCACGCGCTGGTCAAGGGCATCACCGCCTACATCGAGGAGGACACCGAGCAGGCCCGAGGCCGGGCCGCCCGCCCCATCGAGGTGATCGAGGGGCCGCTGATGGATGGCATGAACGTGGTCGGCGACCTCTTCGGCGCCGGCAAGATGTTCCTGCCCCAGGTGGTCAAGTCGGCCCGGGTCATGAAGCAGGCGGTGGCCTACCTGATTCCCTACATCGAGGCCGAGAAGAGCGCCGACACCCAGGCCAAGGGCAAGATCGTCATGGCCACGGTCAAGGGCGACGTCCACGACATCGGCAAGAACATCGTCGGCGTGGTGCTCCAGTGCAACAACTACGAGGTCATCGACCTCGGCGTGATGGTGCCCGCCGAGAAGATCCTGCAGACCGCCCGCGACGAGAACGCCGACATCATCGGCCTCTCCGGCCTGATCACCCCGTCGCTGGACGAGATGGTCCACGTGGCCAGGGAGATGCAGCGCCAGGGCTTCACCCTGCCGCTGCTGATCGGTGGCGCCACCACCTCCAAGGCCCATACCGCGGTGAAGATCGAACCCGGCTACGAGCATCCGGTGATCTACGTCACCGATGCCTCGCGTGCCGTGGGCGTGGCCGGCAAGCTGCTCTCCCCGGCCCTGAAGCCGGCCTATGTCGAGGAGATCCGCGCCGAGTACGCGACGGTGCGCGAACGCAATGCCAAGCGTCGCCCCAAGGCGGCCGACCTCACCTACGACGAGGCCCGCCAGCGCAAGCCGGCCATGGACTGGGACGGCTACACCCCGCCGCGGCCGGCCATCACCGGGCTTCAGGTGTTCGACGACTATGACATCGAGGAGCTGGTCGAGCGCATCGACTGGACCCCCTTCTTCATGAGCTGGCAGTTGGCCGGCAAGTACCCGAAGATCCTCGACGATGCCAAGGTCGGCGAGGCGGCTCGCAGCCTCTTCGCCGATGCCCAGGCGATGCTGCGCAAGCTGATCGACGAGAAGTGCATCCAGGCCCGTGGGGTGATCGGCCTGTGGCCGGCGAACAGCGTCGATGACGACGTCATCGAGGTCTATGCCGACGAGTCACGCCGCGAGGTGATCGAGCGGCTGCATCACATCCGCCAGCAGACCACCAAGAACCGCGATGGCGTCTGCCACAGCCTGGCCGACTTCATCGCGCCCAGGGAGAGCGGCAAGCCCGACTGGATCGGTGGCTTTGCCGTCACCACCGGACATGGCGTGGAGGCCCTGGCCGAGCAGTACAAGGCCGCCGGCGACGACTACAATGCCATCCTCGTCCAGTCGCTTACCGACCGGCTCGCCGAGGCCTTCGCCGAGCGCCTGCACGAGCGGGTACGCAAGGAGTTCTGGGGCTATGTGCCGGACGAGACGCTGGACAATGACGCCCTGATCGCCGAGAAGTACCAGGGCATCCGCCCGGCCCCCGGCTACCCGGCCTGCCCCGACCACACCGAGAAGGCGACCCTCTTCCGCCTGCTCGAGGCCACCGAGAATACCGGCCTCGCGCTCACCGAGAACTTCGCCATGTGGCCCGCCGCCGCGGTGGCCGGCTGGTACTTCTCCCACCCGCGCTCGAAGTACTTCTCCACCGGCAAGATCACCCGGGACCAGGTCGAGGCGCTGGCCAGCCGCAAGGGCATGAGCGTCGAGGCGCTCGAGCGCTGGCTGGCGCCGGTGCTCTCCTACGACCCGGCCTGACCCCTCCGGCCCGCCGCGGCGGGCCGCCTGCCCTCACCTGCCCGGAACACGGATGCTGCCCGAGCCCACCCGCCGCCAGACGATCCTGCGCCTCGCCCTGCCGATCATCGCCGGCATGCTCACCCAGAGCCTGCTCAACCTGATCGACGCGGCCCTGGTGGGCTCGCTCGGCGAGGTGCCGCTGGCCGGCGTGGGCATCGGCGGCTACGCCATGTTCCTGATCACCGCCGTGCTCTTCGGGCTCTCCTCCGGGGTCCAGGCGCAGACGGCGCGTCGCCACGGCGAGCAGGACTGGGGGCAGCGCGCCATGGCGCTCAACGCCGGCCTGGCGATCGCCCTGGCGCTGGCCCTGCCCCTGACCCTGCTCTGCCTGTGGCAGGCGCCGCGCCTGCTGGCGCTGATCAACCAGGACCCGGCGGTCACCGCCGAGGCGGTGGACTACTTTCGCTGGCGGGTCGTCTCGCTGCTCCCGGTGGCGATGATCTTCTGCTTCCGTGGCTACTGGAACGGCATCCAGCAGACCGGCATCTACCTGCGCATCATCCTGGTGATGCATGCCATCAACGTGGTGGCGAGCATCGTGCTGATCTTCGGGCATCTCGGCCTGCCGGCCATGGGCGCGGCCGGGGCCGGGGCCGGCACCACGCTGTCGCTCTTCGTGGGGCTCGCCATCTGGGCCGGGCTCAGCCTGCGCCACGCCACCGCCAGCGGCTTCCTGGCCGGGCTGCCCCGGCGCCCTGCCCTGGCCACCACCCTGCGCCTGGCCACGCCCCACTCCTTCCAGCAGGTCTGGTTTGCCGCCGGCTATGCCGTGCTGTTCTGGATCCTGGGCCAGATCGGGACCGCCAGCGTTGCCGTCGGCCACGTGCTGGTCAACCTCTCGCTGCTGCTGATCCTGCCCGGCGTGGGGCTCGGCATGGCGGCGATGAGCCTGGTGGGCCAGGCGCTGGGCCGCCAGGCCCATGGCGAGGCCCACCGCTGGGGCTGGGACGTGGTGCGGCTCGCCTGGCTCTGCCTGGCGGTGCTGGCCCTGCCCATGGGGCTGTTTCCCGAGGCGGTACTGGGCCTCTTCCTGCATGACGCCGAGCTCGTCGCCCTGGGCACGCTCCCCCTACGCCTGACCGCCGCGATGATCGTGCTGGATGCCGCGGCGCTGGTGTTCGCCCAGGCCCTGCTCGGCGCCGGCGCCCATCGCACGGTGATGGCGACCACCCTCACCCTGCAGTGGCTGGTGTTCCTGCCGCTGGCCTGGTGGGTCGGGGTGGTGCTCGACCAGGGGCTGGTCGGCATCTGGTGGGTGCAGCTGGGCTATCGCGCCCTGAACTCGGCCGGCTTCATGCTGATCTGGCAACGGCGGCGCTGGCAGGCGCTGGTCATCTGAGCCTGCGTCATTCCATTTTGCATATAAACTATAAACATTTATTCTTTTCTAGAATAAAAGGCAGGCGGTAAGGTAGCGCCATAGTCCGCCACTTCCCAGCATCAGGAATGCGCTGAATGTATCGTTACGACACCCACGACCAGACCCTGGTCGATGAACGCGTCGCCCAGTTCCGCGACCAGATGCGCCGCTATCTCGCTGGCCGGATCAGCGAGGAGGAGTTCCTGCCGCTGCGCGTGCAGAACGGCCTCTACATCCAGCGCTATGCTCCCATGCTGCGCATCGCCATTCCCTACGGCATGCTGGCCTCCTATCAGCTGCGCAAGCTGGGCGAGATCGCCGCCCGCTACGATCGCGGCTACGGCCACTTCACCACTCGCACCAACCTGCAGCTGAACTGGCCGAAGCTCGAGGACGTGCCGGACATCCTCGCCGATCTCGCCAGCGTGCAGATGCACGCCATCCAGACCAGCGGCAACGACATCCGCAACACCACCACCGACCAGTTCTCCGGCGTGGCGGCCGACGAGGAGGTCGACCCGCGCCCCTGGTGCGAGCTGATCCGCCAGTGGTCGACCTTCCATCCCGAGTTCGCCTACCTGCCGCGCAAGTTCAAGATCGCCGTGACCGGCGCCGTCGAGGACCGCGCCGCCATCCAGGTCCACGACGTGGGCCTGCGCCTGTGGCGCGATCGCGACGGCGAGGTGCGCGTCAAGGTGCTGGCCGGCGGGGGGCTGGGACGCACGCCGATGATCGGCGAGGTGGTCCGCGAGGACCTGCCCTGGCAGCACCTGCTGACCTACCTGGAGGCCCTGGTCCGGGTCTACAACCAGTTCGGCCGGCGCGACAACAAGTTCAAGGCGCGCATCAAGATCCTGGTCAAGGCACTGGGCGTCGACGAGTTCCGTCGCCGCGTCGAGGAGGAGTGGGCCCACCTCAAGGATGGCCCTCAGACCCTGACCCAGGGCGCCGTCGAGGCCGTGGCGGCGCACTTCGTCGAGCCGCCGCGCCGCGAGGTACCGGCCGAGGCCATCGCGGCCTTCGAGCGGCTGCGCGGCGAGAATCGCGCCTTCGCGCGCTTCGTCACCAACAACGTCAGCGACCACAAGGTGGCCGGCTACAAGGCCGTGACCCTGTCGCTCAAGCGTCGCGAGCACTCGCCAGGGGACGTCACCTCGGAGCAGATGGCGGCCATCGCCGACCTGGCCGACGAGTTCGGCCATGGCGAGCTGCGGGTCACCCACGAGCAGAACCTGGTGCTCACCGACGTGCCGGTGGACCGCCTCGAGGAGCTCTGGCAGCGGCTGGAGGCCCTGGGCATGGCCAACCCCACGGTGGGCACCCTGGCCGACCTGATCTGCTGCCCCGGGGGCGACTACTGCGGCCTGGCCAATGCCAAGTCGATCCCGGTCGCCCATGCCATCCAGGAGCGCTTCGAGGATCTCGACTTCCTCTACGACCTGGGGCCCCTGGAGCTCAATATCTCCGGCTGCATGAACGCCTGCGGCCACCATCATGTCGGCCACATCGGCATCCTCGGCGTCGACAAGAAGGGCGAGGAGTACTACCAGATCTCGCTGGG
>NZ_JAWSUJ010000115.1:0-11677 GCF_033549285.1 Halomonas sp.
GATCGTCGCCGCTCGGCGGCGGGGTCTCGGCGACCTGACGGGCACTCTCCTCGTCCACGGGCGGGGCGGCCTGGTCGACGCCACTGCCCGCCGCCATCAGGCGATCCTCGATGTCCAGGTATTGCTGGCGAGTCTGGCGGCGCAGCTGCTCCAGCTGGTGGCGCAGCTCCTCCACCTGGCCGCGCAGCTGGCGGATCTCCTCCTGGTGCTGCTGGACCTGGTTGAAGATCACCAGGCTGCCCCCGGCCTCCTCGCGGGTGGCCGCCTGATCATAGAAGCTGCTGGACCCCGATCGCCCGGTGAGGTCCTCGATCACCGGCTGCTGCGCCAGGAGCGGCATCGCTACGGTCAGCGGGAGCACCAGGGCTCCCGCACCGCACAGTCCCTTCAGACCGTGTCTCATCGCTTTCTCCCTCGTCGTGTCGGCCCGGCTCAGTAGGCGAAGACCACCCGACGGTTCTGGGCATAGGCCTGCTCGTTCTGGCCACGTGCCGCCGGCCGTTCCTCGCCGTAGCTGACCACCTCGACCTGGGAGGGCGACACGCCCTGGACGTTGAGGTAGCGCTCGACGGCGCCGGCGCGGCGCTCGCCCAGGGCCAGGTTGTACTCGCGGGTACCCCGCTCGTCGGTGTGGCCCTGCAGGACGACGCTGGCGTTGGGGTTGTTCTGCAGGAAACGGGCATGGGCGGTCAGCACCGGCTCGAACTCGCTGCGAATGGTATCGCTGTCGTACTCGAAGTAGATGGTGCGGGTCTCCGGGATGCGGCCGTCGGCATCGGCTCGCTGGCCGGCGCGATCGCCGCTGACGCCGCGGCCATCGGCGCCGCCCGTGGACACGCCGCCGCGATCGGTGCCGCCGGCGCCGCCCGTCAGGTCACCGTCCTGGCCGCCGCCCGTGCTGGAACAGCCGGCCACGAAGGCCAGGGACAGGGCAATGGCCAGGGTTCTGGCATAGGGCTTGAGCTGCATCGTGATACTCCTTGTTGGATACATCAGTTCAGAAACGGTGACCACGCGGGTTCGCGGACATCACCCTGCGCCGCCGGCAGCCGGAAGGAGGCGCGCCCATCGGCGGAGACCCCGCCCAGCACGCCGTTGCCGCCCTGCTGGGTGGCGAAGATTACCATGGTGCCATTGGGCGCGACACTGGGCGATTCGGCCTGCCCCGTCTCGCTCAGGGCCACCAGGCGGCCGCTCTCCAGGTCCTGGCGCGCCACCTGGTAGCCGTTGCTGCCGCGATGGATCAGGAAGATCGCCTCGCCGTCCGGCGCGAAGCGCGCCCGGGCATTGTAGTTGCCGGTGAAGGTGAGACGCTCCTCCTCCCCGCTGCCCAGCTCGACGCGATAGATCTGCGGACCACCGCTACGATCCGAGGTGAACAGCAGGCTGCGACTGTCCGGCGACCAGGCGGGCTCGGTGTCGATGCTGGAGTTGTTGGTGATGCGCTGCACCTCCCGCGACCCGATCTCCATCACGTAGATCTCGGGCTGGCCATCCTTGGAGAGCGCCATCGCCAGGCGGCGGCCATCCGGTGACCAGGTGGGGGCGCTGTTGAGCCCCTCGAAGGAGGTGGCACGCACGCGCCGGCCGGAGGCGATGTCCTGGATATAGATCGCCGGGCGCTCGGTCTCGAAGGAGACATAGGCCAGCTTGCCGCCATCCGGCGACCAGGCCGGTGACATGATCGGCTCGTCGGACGAGAGGATCTGCTGGCTGTTGCGCCCGTCGGCATCGGCCACGTGGAGAGCGTACTGGGTATCGTCCCCCACGCCGCTGGAGGTCACGTAGGCGATGCGGGTCGAGAAGGCCCCGCGGATATCGGTGATCTCCTCGAAGATCTGATCGCTGATGTAGTGGGCGGCGTCGCGCAGCCCCTGGTGACCCGAGGTCACGGTCTCGGCAAGCAGGCGGCGTTCGCCGCTGATATCCACCAGGTCGTAGCGGATGCGATACTGATCGCCCTCGCGGCTGATCCGCCCCGCCACCAGGTAGCGTACGTCCAGGGCGCGCCAGTCGCCGTAGCGCACCTCCTCGCTCGAGGCGGGTCGCTCGAACATGGCGCGACGCTCCAGCGGCTCGAAGTAGCCGCTGCGCTCCAGGTCATCGGAGACGATCTGCGCGATGTCCTGGGGCATGTCGTCGCCGTCGGCGAAGGGCACGATCGCGATGGGCGTGGCACGGTCGCTGCCACGGGTGATCTCGATGGTCAGGTCGGCGGCCTGGGCCAGGCTGGTGAACAGCATCAGCATGGCGGCCAGCCAGGTGGTCTTCAGGATGTTCATCAGCGGATATCCCCCGGTCGGAATCGCAGGTTGAATTGACGGTAGTCGCGCTGGGCCGAGGCCGGCAAGTCGCGCAGCTCGGCGAAGGGCGCGGCGGCCTCCACGGCCTGGACCGCAGAGCGGTCGAAGGCGCTGTTGCCACTGCTCTGACCAATGGTAGCCGCGAACAGCTCCCCCGAGGGGCCCAGCCGCACCGAGATCTCGGCGCTGGCCCCCTCGGGCACGTTGGGCGGGATCACCCAGGCCTGCTCCACCGCCCGGCGCACCAGGTTGATGAAGCTGTTGGCCGCCTCGTTGGCCTGGCGGGCATTGGCCACGCTGTCGGCCTCGCCCTCGATGGCACGATCCAGGCCCTGGCTGGCGGCCTCGGCGGCGCGGCGGGCCTGCTCCTCGGCCTGACGCTGGCGCTCGGCTTCCGCCTCGGCCTGGCGCTGACGCTCGGCTTCTGCCTCCGCTTCGGCCTGACGCTGGCGCTCGGCTTCTGCCTCCGCCTGACGCTGACGCTGGCGTTCGGCTTCCGCCTCGGCCTGGCGCTGACGTTCGGCTTCCGCTTCCGCTTCGGCCTGGCGCCGGCGTTCGGCCTCCGCCTCGGCCTGCTCGGCACGCCGTGCGGCCTCCTCCTCGGCGGCCCGGCGAGCCTCCTCCCGGGCCTCGGCCTCCGCCTGGCGCTGCCGCTCGGCCTCCTCGGCCCGGCGGGCGGCTTCCTCCGCCGCCTCGACGGCCTCGGCCTCTGCCTCGCGAGCTTCTTCTTCCTGGGCAGCCGCCGCGGCCTCCTCCTCGGCCTGGCGGGCCGCCGCCCGGGCACGGGCCTCCTCGGCACGCTGGGCCTGGTCGGTGGTGGTCTCGGTGCTGACGAGGGTCGCCTGGACGATATTGGTGCTCGGCGGCTCGGTCTCCCGCTCGGGAAAGCGGATCACGCTGGCCGCCAGGATCGCCAGGTGCAGGGCGACGGCGAGCACCAGCGGCAGGCCATAGCCCACGCGTCGGTCATGTCTGGCCATGTGGGCTCCTCAACTGTCCCCGGGGGGCGGTTCCGAGATCAGCCCGACATTGCTCACCCCCGCGGTCTGCAGGGTGCTCATCAGCGTCACCACCTTGCCATAGGGGACATTGCGATCGCCGTGCACCATCACCGGGGTGCCCGGCTGGCGTTCCAGCAGGATGATCACGCGTTCGGCGATTTCGTCAATGCCAACCTCTCGTGGTTCGTCATCGCCCACCCAAATTGAATACCGGCCGTCGCTTTCAACCGCGACGTTGATGGGATCACGATCCTCGGTCTCCTCGATGGGTTCGGAGCTGACCTGGGGCAGGTCGACCTGCACGCCCTGGGTGAGCATGGGCGCGGTGATCATGAAGATCACCAGCAGCACCAGCATCACGTCGATGAAGGGCACGACGTTGATCTCGCCCATGGGCTTGCTGCGCCCGCCACGATTGAAGGGTCCTAGCATGACGGCCTCTCCTTCACTCGGCGCCGGGGTCGGTCCGGCCCTGCAGGTTGCGGTGCAGGATGGAGTGGAACTCCTCGGCGAAGTCCTCGTACTTGCCCAGCAGGCGACCGGACTCGGCGGAGAGCCGGTTGTAGAAGATCACCGCCGGAATCGCCGCGAACAGCCCCATGGCGGTGGCGATCAGGGCCTCGGCGATCCAGGGGGCCACCGTGGCCAGGGTCGCCTGCTGGGCCATGGAGAGGGACTGGAAGGAGCCCATGATGCCCCAGACGGTGCCGAACAGCCCGATGTAGGGGCTGGCCGAGGCGACGGTGGCCAGGAATACCAGGTGCAGGTTGAGGCGGTCCTCCTCGCGGGACCAGGCCACGCGCATGCTGCGCTGGACGCCCTCGAGGATCGCCTGGGGGCTGCGGGTCTTGGCCAGCAGGCGGTTGAACTCCCGGAAGCCGGCACGGAAGACGTGCTCGGCCCCCTGGGTCTCCTGCTCGGCGGGCGTCTCGCGATAGAGCTCGTTGAGGTCCACGCCGGACCAGAAGCGCTCCTCGAAGACCCGATGGGCCTTGCGCGCCCGGCGCATCACGAAGGTGCGCTGGAAGATCACCACCCAGGAGAGGATGGAGCCGATCACCAGGATCAGCATCACCATCTGCACCACGCCGCTGGCGTTCATGATCAGGTGGGGTATGGACATGGAGTCGTTCACGGGCATCCTCGTCGGTCTTGGTCAGTCGTCACGGGAGTGGGGGTCCGCTAGTCGGGCGCCCGCTCGTGGGGCGCCATGTCGAAGTGTTGCCAGGCCTGACGGGTCACCACCCGGCCACGGGCGGTACGCATCATCAGGCCCTGCTGGATCAGGTAGGGTTCGATGACGTCCTCGATGGTGTCGCGCTCCTCGCCGATCGCCGCGGCCAGGGAGTCGATACCCACCGGGCCACCGTCGAACTTCTCGATCATCGCCAGCAGCAGGCGCCGGTCCATGTGGTCGAGACCGTGGTGGTCGACGTGGAGCATGTTCAGCGCCAGGTCGGCGATCTCGGCATCCACGCGGCCCTGTGCGCGCACCTCGGCGAAGTCGCGCACCCGGCGCAGCAGCCGGTTGGCGATGCGCGGGGTGCCCCGGGAACGGCGCGCGACCTCCCGGGCGCCCTCCCGGTCGCTCTCGACCCCCAGCAGCCGGGCGGAGCGCACCACGATCTCGGTGAGCTCGTCGATGCTGTAGAACTCCAGGCGCTGGACGATGCCGAAGCGGTCGCGCAGCGGCGAGGTCAGCAGGCCCGCCCGGGTGGTGGCGCCGACCAGCGTGAAGGGCGGGAGGTCGAGCTTGATCGAGCGCGCCGCCGGCCCTTCGCCGATGACGATGTCGAGCTGGAAGTCCTCCATGGCGGGATAGAGGATCTCCTCCACCACCGGCGACAGGCGATGGATCTCGTCGATGAAGAGCACGTCGCCGGGCTGCAGGTTGGTGAGCATGGCGGCGAGGTCGCCGGCCCGCTCGAGCACCGGCCCCGAGGTGGACTTGAGCCCCACCCCCATCTCGGCGGCGACGATGTTGGCCAGCGTCGTCTTGCCGAGTCCCGGCGGGCCGAACACCAGGGTATGGTCGAGGCTCTCCTCGCGGCCGCGGGCGGCGCTGATGAAGATGTCGAGCTGCTCGCGCACCCGAGGCTGGCCGATGTAGTCGGCCAGCCGCTTCGGTCGGATGGCGTGGTCGGCGCCGCCCTCCCCGTCCCGGGGGTCGGCGGCGATCAGGCGATCACTCTCGAGCATGGCGGACGTCCGGCATCGACGGGAAGCGTGGAGGCGTCATCGGTTCACCCCGCGAGGCGGCGGGTCAGCGCCGCCTTGATCATGGCCTCGGTGGAGCCGGCCTCCTCGAGGCCGACCAGCATGCGGGCCGCCTCGGCGGGCTTGTAGCCGAGGCTGACCAACGCCGCCTCGGCATCGGCGACAGGATCCGTGGCCCCGGACGACACGCTGCCAGTCGGTACCTGGGTACCAACGGCCAGTTCGCCCGGCTGTTCCCAGTGGGGAAAGCGGTCGCGCATCTCGATGATCAGCCGCTCGGCGGTCTTCTTGCCCACCCCGGGCAGCCGGGTCAGCGCCTTGACGTCGTCATCCATCACGCAGCGCACGAAGGCCTCCTCGTCCATGCCGGAGAGGATGCCCAGGGCGAGCCTGGGGCCGATGCCGTTGACCTTGATCAGTGCCCGGAAGAGCGAGCGCTCCTGCTCCCGGGCGAAGCCGTAGAGCAGGTGGGCATCATCCCGGATGGTCAGGTGGGTGAAGAGCGATACCGGCTCCCCGGTGCCGGGCATGGCCACCAGGGTGGTCATGGAGGCCTCCAGCTCGTAGCCGACACCGGCCACGTCCACCACCATCCAGGGGGGCTGTTTCTCGAGCAGGGTGCCTCGCAGGCGTCCTATCATGGAAGTTCGCTGTCCCTTGGGTTGGAGTCCATCGCGGCCCGCGGGGCCGTCACCGGGCCACTATACTGTTCGCCCGAGCCGCATGCCAGCCCGGGGGAACAGCGTTCGACAATGTGCCACCGTCGCCTGTCGGCGACAGGGTCACGGGCGGAAGTCGCGCCATGAGCCCCCCTTGCGACGGCTGCGGTGCCCGCCATAGCTCCCCTCGCGCAGCAGCCCCAGGCGGGCATGGGCATGGGTGAGCGCGATGGCCAGGGCGTCGGCGGCATCCGCCTGGGGCGTGGCCGAAAGGCCGAGGATCGCCGTCACCATGTGCTGCACCTGGGCCTTGTCGGCGCTGCCGCTGCCGGCCACCGCCTGCTTGATCTGGCGAGGGCCGTACTCGCTGACCGGCAGGCCATGATTGGCGGCGCAGACGATGGCCGTGCCCCGGGCCTGGCCGAGCTTGAGGGCGGAGTCGGCATTCTTCGACATGAACACCTGCTCGATGGCGAACTCCCCGGGGGCATGCACCGCGATCAGCTCGCCGACTCCGGCATAGACCTGGGCCAGGCGCTGGGCCAGGTCATCGGCCTGGATGCGGATGCAGCCGCTGGCCACGTAGCGCGGCGTCGGCGTGGTGACATCCAACACGCCGTAGCCGGTGATCCGCGAGCCGGGGTCGATGCCGAGGATCAGCATCGGCAAGACTCAATCGAGCTGGTCGAGGACATCGTCGGCGAACTCCGCGTTGGTGGTGACGTTCTGGACATCGTCCAGGTCCTCGAGCCTGTCGAGCAACTTGAGGACCCGGCCGGCGAGCTCCGGTTCGGTGATGGGCGTGGTGGTTTCCGGATAGAGCCCCACGTCGCTCTGCTCGGGCTCGATCCCCGCCGCGACCAGCGCATCCTTGACCCGGCCGAAGGAGTCGGGGGTGGCGACCACCTCCAGGCGGCCATCGTCGCGGCGCTCGATCTCCTCGGGCTCCGCCTCCAGGGTGGCCTCGATGGCCGCCTCCTCGGTGACGCCCTCGGGCAGCAGCAGGCGTCCCTGGCGATGGAACATGAAGGCCACCGACCCGGTGGTGCCGAGGTTGCCACCCTGCTTGCCGAAGGCATGTCGCACTTCAGAGACAGTGCGATTGCGATTATCGGTCAGGCACTCGACCATCACCGCCACCCCCTCGGGCCCATAGCCCTCGTAGATGCACTCCTCCATGGCGTCGCCATCGGCATTGCCGGCCCCCCGGTCCACCGCCCGCTGGATGGCCTCCTTGGTCATGTTGTTGGCCAGCGCCTTGTCGATGGCGGCGCGCAGTCGCGGGTTGTCGGCCGGCTCCGGCCCGCCCTGGCGTGCCGCCACGCTCAGCTCGCGGATCAGCTTGTTGAAGATCTTGCCCCGCCTGGCGTCCTGTGCCGCCTTGCGGTGCTTGATATTGGCCCACTTGCTATGGCCTGCCATCGCGTCCTCCTTGCCGAATCGGGATGTCAAGACAGCACCGGCGCCCTGGGGCGCCGGTGGAATGTCATCGGGTCGGGGTCGCCGTCACTCGCCGGCGGTCTCCGCCTTGGCCTTCTGGCGCAGGCGGATATTGAGCTCCTTGAGCTGCTCGGCGCTCACCTCGCCCGGCGCCTCGGTCAGCAGGCAGGCCGCGCTCTGGGTCTTCGGGAAGGCGATCACCTCGCGGATGGTCTTCGCCCCGCTCATCAGCATCACCAGCCGGTCGAGGCCGAAGGCCAGGCCGCCATGGGGTGGCGCGCCGTACTGCAGGGCGTCGAGCAGGAAGCCGAACTTCTCGCGGGCCTCCTCCTCGCCGATGCCCAGCACCTCGAGCACGGTCTGCTGCATCGCCTGGTCGTGGATACGGATCGAGCCGCCGCCCAGCTCGGTGCCGTTGAGCACCATGTCATAGGCCCGCGAGAGCGCGGAGGCCGGATGGGCCTTGAGGGTCTCGGCGTCGCAGGACGGGGCGGTGAAGGGGTGGTGCAGGGCCTGAAGGCGGGCGCTGCCGTCCTCCTCGAACATCGGGAAGTCGACCACCCACAGCGGGGCCCACTCGGCGGTATAGAGGTCGAGGTCCTCGCCGAGACGCACGCGCAGCGCCCCCAGGGCCTCGTTGACGATGCGTGCCTTGTCGGCACCGAAGAAGATGATGTCGCCGTCCTCGGCGCCCACCCGGTCCAGCAACTCTTCGACCACGCCCTCCATGAACTTGACGATGGGCGACTGGAGCCCCTCGAGCCCCTTCGCCCGCTCGTTGACCTTGATCCAGGCCAGACCGCGGGCGCCGTAGATGCCGACGAACCGGGTGTAGTCGTCGATCTCCTTGCGGGAGAGGCTGGCGCCGCCCTTGACCTTGAGGGCGGCGACGCGACCGTCCTCGGCATTGGCCGGGCCGGAGAAGACCTTGAAGTCGACGTCCTTCATCAGGTCATCGACATCGGTGAGCTCCAGCGGGATGCGCAGGTCCGGCTTGTCGGAGCCGAAGCGGCTCATGGCCTCGGCGTAGGGCATGCGCGGGAAGGCGGGCAGTTCGACGTCGAGCACCTCCTGGAAGAGCTGGCGGACCATCGCCTCGGTGATCGACATGATGTCCTCCTCCTCGACGAAGGAGGCCTCGAGGTCGATCTGGGTGAACTCGGGCTGGCGGTCGGCGCGCAGGTCCTCGTCGCGGAAGCACTTGGCGATCTGGTAGTAGCGGTCGAAGCCCGACACCATCAGCAGCTGCTTGAACAGCTGCGGCGACTGCGGCAGCGCGAAGAAGCTGCCCGGGTGGGTGCGGCTCGGCACCAAGTAGTCGCGCGCGCCCTCGGGGGTGGCGCGGGTCAGGATCGGGGTCTCGATGTCCAGGAAGCCCTGGCCCTCGAGGAAGGCGCGCACGCTATGGGAGATGCGCGAGCGCAGGCGCAGCTTCTCGATCATCTCCGGGCGGCGCAGGTCGATGTAGCGGTGCTTGAGGCGCACCTCCTCCCCCACCTTGCCGTGCTCGTCGAGCTGGAAGGGCGGCGTGGCGGCGGTGTTGAGGACCTCCACCTCCTTGGCCAGCACCTCGATCATGCCGGTGGGCATGTTGGGGTTCTGGGTGCCCTCGGGACGCAGCCTGACGCGACCGACGATGCGCAGCACATACTCGCTGCGGGCGCGGTCGGCATTGGCGAAGGCCTCGGCGGTATCGGGGTCGACCACGACCTGGGCGATGCCGTCGCGATCGCGCATGTCGAGGAAGATCACGCCCCCATGGTCACGGCGGCGGTGGACCCAGCCGCACAGGGTGACCGTCTGATCCACCAGGGTCTCGTTAAGCTGGCCGCAATAATGGCTGCGCATGTCAAATCCTGTTCTGTTGCGTGAAGTGGTGAAAGGCAAGGTCGGGCGGCTCAGGCCGCCGCCCCGTCCTTGCTCGGCGTCTTGTCGGCCTTGCCGCCCTCGCCGCCGGCCAGGTTCTTCTTGCTGCCGGTCTTGAAATCGGTCTCGTACCAGCCGCCGCCGGCCAGCCGGAACCCGGCGGCGGAAACCAGGCGATTGAGCTCGGCCGCCTCGCAGGCCGGGCAGTCCCTCAGCGGCTCGGCGCTGATCTTCTGAAGCTTCTCCAGGCGGTGGCCGCAGGCCTTGCACTCGTATTCGTAGATGGGCATGGTTTGATCACTCCCGGTGTAATGACATTACCCATGGGTCAAGCACGGGCAGGGGCATCCACCGCCTCGCGCTACCGTGGTGCGATATAGGGCCGGCCCGCGGATATTCCAAGCCTGCCTCGAAAGCCGGCTATTATAGCCTGTCGCGCCGGGCAAGGCCCACCCCTGCCAAGGCCCGTTGCCCGACTCGCCTGCATCGACAAGGAAATGTGCATGAAAGCCGTCATCCTCGACGCCGCCAGCCTGGGTCCCGACATCGACCTGGACCCGATCCGCCAGCACCTCGATACCCTGGACGTGCATGAACAGAGCACGCGCGAGCAGGCCGCCGAGCGGCTCGCCGGTGCCGAGGTAGCCATTGTCAACAAGGTGGTGCTCGATGCCCGGACCCTCGATGCCCTGCCCGCGCTCAGACTGATCTGCGTGCTGGCCACCGGCACCAACAACATCGACATGGCCGCGGCCAAGCGCCTGGGCATCACCGTGAAGAACGTGACCGCCTACGGCACGGCCAGCGTGGCCCAGCACACCCTGATGCTGATGCTGGCCCTGGCCACTCGGCTGCCCCTCTACCAGCGCGACGTGGCCGGGGGACGCTGGAACGAGAGCCCCTTCTTCTGCCTGATGGACCACACGACCCTGCAGCTGGAAGGCAAGCGGCTGGTGATCGTTGGCCAGGGCGAGCTGGGCTCGAAGGTGGCGCGCCTGGCCCAGGCCTTCGGCATGCACGTCGACTTCGCCGCACGCCCCGGCAACGAGGCCCATGACAGTCGCCCCGGCCTTCGCGACCTGGCGCCCGAGGCGGACGTGATCAGCCTGCACTGCCCCCTCACCGAGGCCACCCGCCACCTGGTCGACGAGGCCCTGCTCGCCAGCCTCAAGCCCGACGTCCTGCTGGTCAACTGCGCCCGGGGCGGGATCATCGACGAGCAGGCGGCACTCGAGGCCCTGCGTCAGGGCCGCCTGGGTGGGCTCGGCGTCGACGTGCTGCCGGAGGAACCGCCGCGTGACGGGCACCCGCTGCTCGACGCCCTGGGCGAGCCGCTCAACCTGGTCGTCACGCCCCACAACGCCTGGATCACCCCCGAGGCCCGCCAGCGCATCGTGGCCCTCACCGCCGACAACCTGCGCGGCTGGCAGGAAGGCTGAGCATGGAGGCTCGCATGCTGCACAACTTCGGCTCCATTAATCTCGACCACTTCTATCGCGTTCCCCACCTGGTGCGTCCCGGGGAGACCATCGCCAGCCGCGACTACCGGGTCGGGCTGGGGGGCAAGGGGGCCAACCAGTCGCTGGCCATGGCGCGTGCCGGCGGGCGGGTCCGGCATTGGGGGCGCCTGGGTCGCCAGGATGCCTGGGCTCGTGACCTGCTAGGCCGTGCCGGCGTGGAGGTGGAAGCGATCGCCCTGGTCGACGAGCCCAGCGGCCATGCCATCATTCAGGTGGACGACCGCGGCGAGAACGCCATCATCCTTTTCCCGGGCGCCAACCATGGCACCACGGAGCAGGACCTCGACGCGCACTTCGCCACGGCCTCTCCCGGAGACTGGCTGCTGGCCCAGAACGAGTGCAATGCCCTGTCCAGGGTGATGGAGCGCGCTGCCGAGGCGGGCCTGAACATCGCCTTCAACCCGGCCCCGATGAGCGATGCGGTGCTGGAGTTGCCCCTGGCCCACTGCCGGCTGCTGTTCGTCAACCGCGGCGAGGCCGCCTGGCTGGCCGGCCTGGACGAGGCCTCCCCGCCCGAGGCCCTGCTGAACGGCCTCGCCCGCCGCCTGCCCGGCTGCGAGACGGTGCTGACCCTGGGCGGCGACGGGGCCTGGTACCAATCCGGCGATGAGCGCCACTTCCAGCCGGCCCTGCCGGTCACTCCACGGGACACCACGGCGGCCGGCGACACC
>NZ_JAWSUJ010000116.1:0-11282 GCF_033549285.1 Halomonas sp.
CGATGCGCTGATCAAACTCGACAAGTACGCCGTGCTGGTGATCGACGACATCGGTTACGTTAAGCGCAGCGAAGCCGAGACCTCGGTGTTGTTCGAGCTGATCGCTCACCGCTACGAGTCGGCCAGCCTTATCATCACCGCCAACCAGCCGTTCAGCGCCTGGGACAGCATCTTCCCCGACAGCATGATGGCCGTGGCCGCCATCGACCGGCTGGTGCACCACGCCACGCTGATGGAGCTGAGCGGAGAGAGCTACCGGAAACGCGCCTACCAGCGTCAACTACAAGGAGGAAAAGCCGTGTCGTCAGGCTGACGACAACTACCCCCAACCGGTCATTTTAAATGTCGCCGACCGGTCAAAGTAGTTGACGTCGCATACACAGCGAGTCGTTCCGATCAAGATCAGCTAGCACAGCAAGCCGTTCGGCTTTACGCATGTGGTGATGGTAGCGCCGGTAACGTACCTGTTCGCTGCTGTTGGATGCCAGGGCCGCCATGGCCATGGCGCGATGGGCGGCAGCACGCGCACGATGGCTGCTGCGATGGGGGTATGCTGTCGGATAAACCATGGGTAGGACTCCCGGAGTTTTAGGAGCCGTCCCCGCTGTCGCCAAGCAGTGATGGGGGCGGCCGTACGCGGGTTGGCGAACCGACACTCCAGGAGCCGGCAGACCCGAGGGTCTCCCACGCACGACCGCCATAGATACATGTCAGGCATAAAAAAACGCCAGCCATGTAAGGGGCGCTTGTGCGCCTGGAGTGATTACGGGTCGCCAAACCCGATCGAGGAATTTGCCTCGACAATCACAACTTAGCAGGGATTTCGCTGCGTGTAAACTGATCCCGCCGTGCAAGCTCCAGCGAGCCTTGTGGGGCAGGCACGCATAATGCTGATCCCCGATCCTGTTCAACTGGAAGGGCGGATATCACGGTCACTGTAGTGACCTGGCCAGCTCCCGTGAAAGACGTTCACTCAAGTCGCTGATGCATGCGGGTGTGACCAACGGCGCAGAGACGTATCAGGAGAGTGACTCTCCTGTCCGGACATGTGTATCGTCTGGTAAGCATGTTCTGTGTGTAGTGGTCAAGTGATTTTGGCCACCGTATTTTGAGCATTCCAGTAGTTCTTTTCTGCTACATTCGGCGGCAGTCCATCGTTATGCCTGTGCGGCCTTAGGCTGCTGTAGTAACCGATCATATAATCAGTTACAGATTGCTTCGCCGACCCAACATTGGGGTAGCCAATCTCTGGCATCCATTCCGTTTTCAGACTCCTGAAGAAGCGCTCTGTCGGGGCATTATCCCAGCAATTGCCACGGCGACTGAGACTCTGCGTCATCCGATATCGCCAGAGCACCTGCCGGAATGCCAGGCTGGTGTACTGGCAACCCTGATCCGAATGAAACAGGATGTCCGGTGGCTCTCCACGCGATTCGTAGGCAATGGTCAGTGCCTTCTTCACCAGCTCCGTATTCGGAGACAAAGACAATGCCCAACCCACGGGCTTACGGGCATACAAGTCGATGACTACCGCCAGATAAGCCCAGCGTGCCCCTGTCCAAATATAGGTAATGTCGCCAGTCCATACCTGATTGGGCTCCTTTACGTCGAACTCCCGATCGAGAAAATTCGGGATATCCAGGTGCGGCTGATCAGCCTTCTTGTAGGCGTGGCTTGGCGGCTGTGAACTCACCAGCCCCAACTGCTTCATCCGTCTGCTGGCCCGATAACGACTCAGCGGTGTTCCAGCCTGCGTGACCATTTTGGCGATGCTGCGAGCGCCGGCAGAGCCGTTACTGACGGTATGCGCCTCGACAACCTGATCCAGCAGCTTCTGCTCAGTTTCACAGGGCCTTCTGTCCCGGCTACGCCAGGCCCGGTAGCTACTGCGATGCACCCCAAACACCTGACACAAGTGCTGCACCGCATAGCTCTCTTCAAGTCGCTCGATTATCGAGAATTGCTCAGGGAGTCCGACATCAAGAGAGCGGTAGCCTTTTTTAATATTTCCTTTTCTTCCTCCACCCGCCGCAGCTTGCGCTTCAGTTCCTGAATCTCACGCTGTTCCGGCGTCAGAGCTTCACCTTTCAGCGGTGCCTTGCCTGCCCGCTCAGCCCGAAGCCTGCGTACCCAATACTCCATGGTGGACTTGCCAACTCCCATGGCCTCACACGCCGCCTTCAGCGTGTAACCCTGATCGACCACGAGCTGGGCCGCCTCCAAGCGAAATTCCGGGCTGAACGTTCTCTTCTTCGTCATCATCTGCACCTGACTGTCTCTGTGAGTGATCATACACTCAAAACCAGGTGGCCAGATTCACTATGCCACTACAGTGAGCCAATCCACCGTCGTTGTCCGTACACTATCCACTTTCACTATGAGCGTGAGCCATGAACCAAGAACCCGAACTGATCCAGAGTCCACTCAACCAGTCGATTACTCGCGAAGGTCATTCCTTGCGGGTCGATATCTATCGCATGGAAGACGAATCCACCTGGTTGCTGGAAGTGGTTAACGAGCAGGGCACTTCACACGTCTGGGACGAACGCTTCACCACAGACCAGGAGGCCCTGAATGCCGTTCACGAGGCACTGGCAGACAAGGGCATCGAGGTCTTCATTGATTGAGTGACCGCCTTCGTCTGTCGCTTTTCTGCTCGTTGATCTGACAATCATCCTGGCCCTTCGCCGACAGCATCGAAACAAAGGGCCTCACATGGTTTTCCTCACTTCAGGCAGGAGCTTTACGGTTGGACCATGTTGTGTGAAGAGCATGGCTGTGGATCAACCCCAGTGAATGGTTATAGGTGTGCAGCAGGGTGTTCACGTGTCGGTGACCGATCAGCTTGACCAACTGACCGATCAGTGTGCCTTTCTCGATTGCCTCATTGCCCTCGGGGCCACACAGATATGTGAGGAAACGATCAAGTGCTGCAGGCTGGAACATCCAGTGGAATCGATAGTGCATTGACTCGCGGAAATCCGCATGCTGTGCAGCATGCAGGCGCAGTTGCCACCAGGAGGCAGCGCAATGGCGCAGCCCGTGGAAATCAACGCCGGCCCCCCACTGTTGACGAAGCCATACCAGCAGCGGATCAATCAGGCCCTGGCGACTGTAAGCCTGAGGGCTGAACAGCGGACCAAAGAGACCGATATCTCTCAGGGCGTGTGTCGGCGCAACATCGCGTCGTGTGGTCCACCATCGCGCCAGGCATTGTATAACATCAGGTGGCGCCAACAGGTGGAGGGGAATACGTCGCCTGGCGGCGGGTGTCTTGCCCTGACGGATATAGACCCAGCACTCGACCATGGATTCGGTGCCGGCCTGTGCTGGAGAGTTTCGGCCACGGGCGAAGACGCCATGCAACGCTGACCATTCGCCATTATGATCCGGGTACTCGATTCGCACGTCGCGTAGTGTCAACTGGCAGACCTCTGAGGCCCGCAGGCCAGCGTAGTAACCCAGGGCTAGGGCCAGCGCGAATTGCGTATTGGTCTGGCTGGGATGCTGATGGCCAACCAAGGTCCTCCAGGCCTGGTCCATCTGCTCCGGGTTCACCATCCGTGTCCGGCGGGTCGAGATGCGGGCCTCGGAGGCAGCAGGCGATATAACGTCATCGAGGATGCCATAGTCCTGGCAGAAATCTACGAACATGCCCATCGTCCGCAAAAAATGTTGTCTGGTGTTATAGCCCCAGCGCTCATACGACTGCCCCTCATCACAGAGTTCGTCGATGCTGTCCTGATCCCAGCCGGGCACATCCGCGATGGCATCATTGAGTAGCAGCGGTGGCGGCATCAATCGTGTCAGGAAGGTGCGGACACTGGAGATCTTGTCCCCTGCGACGACCAATCGGTGGCAGGCGAATGCGACAAGCCAGTGCCCGAGGCTGTCTTCGGTTCCCACAATCTCGGTGAGCCGCTCTGCCGTCTCTTTGCGTAGTTGCTGAAGGGGCTCACGGTATACCTTGGCGCTCAGCTTGTTAATCGTGGTGAGTGTCGGCAAGGTACGCGAAAACTCTGCGACGGCATGGCGGAGGGCAAACGCTTGCTCTATGGAAAGCGGTTCCACGCTGACATCGGTCCCGCCGGGGGCCGTAATGGCGAGATCATCCGTTTGGAGCGTTCTAACCTGGCTATCAGAAGGGAGAATCTTCTCATTGTCATTACGGCTGTCTGCGTCTTGGTCATGATGGTGTGCATGGTGATTGCTGAACCGGCCACCTGGAGCATAGCGTCCTCGGTCAACCCCCTGCGTAATGGGTTCGCGTGAGTCGGTGGGTAACGGGTAGTTCGACAGGATATCGAGCCAAACGGACGCCATGCCCTTGCGTTGCGCTACCAGTGGCGCGTAACGGCTCATCGTGAGCCAACCCGAAAGGCGCTTCAGCGTGGCGTGTTGATCGGGATACTGCTTTTTCATCTCCTTAATCATGGCTTTGGCAGCATGATCCAACCGCTTGCGTAGCTGTTGCTGACGTGTCTTGAGCTTGGGGATTTCCTTTCCGGGGCTTTCCAGTGCCAACCAGTCGCACTGGTTGCCCGACGCTTCGTGCAGCAGATGTTTGAGGGGATCAATCACGGCTCTTGGCAGAGTGAGCGAGTAATAGCCCATTGGCTGGTTGATCGGATGTTTATCTAAAGCGCTGTGTTGCCGCATTGGCCCGTTGCCATCCAGCCCTTGTGTGTCACGTTCTGAGGCCTTTGCGGCGCGGCCGTCTTGCCGCTGCGATGGCAGGCGGATCAAGCGGTCAGTTTTGTCGACATGCCGGGTACCCAGCATGGCCAGGGTACCAAGCACAACTTCCTGACCCATGCCCAGCCGGGAGCCGAGGCGCACGGCCAGCGTCAGTAGCCAGCGATCTTTGTGTTTCGTATGTTGCCGCCAGTCATCGAGGTGGCGATCCACCATTATCATGGCCGCCAGTCCTTGTGCCTGCTCTACGGATGAAGGTGCATGGCTGGGTCGAGGCATTAGCACCGCTCGGGTCGGCAGCAGGATAGTTAATCCGGGCAACGCGTTAAGAGAGGCGATAATTGCCTCTGCCCGGTGAACGTGTGTGCGACGCCTTGGCGGTGTCTGCTGATGTTCCTTGACCCAAGCATATAGCTCATCGGTGATCTGGCGGACGGCAGTTGCCATCACCATGCCACGTTCGTTGATATGCGCAGGAAGCCGTTCGCAGATTTCTCGGACCAGTGCCGCGCGATCCTCGCGATCCAGTCTGAGCAGGTCCGCTTGTGGCAACTGAACATCGGCGCTTTTGCGTTTGAGGTCACTGTGATCGCGGTTCAGATGATTGAGGAGATCGTCTGAGGTCATTTTAGTAGCGGAGAGCATGTTGCAGAGAATTCCTTTTCAAAACTTGGTATCCGGCATCCTTCAGCAGGTCTGAAATGATGGTTTGCCAAGGCCCGCGTGCAGGACTGATGGCAGAGCTGCTGGGCCCTGCCTGCCGAAAACCGTTGACATGGCCGAGCATGGCAGCCAGTTGGGCGTCCGGGAGTAGGCCCCGACAATAGGTAGCGACACTATGGCGGGTGATGTTGCGAACGGCATCATCAGGTATCAAACCCTCTACATTGCGATTCGGTTGCAGGTTGCTCATCCATTTGATGAATGGCTTGTGGCTAATCGGGATAACGGCCATGGTTGCCTGATGCGTCCAGTTGATTTCGGCGAACAGCGAGTATTCACCCGGGCTGCGGCGGTCTTTTACCTCATAGCCACGCCGTGTCAACCAGTCCGTCGCGTCGGCGACGAGCCTGCGATGTTCGTCCAGGCACGTCAGCAACTCTTTGGCCGCAGGAATCCATCGGCTTTCCTGCGCCTTCGGTGAATCCTTGTCCGCCAACCACAAGTGTTCTTCGACTCTCTCACAGCGGACATGCCTCCCGTGCGGGCGGCAACCTGTAGTCAACAACATCACCAGGTAACCGTGCGCCGCTGATGTGGCCACAATATCAAGCAGGGACTCTGGTGAGGGCTCTCGAGGGTTACTGGGACTCATGAACCGGCGGGTTGCCTCTCGCATCCCTTGTCGCAGCCAGCCAAACCACGCGCTAAATGCCGTGACGGGGACCGCTCGGTGTGAACCTGTCTGCCAACTGTCCGCGCACATGTAGGGTGTCGTGATCCAGTCATAATGGCTTCCTTCGAGCCAGTCTGGGTAGGGCGATGAGATCAGGCTGGGCAACAGGCATTCCAGCGCCTTCTGAAAGATGTCATTGAGTTCACCAGGTGCAAGTGTTCGATAGGCAGCAGGTGCGGCCAGGCTGATCCCGAATCTTCCGCTTAGCGCTTTTGCAGCCACGTCGTCCTGTGCTAGAGGCCTTATCAGCATCCAACTGCTTGCGCCCAGACGGGCAATTGTCGCCGGTAAACCGGGATTGCCAGATATGTCGCGTGCGTTGCGAGTGAGTCGCAACCTTAGTTTCTTGGTCGCGCCTCGAAGAGGTCTGTTTCCGTGTTCGGCAACGGCTTTTTTCAGGGCCTCACTCAGCGCAGGGGGCAGTGAGAGGATGACCCAGAGATGGTCATTGTCTGTCATTACTGCCTTGCTGGGACCGTCCAGTAACCGGTAAGTCAACAAAGCGCCGTCCATGATCACCTGTGGTGCGTCACTATCTGGACGTTTCTCCAGTGATAGATCCGTGTTTATTTCGAGCGATGTCAACCTTTCCAGAGGAATCCCAGTGCACAGTAGGAGCAGGCTCAGTGACCATTGTGCTGGGTCGTGCCGGCAATCGATCAACACGTCAATCAGCTGTCCGGCGGTCAGCCGGTGGATGTCGGTCATCGACTTTAGTGTATCAACCAGTGACATCCGCTGAGCATGCTGGACCACTCGGCGGTCATCGTCGATGGTCATAGTACTCGGCTTGGTGCGTTGAAGAGTTTCGATATGCTCATCGGCACCCTCGCCATCGGTTGAGGATTTTGAGTGGGCTTCAAACCGATAAGGGCCACGTTCAGTTAGTCCGCTGATTTCACCCTCCGATCTTGCCTGTTGTTGTCGGTCCTGGCGCTCCATTGAAGACGTATGTGACTGTTTTTCTTTTCTACGGTCGTCACGTTTTCGCAGGCTAGTGAGAATTTCGCCGTCGAGATCCTTGTCCCTCTTTGATTTTCGTTTACCTCTACGTTGTGAAGGCCGGTTTCCACTGTGGGCTCCTGGAAGACGTGCGGTAGTATCATCGTGGATAATGCTGTTCATTCCGCGAAATAGGCGCTGAAACCTAGCGATATTTCTTGGAAGATTTGCTGGTATGTTGGAAGAGACGTTGGTCATATACTGATTTAGTAGACCAATAAGGTAGCGATCGTCCGCCTCACCGACAGGGCCTGGTAGATTTTTTTGTGCTATGGTAGAGAGAGCATTGCGGGTATTCACAATGTCTTCGTACAGAGTTGTAGGGTGAGCATCATGCCCGGCATCCGAGAAGTATTCGCTCAGCATTCGGCGGCAAGCCTGGTAAAGTGATTGATTCAGTGAGTTAGTTCCAGTGATATGGACCATGGCTGTATATAGTGGATGGCTGGAAGCAGTATTGCGACGTTTTTCCGTCTGGATAGGCAGTTGTTCGACAAGAGGTTCTACCTGGATTGCAGTAGTAACCTGATTATCAAACAGATAGTAGCTCAGGGCCTGCCGGGCATCGGATTGGCTGAGTGGAGGGAGTGCGTAGCGAATGCCAGCTTTGAGAAGGGCCGCTTCACTCTCTGATAGCGTAGTGATTTTTTCCAACACATATTTCCACTCCGATAATATCGCACTGGGAAGCTGGTGTAGTGAATTTGATGTATGGGGCATCAGCAAATATCCTATGTGATTAACCGCTGCGAGGCAGATAGGCATCGCAGCGGTGTGGGGCATATCAAGCTGCCAGTGATTCTATCATCTCTGTCTTGTATTCTGAGATCGAAGATTCTGAAATCTGTTTCGAGCAGAGCTCTCTTATATCACGGAGCCGCAGATTTTTTCGATCAAACAACTCATTAGCTAGGGCTTTTTCCAGGTTCGGGTTCTCCATGATCGTTTTGACCACATCCTGCCAACTCGGGGTTTTCTCGTCATAGCGAGATGCCTTGTTGTAACAACACCAGGCCCGATCTCCCTGCCAGAAACGCGCCACTAGAACCTGCGGGGCCGTCAGGCTCGTGATGTCGATCACATCTACATATACCTGTTGCTGAGGATTCAGCATGTCCGTCAAATCGCTCACCAGTTCCCCGTTCAGCACTTCGATGTCACCACCCTCATGACGAAAGCCGGCCGGCCGGGGGGAGCTGATATCGATGGGCTGGTCGATGAACTTGCCCTGTTCATCACCCAGATTCAGGTCCTGAAGGCTGACGATGGCCGTGTGCGTCTCGACGACGAGCCTTCCCTGAGTCATTAGTGATACCAGGCGTGTATGGATCAGTTGCATGAGCGGTGCTCCCTGTGTGTTGGGTTATCGGCACCTCGGTGCCTGCCCTTAATACAGGGGTCACCCGGAGCGGTTTTGCGGTCCCGTGCGCAATTTTTTTTACCGAAATGTGTGTGCGTATGTATCTGGTGCGTTGCTCAAGCGTCATGTAGCAGCTTTAACGTGCTGATATAAAAGAATTTTCTATGGTTTTTCCTGGAGTGGTGCCGAAAAGGAAAATTCATCGCTGTGCAGCTCCGACGTCGACGGCCGGGTCCTGTATGTCTCGTCGCTGTATCCCCCCGGCTTGGCCGGGTAGCGAGGTGGATTGTCTCGCGCAGTTTCACATCCGCCCCCTCCTACCTGTGAGCAGTGGTGGATCGCCTGCGATGGGTCTCGTCACAGTCGGTGCTAGGGGCCTGCCTGCTGGCTTGTCGCTGCCTTGAGCGCGATGTCGTTTTCCCCAACTTCGGAAGGTCGGCGTTGGCAGGGGAGGGTGGGGGAAATGAAACGAGTCGGTTTGGGGGATAGACGGGATGGGCTACTACTACCTACCGATAGGCACAGGTGGGGGAAGCGTCGCCGTTCGGGGCTGATGACACGGTGGCTGATGGTCAGACGGCGCAATGGGTGACCAGTGACGTGTCGGTGGTGAGCAGCCCGAGTAGCCGGCCTTGCCCACGCCGGCGGACCGAGTAGTGGCAAGACATCGCCGTTGCCAATCCAGTGCCCGCAGGCCTGCTCACGAATCTGACCGGGATCGACAGCGGCTGAGCGCGGAAGCCGAAACCGTCCAAGGCGCGCAGGGACGGGAAGAGGGCGATGCTCAGTCCCATCTGGATGCGCCGCTGCTCCTGGTGGACCACCTCCTGCTCATACAGGTAGACCCACGTCACGCGCAGAGCCAGCTCTCGGGTTGCGGCCTGGTCGAGCAAGGTGGTCGAGTCGCTCGCGGTTGGCGGACATTTCAGGGGCGTCAGCATGGCGTCCAGATGCTCAATGCCTGCAGGCCTCATCACCAGTTACCTCCCACCACGGTCTCGTACCCGTTTCGGTCGCGCTGCAGCGCGGCCGGCGGTACCAACTCCGACGGCAAGGTGACCACGAACTGGCTGGACGCCGCGGCGTCCAAGGTGTTCCCTGGGGCGGCCAGTAGCCGACGATTACCAGCAGGTTCTCCGGCAGTCAGCGCGCCTGACGGCCCCGCCCAGCTCCGGATGGCGGACTACCTCACGGCCCACATGGTGCACCCGCAGTTAGCTCTCTGACACGCTGACCTCAACCGGCTCGCCGATCAGCCGTCAAGGCACGCCGTAGCGGTTGGTGTCCACCTCTAGCGTGGCGTCGAGCTGTACGCGACGGGCCAGTTCAAAAGGCGTGTGGCCGTTTAGCGACGGCAGGCTGGACCGCCTGGCGGCGAAGCGAGGGGGCAACGCCGGCCGGGGCGAGAACGCCGATACCTGGATGCCGCACCTGGTGCGGCGGCTCAACGAGAACCACGGGTCCACGGTGCGGGTGCGCATCGATATGGGCTTCACCGACAACGACACGCTGGAGGCTGGAAGATCGCCACACCGCGAACCAGGGCCGACTGCGCAGTCACTCGGCGCTTCAGTAGTTGGCGGTGCCGTACCTGAGGGGGCCGCTGGGCCGGCGCCCCGGGCAGCCGAGGGAATGGTGTTATGACCTGACGTACCAGCTGGGGTCGTGGCCGACGCCACGATGCGTTGGGCTGGTGGTGCAGGAGCGACCCGATAATCCGCTGCTGCATTCTTTCTTCCCAGTCACCAACCTCGGCAAGTTCGACTGGCCACCGGCCAAGTTCCTGGCGCTCTACCGCAAGCGCGGCAGAGCAAAGGCGCACATGGGCAAGGAAGTCGGCGCTTGATGTGCACCTATCCTCGACGGATCGCGGCGACTCCACCGTCTAGGACGTGATGGCCCCCCAACGCGGTGAGCCTGCTGCTCAGCCGCTACGCCTACCAGGTTCTGCATGGGCAGCGGCGCCTGATAGAGACTCGGACGCATCAGGGGGGAGCTTGATCCGGAGCGCGAGCAGGTGCGCGAGGTCGCGGCGACGTTGTCGCTACAGCTCGGCGCGTCATGGTTCACTTCGGCGATGCCGCCAAACGATGGTGGCCCACCTTACTGCAGGGGCTGTCTCGGCTTAGGGCCCCGGTCTGACTCTCGGCATCACCATGATCCAATACGCGGTTATAAGCAGCCGGATGCTGCTGAGGCAGACCGATGCCGGCAGCGACTGGCTTCAAAACGATCGTTCGGCACCACGATATATGATGTGAGATAGCGACGGATACATAGGAAGTGCGGCACAAATGAAGTACATTTAACATTAGTATATGTTGATATAAACATTCTATGTTTTTCACTTTTATAACAATGATACCCTGCCGAGATTAAGAATTGTGTTTGAAACGAGTGTTTATGAAATTAGCGAGATATTTTAGACTCAACTCCTAATCATGATTAGGAATTTTGCGTCACTAAATTTCAGAACTGAAAAAATCTCAATAGCGCCGAATGCCTTTCAGTTCTGAAGCGGACACTTCGAAACTGAAAGGCCAGCATCGGTGAATTTCAGTTTCGAAACAAAGCCAATAGCGCGCCAGGCCGTTCAGTATTGAAGCCCAGCCTTCAGTTTCAAAAAATTTGGGCGTGCGCCGGTAAGCGCGAAATTCAGCACGAAAGGCTCTAGGACGGGGCTTGTGGCGGGGTAGGGGGGGAGTTTCGATAATGCCCCTTATCATCTCCAAGGAATGTTCAGAATCGGTGTGCTAAGTGCCTAATCTAAAGTTTTCGTGCATAATGTGTGTAGGATACCTGACACGGACGGAACCATGGCAAGGCGCT
>NZ_JAWSUJ010000117.1:0-11237 GCF_033549285.1 Halomonas sp.
GAGCGCGGCGTGCGCCTGACCGGCCCGGAGCCCTTCTGCGTGGGCAGCGAGCCGGCGCCCCAGGCGGTGCGGCTCTGCCTGGGCGGGGCCCGCTCGCGGGAGGCGCTGATCCAGGCCCTGCGGGCGGTGAAGGAGACCCTGCAGGCGCCCCCGCCGATCCCCTGGCGCACGCTCTGACCGCCGCCGGATGCCCCCGGCGCGAGCCCGCTCATGGCAGCACCCAAACGCCAGGCCCCCGAGCCGGGTGAGTGACTCGGGGGGCAGGTGGGGTTAGGTTCAGAGGGAGTGCCCGCCAGGGGCCGCGTCGGTATCGCCGCCTTCGCGTGACCTGGCGCGATGTGCGTTCGTTCACCAGGAGCCGCCATGATCGCCGTCATCTTCGAAGTCGTGCCCCACCCCGACCAGCGCGACCACTATCTCGACATCGCCGCCGGCCTGCGCCCGCTGCTGGAGGAGATCGATGGCTTCATCTCCATCGAGCGCTTCGAGAGCCTGGTCCAGCCGGGCAAGCTGCTCTCGCTCTCCTTCTGGCGCGACGAGGAGGCCATCGCCGAATGGCGCCGGGTAGAGCGCCATCGCGCCGCCCAGGCCAAGGGCCGCGAGACGGTCTTCGCCGACTACCGCCTGCGCGTGGCCGGGGTGCTACGCGACTACGGCATGCACGACCGCGAGCAGGCCCCGGCAGACAGCCGCGAACGGCACGACCCGGCGTCGCGCTGAGCCATCAGGGGAAGAGGGGCGGCGCCGGAATCATCCAGGCCACCGGTCCGTCATGAATTACTCGTAGTGGCTCCAGAGCCTGAGGACCTTCACCACTCGCTCGTCCTCAAGCACCTGGTAGACCAGGCGATGCTGGATATTGATGCGACGCGAATAGGCCCCGGCGAGGTCACCGATGAGTTTCTCGAACGGGGGCGGCTTGCGGTAAGGGTCTTCTGCCAGCAGGGCCAGCAACTCCTGGGCTTTCGGCTTGAGACCGCTGGACGCCAGTTTCCTGGCGTCCTTCTGTGCCTGTCTGGTGTAGACAAACGTCCATGTCACCAGTCCAGCTCCTCATCACACTCATCCACGGGGGTTTCCATTCCCTCACGGATCGACTCCCGCATACCCGGTACCGAGAGCAGGTAGAGTGTCTCCTGAATCGCCGACCAGTCTTCTTCGGATACCAGAACGGCCTTGTTCCGCTTACCCATGATGACGATTGGCTGATGGGACTCGGCCGTTTCATCTATCAACCGATACAGGTTGCTGCGCGCCTCGGTTGCTGTAATGCCGTTCATGACGCACCTCTCGCATGTTCACTACTTACCAACTGTACGCCTTCAAGTACGTACGTCAAGACGAACGCCTTACTGGAAGTTATCGGAAGGCGGGCTCGTTTGGTGGAACTGAGCACACCGGTACATGGCCGGTGCGATCCGCGACTACGGGATGCACGACCGCTACCAGGCCCCCGCCGACAGCCGCGAGCGGCATGACGCGGCGCTGCGCTGATGACGCGCCTTTCACGATGACCGCGCCGGGCTACTTATCCCCCTCCAGCTGTCGGATCGCATCGCCGATCGGCGTCGGCGTGGCCTTGCGGTTGCGTCGGAAGGCCCAGAGCGTGCCAAAGAGGAAACACACGCCCAGCGTGATGCCGAGGCTGGCATCAAACCAACCCCTCCTGGATCAGACGGGAGAGCAGTGGCGGCAGCATGCGGTCCTCCTCGTCCACCAGCAGTGCCGGCAGCTTGATCTCGGCTCGTTGCAAGGCGGCATGGTGATGGGTCGGGAAGCCGTCCATCGGCACCCTACCCGTCATCCGTGCGCTGGGCGAGAGGGGCTTACCGCGAGCTCGAGGAGACACTCAACGCCGTCACCGTGAGCAGGATCAGGCCCATGCCGACCAGCTCGAGCCCGACCAGGCGCTCATCGAGCACCACGACGCCAAACAGCGAGGCGGTGACCGGCTCGACCATGGCCACGATGGCGGCCACCGCCGGGGCCGTATAATTGAGCCCGACGACATAGAGGATGAACGACACCCCGGCGCCCAGCACGCCCAGGGTGACGAAAAGCGGCCAGCTCGAAGTGCCCAATGCCGTGAGCGTCTGGCCGGTATCGCCCAGCGGGAAGAGGATGAGCGAGAGTAGCGCGAAGGCGATGACGAGCGTGGCCTGGGGGCTGCCGTGGGGGGCGGCGTACTTGAAGCCGAAGATGAAGAGCGCGTAGGAGAGCCCGGCGAGCAGCCCGGCGATGACGCCGATGGGGGTCACCCCGCCCGGCTGGATGTCGTAGATGCGCGTCAGCAGCACGATCCCCAGCATCACCATGGCGATGGCGGCCCACTTGAGCGGCGTGGGGCGTTCGAGCCTGAGGGCGAAGGAGACGAGAAAGACGAACACCGGGGCGCAGTACATCAGCGTCGCCGCCACCGCGACGCTGCCCTGGGAGATGCTCACGAAGTAGAAGGTGAAGTTGCCGGCCACGCCCAGCCCGGCCATCAGCGACCAGCCCCATAGCCGGGGATCGGCCAGGCCGCTGCCGGCCGGGCGCAGCGCCAGCCAGGCGAGCACGAACAAGAGGCCAATCGCGCCGCGGTAGAACGAGACGACGAGCGGGTCCCAGCCGTCGGCCATGAGCATGCTGCCGATCCCGCCGGACAGCCCCCAGAACAGGGCCGCCAGCATCACGAATGCCGTACTGCTCAATCGCGCCAAGTGCATGTGCTCTCCTTGTGACACCGGCCACAACGGCGTGTCGGGATTGCTTGTCGCCAACGCAGAGCCCCCGCGTCAGGCAACCGGCGCGGGGGCTTCGTCAAGCGGGGCATCGCAAGGTGCCGGCGGCGGGCTACGCCTTCGCCACGGCCACCCCGGCCCGGGCCGCGCGGTGGGCATGCAGCTTCTGGTAGCTCTCGATCAGGCGCTGGTGCTTCTCCAGCCCCTCCAGCGCCATGCTGGTCGGGGTCAGGCCGTGGAAGCGCACACTGCCGTTCACCGAGCCCACCACGGCCTCCAGGGTCGCCTCGCCGAACATGCGCCGGAAGTTGTACAGGAAGTCGTCCAGCTCCAGTTCATCATCGAGGAGGACCTCCAGTACCGCACTCACCGCGCGATAGAAGAGGTTACGCGCCACGGTGTTGTCGTTGTACTGCAGGAAGATGTCGACCCGCTCCAGCGCCTCCTCGTGCTGGCCCAGCGCCAGGTTGATCAAAAGCTTGAGCTCGAGGATCGTGAGCTGGCCCCACTCGGTGTTCTCGTCGAACTCGATGCCGATCAGGGTGATGATGTCCTGGTGGTCGTCGATCTGGCTCTCCTCCAGGCGCTCGAGCAGATCGCCCAGCTGGGCGTCGCTCAGCTCGTGCAGGTGCAGGATATCCTCGCGGAACAGCAGCGCCTTGTTGGTGTTGTCCCAGATGAGGTCCTCCACCGGGTAGACCTCGGAGAAGCCGGGCACCAGGATGCGGCACACCGGCGCGCCCAGGTCCTCATGGACGGCCATGTAAGACTCGAGGCCCAGCTCCTCGAGGATGCCGAACAGGGTCGCGGCCTCCTGGGCCGTACTGTTGGAACCGCTGCCCGAGAAGTCCCAGTCGACGAAGTCGACGTCCGAACGGGCGCTGAAGAAGCGCCAGGAGACCAGCCCCGAGGAGTCGATGAAGTGCTCGACGAAGTTGTTGGGCTCGGTGACGGCCAGCGAATTGAAGGTGGGCGGCGGGAAGTCGTTGAGGCCCTCGAAGCTGCGGCCCTGGAGCAGCTCGGTGAGGCTGCGCTCCAGCGCCACCTCGAAGCTCGGGTGGGCGCCGAAGGAGGCGAAGACGCCGCCGGTCTTGGGGTTCATCAGGGTGACGCACATCACCGGGAACTGCCCGCCCAGCGAGGCATCCTTGACCAGCACCGGGAAGCCCTGGGCCTCCAGCGCCTCGATGCCCTCGACGATGGCCGGGTAGCGCGCCAGCACCTCCCGGGGCACGTCCGGCAGCGCCAGCTCCTCCTCGATGATCTGCTTCTTCACCGCCCGCTCGAAGATCTCCGAGAGGCACTGCACCTGCGCCTCGTGCAGGGTGTTGCCGGCGCTCATGCCGTTGCTGAGGTAGAGGTTCTCGATCAGGTTGGAGGGGAAGTAGACCACCTCGCCGTCCGAGTGGCGCACGAAGGGCAGCGAGACGATACCGCGCGCCTCCTGGCCGGAGTTGGTATCGATCAGGTTCGAGCCGCGAAGCTCCCCCTCCGGGTCGTAGATCGCCCGGCAGTACTCGTCGAGGATGCCCGCCGGCAGGGCATCGTCGGCGCCGGGCTGGAACCACTCCTCGTTCGGGTAGTGGACGAAGGCGCTGCCCGCGACCCGCTCGCCGAAGAACTGGTCGTTGTAGAAGAAGTTGCAGCTCAGCCGCTCGATGAACTCGCCCAGCGCCGAGCAGAGCGCGCTCTCCTTGGTGGCGCCCTTGCCGTTGGTGAAGCACATCGGCGAGGCGGCGTCGCGGATGTGCAGCGACCAGACGTGGGGCACGATGTTGCGCCAGGAGGCGATCTCGATCTTCATGCCCAGGTCGGCCAGGATCGCGGTCATGTTGGCGATGGTCTGCTCCAGCGGCAGGTCCTTGCCCTCGATCCAGGTCCCTTCCTCGTCATTCGCGTCGCCGGTCGCCTTGCCCAGCAGCAGGGCCTGGGCGTCCTCGTCGATGTTGTCCACCGCCTCGACCTGGAACTCGGGCCCGGTCTGCACCACCTTCTTCACCGTGCAGCGGTCGATGGAGCGCAGGATGCCCTGGCGATCCTTGTCGGAAAGATCCGCCGGCAGCTCCACCTGGATCTTGAAGATCTGGTTGTAGCGGTTCTCCGGGTCGACGATGTTGTTCTGCGACAGCCGGATGTTCTCGGTGGGGATGTCCCGCGCGTTGCAGTAGACCTTGACGAAGTAGGCCGCGCACATCGCCGAGGAGGCCAGGAAGTAGTCGAACGGCCCCGGCGCCGAGCCATCCCCCTTGTAGCGGATGGGCTGGTCGGAGATGACCGTGAAGTCGTCGAACTTGGCCTCCAGCCGGAGGTTGTCGAGATAGTTGACCTTGATTTCCATGGACAAAGCACCGGGTGTCGATTCAGGGGGGCGTAAGCGCAACCCGCCATTATCCAGCTTTTCCCGGTCTTCGTCTTGGGCGAATGATCAAAAAATCGCCAATCCGAGCGCACCAGGGGCAATGCCCCACTCGGTCCCGAGGCCCTGAGGTTGGCGGGGAACGGCATGCCGATGGCGGCGCAGGCCAGTAAGCGGGTGCCTGCCGCCTGCGTGGGCGACGCGGCCAGGCGCCACGCCGACGATGTTCAATACCGGTAGCGGAACTCGATCATGTGGAAATCCGCCCCGGTCGTGTCAGGCCCATTCACACCGGCATCGGAATAGTGCAGGAACCGATAGCCGACCCCCAGCTGTCGATATAGCGGCCCCCCGATGCCCAGGGTCAGGGCGAACTGGAAGGGCCCACCATAATCCTGCGTGCCGAAGCGATGCCGACTGAACAGGGCGCCACCCGCGCCCAGGTCCAGGAGGAAGCGCCCATCCTGGCTCCCGAGCGTCAACTCCGGGATGACCGACACGACGAGCGCGTTTTCCCCCACTCCCCGCAACACGCCGGCACTCGCCATCAACCGGGTGCCCATCCCCCAGCCCGACGTGGAGTAGCTCTCCCAGGGCAGCGCGACATTGGCCGACAGGTCGTACTCCTTGAAATCCTCCGGCGCCTCATCCCCCAGCAGGGTCTGCTCCGAGAGTCGGGCACGCAGGCTGAGACTCTGCAATTCCAGGTCATCGGCGAAGCTCGGGGGGTAGCGAGCACGCAAGCGAGGACGATCGTTAACAGCCCGAAAGCTACTGAATGGCGAGGCATCCCGATCACTGGCATCGTTGGCTCCCCTGAAGGAAAGACTTGGCGGCCAGGCCCATGTTAGTGGCGGGAAGTGAGCGCGGCGAGCCGATTATTCCTGGGAACCGCGGCCGCATTAGCCACCCACAGGCCACGCATCGGTGGTTTCCCGGCGTGCAGGGCGGGCGTAGGCTGGACGGGCACCAGCGCGGAGGAAGCACGCTTTGTCACGATCGAACGATTTCCAGGTGCCCGACGAGGTCCCCCGCCGGCTACGACTGGTCTACGATGGCGACTGCCCGATGTGTCGGCGCTATGTGCGCTGGCAGCGCATTCGCCGCGACGTCGGCGAGCTCGAGCTGATCGACGGGCGCCAGGCCAGCGAGGCACGCCGCGAGCTCAGCGCCCGTGGTATCGACCTGGACCAGGGCTTCGCCCTGCAGGTCGGCGATCGCTGGTATCACGGCAGCGAGGCCCTGCATCGGCTCACCCTGCTCGGCACGCGAAGCGGCGTGTTCAACCGGCTGATGTATCGCCTCTTCGCCAGCCCCCGGCGCGCCGCCCGCCTCTACCCTTGGCTCAAGGCCTGTCGTAATGGCCTGCTGCGCCTGTGCCGCATTCCGCGCATCGACAACCTGCGCCGATGAGCGGCACCGGCGGCACACGCCTTCACGGGCGGCCGGCGGTCGAGGGCGTCACGGCAATCGACCATGGGTCGCCCCGGGACCAGGATCACTTCAGGGTGACCGGCGAGACGAACCCCGGCGGCTTAAGCGCCAGCACCGAACACTGCAGTTGATGGAGCACCGCTTCGGCGGTGTTGCCGATGATGAAACCGGGGATGCCGGTTCGCGCCACCGTGCCCATCACGACCAGGTCTGCCTCCAGCTTCTCGACCAGCTGGGGAATCTGCTTGCGCGCCTTCCCCATCGTCAGGTGGACCCGGGGAGAGAGGAAGTCATAGGCTTCCGAACCGACGCGCTCGCGAAGTCGATGGGTCAGCCTGTCCATGCCGACCTGGTGCCGGGACTGTTCCATCTCGACGATGTGTCGCTCCGTCGTGTCGGGATCGTTGGCCCAGATGCCCACGAAACCGGCGTCCGGCGCATCCCAGGCATGCACGAGATGCAGCTCGGCGAAGTCCGACAGGGCCAGCGAAACGGCAAGGTCGAGGATGCGGTCGTTGAGGACCTGCTCATCCGGCACGGCATGATGGGCGTCGATAGCGACGGCCGCGACGATGCAGCGGTAGTCGGGCTTCTCCCCCGGCTTCATCAGCCAGACCGGACAAGGGCACTTGCGCATCAGGTGCATGTCATCGCTGCCGAACAGCAGCCGGCTCCACTCCGGGTTTTCCGCCGTCTTGATCACGAGATCATGGTCATCCCGCAGCACCGCCTGGATGACCTCGATGAAGGTGATCCCGGTCAGCACCTCGATATGGCAGGCGACCCGATCGGCATGGGGGACGATCAGCGACTCGATCCAAGTCCGGCGCTCGTCCATCACCGCCTCCCTGAACTCGACGGCTGATGGTCCACGAGGCACCAGGGAGAGGTCCAGCATCTCCTCGGGGATGACATCGATGAGGGTCAGCATCGCCTGGTTGTTCTCCGCCAACGACACCGCCCGGGCGAGCCCGGCCTCCTGGGAGATGGACGGCTCGACGACATAGAGGATATTCCGGAAGCGTTTCATGCGTTTTCCCCTCCACGGGATTCGACCGACGCCTGGGGCGCCATCACCCGGATGGCGGCCTCCCTCGCGGCGTCTGCGTAAGGCACCAGCACCAGGTCCACCCCCTCCTGCTCGAACCGTCGGGCATCCCGAGGCTGGGAGACGGCGATCGCCACCTTCCCCGGGAACCCCTGCTGACGAAGGCCATGCAACAGCGTGCGGTTGATGGCGGGGTCCCGGAGGGTGCTGACGACCCAGCATGCCTGCTGCAACGGCAGGGTGGCCAGGAACTCCGGATCTTCGGCGTCCCCGTAGCACACCCGGTATCGGTCGCGGACATGCCGCTGGACGGTGGTGGGATCGAAATCCACCGCCAGGAGACGACAGCCCCGCTGCCTGAGGTCTGCCGCCAGGGCCGCGCCGTAGCGACCCAGCCCGATCAGCAGGACGTCCACCTCATTGTTGGCATTCTCCGGGGCGTCGAGTTCCCGGTGCGGCACCCGACGCTCGAAGAACGAGAGGCGGGGCGCCAGGCGCTCATAGAGGACATGCGAGTAGAGGATCATGTAGGTGGAGACGCTGATGGTGATCAGGCCAACGAGGGTGACCAGCCCCACCGTCTCCTCCTGCAGATGGCCCAGGGCCAGGCCCATGGCCGCCAGGATCAGGGAGAACTCGCTGATCTGGGCCACCGTGAGGCCGGCGAGGAAACCAGTGCGCTTGCGATAGCCCATGTAGCCCATGATGGCCATGACGATCAGCGGGTTGCCGATCAGGACAAAGAGCGAAAGGATCAGCGAGGCCCCGAGCTGTGCCCCCAGCATGCCGAGCTCCAGGGTCGCCCCCAGCTCGATGAAGAAGAACAGCAGCAGGAAATCGCGAAGGCTCACCAGGCGCGAGGCCACCTGCTCGCGGTAGGGGGTGGAGGCGATGGACACCCCGGCGAGGAAGGCGCCGACCTCCTTGCTGAAGCCGAGGGCTTCGCCGCCCAGGGCGCCAATGACCGCCCAGGCGATGGCAAAGAGCATCAGCAGCTCCGAGGAGTGAGCCAGCCGATGCAGCAGTCTCGGCAGGACGTAGCGCATCAGCAGGGCCAGCCCCGCCAACATGGCGGCGCCCGTCAACAGCACCCTCATGGCCTCCCAGGCCATGTTGACGTCGCCGCCGGCCTGGCCGTATGCGGTCAGGCCGATCATCACCAGCACCACTACGATGTCCTGGACGATCAGGAACCCGACCGCGATGCGCCCGTGCAGGGAGTCCACCTCCCGCTTGTCGGACAGCAGCTTGACGATGATGATGGTGCTGGAGAAGGTCAGGGCCACGGCCACGTAGAGGGCCGTCACCGGTGGCATGCCGAGCCACAGCGCGATGAGATAACCCATCGCCGAGGTGAACACCACCTGGCCCAGGCCGGAGGCGAGCGCCACCGGCCCCACGGTCCGAATGATGTGCAGGTCGAGCTTCAGCCCCACCACGAACAGCAGCAGGGCAATGCCGAGCCGGGCGAACAGCTCGATCTCGGTGCGCTGCTCCACCAGGCTCAACCCCGAGGGACCGAGCAGGATGCCCACGCCAATGAAGGCGACGATCAGCGGCTGGCGCAGCAACTGCGCCAGTGCGCCTCCCAGCACGGCGAGACCGAGGACCACCCCGATCTGGGCAAACACGCTCTCGAGCATCTTGACCGCCCTCGAAGTAGATGACACAACCTTCTGATTTTTCTTTGTTTTAAGGCCAACCTTCGGCCTGCTCTCAAGAATATACCCTAGCCCATCGCGGGCGGTGTGACCGGATCGAAACACCAGTCGGCAGCGTGACGATGGCGCCGCGTCGGCTACCCGGCCTACTCGACGCACAGGTCCATCGTCCTGAGCCATTGCGTCTCATCGGCAGCAGTCGGGTGCCGTCCCTTGCGCATGTGATTATCGGCCAGTCCAGAATGCACCAGGCCCCGAGCCAGTTGACCGACTCGGGGCCTTTCGTCAATCGCTACGGCCAGGGGCCCGCCTGGGTCGCCCTTGCCAGGCGGGGCCCTGGCCGTAGCGAAAGAGGGCACAGTCCCGGCGGCCATGGCACGATGCTGCAGGTTGCGCGTGCTGTCACCCCTCGGGGCAGCGAGGCTACGCTCGCGATTCAGCTTCCGACCCCGTTTGCCAGGACGGCCAGGCCATCGCAGTTATCCACGCGCAACCCGATGATCTCCTGGTACTCGGGTGAGTCATACCATCCCTTCGCCGCTTCCTTCGAAGGAAACCGCAGCACCACCGTCACATGCCCGGCATCACCTTCCACGGCTTCACTCTCGAAATCTGCCGCGAGAATCTCTGCGCCATGGGCTTCCAGGATGCTCGGCACAGCCGCAAGGTAGGGATCGTACGCTTCCCGATCATTGATCCGATAGTTGAAGACAAGATAAGCGGACATGTCGTATTCCCCCCTTTCCTACAGGACCCTGAAGCACAGGAAGTTTGGCCGCCTCCCAGTGGGCGGACCATGCCTATACATTCTAGTCGGCTTCGCGGTCCTGGCCGGCAGATTCTGCCTGGCTCTTCTGGGCGGCCTTGCCGTTGTTGAACTTGGCTACGCCACCGGCGCGAAAAGCAACGCCAGGTCCTCCTCGTCGAACAGCGGGCCGTCGCTTGTGTGCTCGGCGCCGCCCTCGAGGATCGAGGCGGCGAGATCGGCCTTGCGAGCCTGCAGGTCGAGGATGCGCTCCTCCACGGTGCCGGCGCATACCAGCTTGTAGACGAACACCGGGTTCTGCTGGCCCATGCGGTGGGCGCGGCCGGTGGCCTGGGCTTCTACCGCCGGGTTCCACCAGGGATCGTAGTGGATCACGGTATCCGCGGCGGTGAGGTTGAGCCCGGTGCCGCCGGCCTTGAGGCTGATCAGGAATACCGGAATATCGCCCTGCTGGAACAGCGCGACCCGCTGGGTACGGGTCCTGCCCGGGGTGTCACCGGTGAGGGTGGTAAAGGGAATGTCATCCTTCTCCAGGGCCTGACCGATCAGCGCCAGCATCTCGGTGAACTGGGAGAAGATCAGGATGCGCCGGCCCTCCTCGACCAGCGGCGGTACCAGCTCACGCAGTTGCTCGAGCTTGGCCGAGCTCTTCGTGTGGCGCGCGCTCTCCAGCTTGACCAGCCGCGGGTCGCAGCACACCTGGCGCAGCTTGAGCAGCGCATCGAGCATGACGATGCCCGAGCCAGCCAGGCCACGCTCGGCCACCGCCTGCTGTACCCGCTGATGCTGGGCCAGGCGCAGGCTCTCGTAGAGCTCGCGCTGGGCACCACTCAGGGTAACGTCGCGACGGGCTTCGGTCTTCTCCGGCAGCTCGGCCAGCACCTGCTGCTTGGTCCGGCGCAGCATCAGCGGCGCGATACGCCGGGAGAGGCGCTGGCGCAGCGCGACATCGCCCTCCTTCTCGATGGGAGTGCGGAAGCGCTGGCCGAACCACTGCTGGCTCCCCAGCGCCCCCGGCGCCACGGCATCGAGCTGGGCCCAGAGCTCACCCAGATGGTTCTCCAGGGGCGTGCCGGTCATGGCGATGGCGCGTCCGACGTTGAGCTCACGCACTGCACGGGCGGTCTGGCTGGCGGCGTTCTTGATCGCCTGGGCCTCGTCGAGCACCAGCAGGCCGAAGTCGTGTTCGCGCAGGCGCTCCAGGTCGCGGATCAGCAGCGCATAGGTGGTCACCGCCAGGTCGGCACCG
>NZ_JAWSUJ010000118.1:0-11207 GCF_033549285.1 Halomonas sp.
GACCCTGCCGCGATGGAGCAGGCCGGCCAGGTGCGCGCCGTCGCCTTCGACAAGACCGGAACCCTGACCCTGGGCGAGCTCTCGGTGGCCTCCCTCAGCCCCGCCCCGGGCGTGACCCGGCACGAGCTGCTGCGCCTGGCCGCCCGGGGGGAGTGGGTCAGCGAGCACCCCTTGGGGCAGGCCATCCGCCGCCATGCCCTGGACGCGGGGCTACTGGAGGGCGAGGCGCCCCGGCGGGTCGAGGAGCGGCCCGGCGGGTCGAGGAGCGGCCCGGCGGGGGGCGCATCGCCTGGCTGGAGTGCCCGGAGGGGGGCGGGGGGGACGACACCCTGCGCATCGGGTCGCCGGGCTGGCTGGTTTCGGAGGGCGTCGTACCGCCCAGGGGGAGCGTGGAGGCTCCGGCTTGCACTCGGGTCGATCTGGCTCTTGGCCGGCGTTGGCTCGGCAGCCTGTGGCTGGCCGATTCCTCGGACCCTGCGGCCGCGCCGCTGCTTGCCTCGCTGAGGCGCGAGGGGCTCGCCGTGGCCTTGATCAGCGGGGACCGCGACGCGCTGGTGCAGCGTCTGGGAGCCGAGCTGGGACTGCAGCGCTCGGCCTGCTTTGCCGAGCGGACACCGGAGCAGAAGCTCGCCCTGGTGAAGGCCTTGCCCCGACCGTCGCTCTTCGTGGGAGACGGCATCAACGATGCCCCGGCCCTGGTCGCCGCCAGCCTGGGGGTGGCGACGCTGGAGGCCAGCACGCCAGCCCGGGAGGCGGCGGCCATCCAACTGCTGCGACCCGGGCCGGGCGGGGTGCGCGACGCCATCGATATCGCCCGCCGGACCCGGCGAGTGATGCGCCAGAACCTCTGGCTCTCGGCGCTCTACAACGGTGCGGCGTTACCCCTGGTGGCATGGATGGCGGTTCCCCCCCAGGTGGCAGTCGCGGCGATGGCCTTGAGCTCGCTGAGCGTGGTCGGCAACAGCGCCAGGCTGCTCGTGGCAGCAGGGAAAGGCCGAAGAAGCCGCGGTGCCCGTAATGAGGCGAGTCGGGCGACCGCTGGCGGTCTGCTACGGCATTGATATGAGTCAAGCGTGATGGACACGGCTTGGCTAGGATGAAGACATGGACTATCTGCCCGTGTCTGGGCATCAGTGGGAGGAGCCGCAATGCGCTTTCATCAGGTCAAGGAACTGGTCGCCTGGGCGGCCGACTACCACCGGGGGCTGGCGGAGCAGTACGACCAGCTGGCTGCCGGTGAGGTGAGCGATCGGGTTCGCATGGCCCTGGAGTACCTGGCCGAGCACGAGCGCAAGATGCAGACCGAGCTGGCCGACTACCTCGAGGAAGATAGCGACCATCGCAAGGTGCTCGAGACCTGGTTCGACGACCCAACCGACTTTCCCCATGCGCCCACCCTCGATCGTCTCACCGAGTGTGTATCGTGCGACAGCGTCCAGGATGTGCTCTCTACGGCGCTGACCATGCACAGGACGCTTCAGGACCTGTATGCTCATCGTGTCGAGCGGGCAACCGCGGAGGCCGAGCGCGAGTTCTTCGCCTCGCTCTCCAGCGGACACGAGGCCGAGGTGCGTCGCCTGGCCCGCGACATGCAACGACTCGAGGACTACTGAGGAGAAGGCGATGTCGGATCAGATCCTGTCACTCAAGCTGCTGGGCTACTGGACGGACGAGCAGCTTGGCGAGATTCCCGACATATCGGGGATCTTCTGTGTCTATGCCGGCACGGCCGCAGAGGGTGGCGAGCCCGGCATCGAGCGGCTGCTCTATATCGGTGAGTCCGGCGACGTGCGCCAGCGCATTCGTCACCACGAGCTTCGCGGGGAGTGGGCCAGCCGGCTGGAATCCGGGGAGGTGCTCTGCTATAGCGTGGCAGCGGCGACCTATGTCTACCGCGAGCGGCTCGAGGCGGCGCTGGTGCATGTCCACAAGCCCCCGTTAAACCATGACTACATCGATCGCTTTCCCTTCGACACCACCGAGATGCACCTGCGCGGCCGTACCGACAAGCTCATGTCCCAGTTCATCGTCGAGCGTCACGACTGATGGCCGAGGAGCGCCAGGCGGCAGGGCGTCGGCTCCTGCCGCGGCTCGAGGCCCTGCTTGCCGACCCGCCCGGGCCTGACGATGACACCCTGATGGCCCATGTGCTGCTCGAGGATGCCATCCGCGCGCGAGCCAGCGACATCCACCTCGATCCTTCCCGAGAGCGATGGCGCGTCCGCCTGCGCATTGATGGCCGGGTCATCGATGTGCTGGACCTCGATGTCGGTGATGGCCTCCAACTGGCCAACCAGTTCAAGGTGCTCGCCAGGCTCGATCCCATGCCCTCGCGGGTCGCCAGCGAAGGAAGCTTCAGCTGGCCGCCCGGCGAGGAGGGTGGTGAGGAGACCTTCCTTCGCGTCACCGCCGTGAACTGTGTCGCCGGGGAGAAGCTGGCCATCCGCTTTCTCGCGCCCCCCAGGACCTTCCATGACACCCTCTCGCTGGGGATCGGCGAGCAGGGGGCCCGGGGCATTCGTCGCTGGATGGACGCGACCGGCGGCATGTTGCTGGTGGCGGGGCCCACCGGTGCCGGCAAGACCACCACCCTCTATACGCTGCTGAACCAGCTGCGCCTCACCGACAGCCACGTGGTGACGCTCGAGGATCCGGTGGAGTATGCCATTCCCGGCATCAACCAGATCCAGGTGGATGCCGAGAACGGGCTGGACTTCGCCACCGGTACCCGTTCCATGCTGCGCCTGGACCCGGACTACGTGCTGATCGGCGAGATCCGTGATCCCGGCTCCGCCGCGGCGGCGATCAGCGTGGCCGGCAGCGGGCGCTCGCTGATGGGCACACTGCACAGTCGCGATGCCGTCGGGGCTGTCTCCACGTTGCGATAACTGGGGTTGGAGGATGCCGAGATCAGTGCCAGCCTCGGCCTGGTGATCGCCCAGCGTCTGGTGCGCCGGCTCTGCGAGCACTGCCGTGAGCAAAGGCCGACACCGTCCCAGGATGTCCAGTGGCTCGAGGCGGTGGGACTCCAGGTGCCCGAGCATTCGTGGGTGCCGGTGGGGTGCGAACACTGTGACGGCCTGGGCTACCGGGAGCGAACCGGGGTGTTCGAGATCTGGCAGCCCACCCCGGAGGATCACGGCCTGTTGCTGCGCCATGCCGATGACGCCGTTCTGCGACGCACCCTGCTGGCGCGGGGCGAGACCCTGATGTTTGCCGATGGCCTGGCCAAGGCCGACGCCGGCATCACCACCCTGCGCGAGGTCTTCCGGATGGGTGCCATCCTGCCTGCCTGATGGGCCGGAGGCGGCCCCTGTATCGCGTTCCTGTCTTTCTTCCTGACAGGCGGGTGTCAATGCGGTATAACGGCGGTCAGTCCGATGCCTTTCATTTCCCGTATGCCCCAGAGACGTTACCGATGAAGCATCTCTCCCGTCGCCGCTTCGGCCTGCTGGCACTGAGCTCACCTCTGCTGCTGCTGGCGCCGAATGCGTCTGCCAACCTGATGGACAGCCTGCTGTCCCGGGCCATCGTTCCCCGCCATGACAGCGAGCTGTGGGTGCTGGTCGAGGACCAGGAGGTGGCGCTGAGCGTCTACCGTGGCAACCGGCTTGTCGAGCGCTTCGAGCCGATCTCGCTGGGCCGAGGGGGAGCGAAACCGCAGCGCAAGCGGGGCGACCGGGCCACGCCGCTCGGCGAGTTCCGGGTCAATCGCTTCAACCGCCGCAGCAAGTTCCACATCTTTATCGGGCTCGATTACCCCACCCCGACCCATGCCCGCATGGCGCTGGAGGCCGGGGTCTACAGCCAGCAGGACTATGACGACTACTTTTTCTATTACCGTCGACATGGCTACCCGCCCCAGGATACGGTGTTGGGCGGCTTCATCGGCATCCATGGCGTCGGTGAGGGGGATCCCGACATCCACCAGCGGTTCCACTGGACGGACGGCTGTGTGGCGGTGACCGACCCGCAGGTCGAGCGCCTGTCGTCGTTGATCGACATTGGCACACGCGTCGTGATCCGCTAGGCTTTACATGCGCAAGGGACGTTCTAAGCTATGGACAAGCGCCGTTTCTTATTATAAAACAGCGTTTGACTCCTGTGCTTCGCAGCAGAAGTCGCTGCACGTAGGCCTGCTTCCGCAGGACGCCTGATGTTCAGGCAACACCAACGCAGTATCCAAGGAAGACTCAAGGAGAACACCATGACTCTGAAGACTACCCTGAAGCTGACCGCCGCTGCCGCCTCTCTGGCCATTCTGGCCGGTTGTGCTTCCAACAGCGCTCTGGAAGAAGTCCGTCAGACCGCCGAGTCTGCCCAGGCCGACGCTGCCGAAGCACGCAGCATCGCCACCCAGGCGCAGAACACTGCCAATCAGGCACAGCGTGACGCTCAGGCGGCCCTGCAGATGTCCGAGCAGAACCGCGAAGAGATGAACCGCATGTTCGAGCGTTCCATGCGCAAGTGATCGTTCTCCGCCGCCCGGTAGGGCGGTAGAAGGACCTTCAAGACTGGGGCCTCGCCGGTAGCGGCGAGGCCCCTGTCGTTTGGTTGAAGTGTGCTATTCACCCTGTGGCAGCACCTGCCTTGTGGGCGAACGGTTCGACGCCTCGACTTGCATCGCGATGGGGTGGCTGCCTCTTCGCGATCAAGCCGGCAGAGGCTCAGCTTTCCTCGGCCTGGCTCTCGCGGGACTCGGTATCGGCAGCGATCAGCTCCAGGCGGTCCCAGAGCGTTTCAGGCGCGGGATCCGGAGTGCTGACCTCCAGGGCCACGGGCATGCCTTGTGGTACCTCCACGACCTCGCGAAGACGGGCATAGTCCACCGGGTAGTCGAGCCCGTCGGTCGCCGTGTCCACCTGGTCGAGGGCCTCGGTGATGCGCTGGATGGTGGTGCCGTCCTCCTCGTCCAGGTAGGGGTAGGCCTGGACGTGCAGGGTGCCGTCCGCCCAGCCGAGCTTGAGCGTCTCGTTGATCAGCGTGACCTGGGTGCCGATGGGCAGACGCGGGAAGAGGGCCTCGATGTCCTCGGGCAGCATGCGGATGCAGCCATGGGTCACGCGCATGCCCACGCCCTCGGGGCGGTTGGTGCCATGGATCAGGTAGCCGGGGATACCCAGGCGCATCTTGCGCGTGCCCATCGGGTTATCGGGCCCCGGTGGCACTACGCTGGGGAGCGGATCGCCGGCCTCGGCATGCTCGCGGCGGATTGACGCCGGCGGGTACCAGGCCGGGTCCTTGACCTTCTCGGTGATGCGCGTGGTGCCCAGGGGGGTCTTCCAGTCCATGCGCCCGACGGCAATGGGATAGGTCTCGACGCGCGGCGTCTCGCCCTCGTCGGCCGGGGGGTAGTAGTAGAGGCGCATCTCCGCCACATTGACCACCAGGCCCTCGCGGGAGCCTTCGGGGAGGATGAAGCGGCCGGGAATCACCACCTCGGTGCCCTCGAAGGGTGCCCAGATACTGACCTCCGGGTTTGCGCGCACCATTTCCTCGTAGCCGATGCCGTGCTCGTGGCCGATATCGATCAGGGTGTCGCCGCTTTCGGCAACGACGGTATAGACCTCGCCGACCAGGTCTCCCTCCTCGGGAAGCGGGTAGTGGCCACGTGGCCACTCCTCCGTGCTGGCCTGGAGCGATGTGGCCAGTGCGGCGCAAAGCCCTAGCGTGGTGGCGAATCGGGCGGCGAGCCCGAGCGGGAAGGAGTGCTTCATCGACGTCATGTTCTCGTGGTTGCCGTGGGTCGGGGGCTGCGATGGGCCCATCCTGGGCGTCCTCACCCTATAGTATCGCCCGGACGTGTAGACATCCGCCACCACTCCGGTGCAATCTCTCCGGCCCTTAGGCCGCCTCGGCCTTGCGGTTGAGCGTGTCGAGGAGTTGTTCCACCGTCCGGAAGCGCTCCTCCGCCTTCTCCATCGCCGCCTCGAAGCGCAGGGTGTCGGCGCCATCCAGGCGATAGTGGTCCGGCGCCCGCTGGATCAGCTCCACGAGCACCAGCGGGTCGACGAGGGTCTGGCCGGCGAAGATCACCCGGCCCTTCTCGGGGCCGGCCTCCAGGCGGGTGATGCCCAGGCGCTCGGCGCGCTGGCGCAGCCGGGTCTGGCGCAACAGGGTCTTGACCGGCTCCGGCAGCAGGCCGAAGCGGTCGATCATCTCGACCCTGAGCTCATTGAGCTCGGCCTCATCGGCGGCGCTGGCGATGCGCTTGTACATCACCAGGCGCTGCTGGACGTCGTGGAGGTAGTCGTCGGGGATCAGGGCCGGCAGGTAGAGGCTGACCTCGACCCCCTGGTCCAGCGGGGCTTCGATGTTCGGCGTGCGCCCCTCGCGGATCGCCTTCACTGCCCGGTCGAGCATCTGCATGTAGAGGCCATAGCCGACGGCCTCCATCTGGCCGCTCTGCTCCTCGCCGAGCAGCTCACCCGCGCCGCGGATCTCCATGTCGTGGCTGGCCAGGGTGAAGCCTGCGCCCAGGTCCTCCGCACCGGCGATGGCCTCCAGCCGCTTGACGGCATCCTTGCTCATCACCCCGGGCGGCGGGGCAAGCAGGTAGGCGTAGGCCTGGTGGTGGCTGCGCCCGACGCGGCCGCGCAGCTGGTGGAGCTGGGCCAGGCCGAACTTGTCGGCCCGCTCGATGACGATGGTGTTGGCGCTGGGGACGTCGATGCCGGTCTCGATGATGGTGGAGCAGACCAGCACGTTGAAGCGCTTGTGGTAGAAGTCGGACATCACCCGCTCCAGGGAGCGCTCCGGGAGCTGGCCGTGGGCGACGCCGACCCGGGCATCGGGCACCAGCTCGCGCACCTTCTCGGCGGCGGTCTCGATGGTCTTGACCTCGTTGTGGAGGAAGTAGACCTGGCCACCGCGCAGGATCTCGCGCAGGATCGCCTCCTTGATCACCGCCTCGTCACGCTGCTGGACGAAGGTCTTCACCGACAGGCGCCGGGCCGGGGGAGTGGCGATGATCGACAGGTCGCGGATTCCGCTCATCGCCATGTTCAGGGTGCGCGGGATCGGGGTGGCGGTCATGGTCAGGATATCCACCTCGGCCCGCAGGCTCTTGAGGCGCTCCTTCTGGGCCACGCCGAAACGGTGCTCCTCGTCGATGATCAAGAGCCCCATGTGGGGCAGCCTGGTGCTCTTCGACAGCAGCTTGTGGGTACCGATGACGATGTCCGCCTGGCCCTCCTCGATGCGCCTGAGGGACGCGGCCTGCCCCTTGCCCGCGGTGAAGCGCGAGATCAGCTCGATGTTGACCGCGGTGTCGGCGAAGCGGTCGCGGAAGTTCTCGTAGTGCTGGCGGGCGAGCAGGGTGGTGGGCACCAGCACCACTACCTGGCGGCCGGAGTGCACGGCCAGGAAGGCTGCGCGCATGGCGACCTCCGTCTTGCCGAAGCCCACGTCGCCGCAGACGACCCGGTCCATGGGGCGCGGGGCGGTCATGTCGCCGATCACGGCCTGGATGGCCGCCCGTTGGTCGGGAGTCTCCTCGAACGGGAAGCTGGCGGCGAAGCGGGCGTACTCCGCGTCGGGCGGGGCGCAGGCGAAACCCTCCCGGGCCTCGCGGCGGGCGTAGATGTCGAGCAGCTCGGCGGCGGTGTCGCGGATCTTCTCGGCGGCGCGCCGCCGGGCCTTCTCCCACTGGTCCGAGCCCAGCCGGTGCAGCGGCGCCAGCTCGTCGTCGGCGCCGGCATAGCGCGAGATCAGGTGCAGGCTGTCCACCGGCACGTAGAGGCGCGCCCCGTCGGCGTACTCCAGGGTCACGAACTCGGCGGCCTGGCCACCGGCCTCGATCGTCTCGAGTCCCTTGTAGCGGCCCACGCCGTGGGCCTGGTGGACCACCGGAGCGCCGGGTCGCAGCTCCGAGAGGTGACGGATCGCCATCTCGTTGTCATCGGTGGCCCGCTCGCGACGGCGGCTCTGGCGGACCACCTCGCCGAACAGCTCGGTCTCGCTGATCACCGCCAGGTCCGGGTCGGTCAGCCACAGGCCGGCATCGATCTCGCCCTCGGTGATCGCCAGGCGGGCGCCGCTGGTCAGGAAGGCGGGAAAGTCCTCCACGTGACGCAGATCGAGCCTGAGCGGCCCCAGGGTCTCCTCCAGGGCCTCGCGGCGGCCCCGTGACTCGGCGACGAACAGCACCCGCGTGGTCGGGTGGTCGGCGAGGAAGCCCGCCAGTTCGGCCAGCGGCTGCTTCGCCCGGGCATTCACCGTCACCGTCGGCGGCGTCCGGGTGGCCGGCGCCACGGCATGACGGTGGTCGGCATCGTCGGTCAGGGCCACGCGGGGGTGGCGCTTGATGGCGCCGAACGCCTCGGCGACGGGCACGAAGGCGCGGTGGGGGGGCAGCAGCGGCCGGGTAGGGTCCACCCCGAGGTTCTCGAAGCGGCTCTCGATGGCCGCCCAGTGGTGCTCGGCGGCCTCGAACACCCCGGGCAGCATGGCCACCCGCGTGCCCTCGGCCAGGTGCTCGAAGAGCGTGGCGGTCTGTTCGAAGAACAGCGGCAGGTACTGCTCCAGGCCGGGGGAGGGAATGCCCTTGAGGGCATCCACGTAGAGGGGGCACTGGCGAGGGTCGACGTCGAACAGGGTCTCGAAGCCCTCGCGGAAGCAGGCGATGGCGCTGCGCGACAGCGAGTACTCGTGGGCGGGCAGCAGCTCGATGCGCTCGACCTTCTCGGCGCTGCGCTGGGTGTCCGGCTCGAAGGTGCGCAGGGTGTCGATCTCGTCGTCGAACAGGTCGATGCGCAGCGGTGCCTCGGCGCCCATGGGGAAGAGGTCGATCAGCGCCCCGCGCAGGGCGTACTCGCCGGGTTCATAGACCGTTTCCACGGCCCGGTAGCCGGCCCGCGACAGGGCGTCGCGGAACCCCTCACGGTCCAGGGTCTGGCCGGTTTCCAGCGTCATCACGCGCCCAGCGATGTACTCGACCGGCGGCAGGCGCTGCATGAGGGTGTTCATGGCCGCCAGCACGATGCCGTGCTCGCCGTCCTGCAGCCGGCGCAGGGTGCGTAGCCGCTCGGAGACGATGTCCTGGTGCGGCGAGAAGCTGTCGTAGGGCAGCGTCTCCCAGTCGGGGAAGGGCAGCACCGGCAGGTGGCCATAGAAGCCCAGGTCACTCTCCAGGCGCTGTGCCGAGGCGGTGTCGGGGGTGATCACCAGCAGCGGGGCGTCCTCGGCCAGGTGGGCCAGGGCCAGGGCGGTGGCGCTGCCCGGCGGCGTCTGCCAGTAGAGAATGTCGCGCAGCCCCTGGGGGCGAGGCGGGTCGAGCGGCGAGAAGTTCGGCATGCTATCGGTTACCCAACCGTGGTCGTGAGCGGCGTGCAGAGGAACGGGCATGATACCAGCCTCGCGGCCGGCCTGTAGTCAGCGGGGCATTCCTGTAAAACGCCTACAGCGGCTGCGACCATCCTGCGATTGCCTCGGCAGGTGCCGCCCCGGATAATAGCCGTGTATCCCCATCCCACTGTTCTTACCAAGGAGAGGTGACCCGTGAGTCAGCAATCCCTCGATACCGTCTTCCAGGAATGGCACGACAACCAGGCGATCGCCGAGCAGATGATCCCGATGATCGGCAGCCTCTACCGCCGCAACAACGTGGTGGTGACCATGTTCGGGCGGTCGCTGTTCAACCGCAGCGTGATCCGCATCCTCAAGGATCACCGCTACGTGCGCAAGATCGAGGGGACCGAGCTCTCCGTGCAGGACACCTTCCCGCTGGTCAAGGCGATGACCGAGCTCAACCTGGGCCCGGCCCATGTCGACGTGGGCAAGCTTGGCGTGGCCTACAAGGCGCGCGGCGGCGACCCGGTGGCCTTCCTGCGTGACGAGTTGGCCGAGATCGTCGATGCCCACGACCCCGCCGGCAACAACGGGCAGCCCAAGGACGTGGTGCTCTACGGCTTCGGTCGCATCGGGCGGATCCTGGCGCGCGTGCTGGTCGAGAAGGCCGGCGGCGGCAACCTGCTGCGCCTGCGCGCCATCGTGGTGCGCGGCCGCGGCGACATCGCCAAGGACCTGGAGAAGCGGGCCAGCCTGCTGCGTCGCGATTCGGTGCACGGCCCCTTCGACGGCACCATCAGCGTGGATGCCGAGGCACGCACCATCACCGCCAACGGCAACGTCATCCGGGTGATCTACGCCGACTCGCCCGCCGAGATCGACTACACCGACTATGGCATCGACAATGCCGTGGTGGTCGACAACACCGGCATCTGGCGCGACGAGGCGGGCCTTGGCCAGCACATCCAGTGCAAGGGGGTGGCCAAGACGATCCTCACCGCCCCGGGCAAGGGCGACATTGCCAATATCGTCTACGGCATCAACCACCAGGACATCGGCGAACAGGATCGCATCCTCTCCGCGGCCTCGTGCACCACCAATGCCATCGTGCCGGTGCTCAAGGTGCTCAACGACGAGTTCGGCGTCGAGCATGGCCACGTCGAGACCGTGCACTCCTACACCAACGACCAGAACCTGATCGACAACTACCACAAGGGCGACCGCCGCGGTCGCAGCGCCCCGCTCAACATGGTGCTGACCGAGACCGGTGCCGCCAAGGCGGTGGCCAAGGCCCTGCCGGAATTCGCCGGCAAGCTGACCGGCAACGCCATCCGCGTGCCGACACCCAACGTCTCCATGGCGATCCTCAACCTGCGCCTGGAGAAGGAGACCGACGCCGAGGCGCTCAACGACTTCCTGCGCCGCATGTCGCTGGACTCGCCCTACCAGAAGCAGATCGACTACGTCGACTCGCCAGAGGTGGTCTCCACCGACTTCGTCGGCAACCGCCATGCCGGCATCGTCGACGCCAAGGCGACCATCGCCAATGGCAAGAACGCCGTGGTCTACGTCTGGTACGACAACGAGTTCGGCTACAGCTGCCAGGTGATCCGCATCCTGCAGCACGTCTCCAACGTGCACTTCCTCAAGCTGCCGCGCGCCAAGGGCTGACGCCGTTCGGGCAGCGCAAAGCGCCCTTCGGGCAACACCGAGCAGCCAAGCGCCGAGCCGCCAAGCTGACCCGTGCCGGGCGGTAGGTGCTGAGCTGGAATGAGCCCCCGCTGGATCAAGCATCCATCGGGGGCTTTGCGTTGATGCTAGGGGTGGCCGAGCCATCATGCTGCTTGGCGCTTGGCGCTTGGCGCTTGGCGCTTGGCGCTTGGCGCTTGGCGCTTGGCGCTTGGCGCTTGGCGCTTGGC
>NZ_JAWSUJ010000119.1:0-11073 GCF_033549285.1 Halomonas sp.
CAGTCGCTGGCCGCCCATGCCGGGGAGCGCGAGGCGCTGACGGCCCGCCTGCGGCGGGTGCTGCGCATCGCCGTGCCGACCGAGCGGCGCCGTTACGGCACGGGGCGGCGACTGGTCGAGGCCGAGGTAGCGCGGGCCCGGCGCGACGGCATCGACCTGCTGGGGGCGAGCTTCGGTGCCGAGGCGGGGCTGCAGGCCTTCTGGCAGGCGGCGGGCTTCCGGGCGGTGCGCCTGGGGCTGACCCGGGAGACGGCCACCGGCGAGCATGCGCTGATGGTGGTGCGGCCCACCGGCCCGACGGGGCAGCGGCTCGTCGAACGCCTCCAGGCGCGCTTCCATCGCCAGCTGCCGGGGCTGCTGGCCTTCGAGCTGGCAGAGCTGGCGCCGGCGGTGGTGATGGCCCTGCTCGCCGAGGCGCCCGCCGCCCCCCTGGGCGACGAGGATCGCCGCGACCTCGATGACGTGGCCTTCGGCCATCGCGAGCCCGCCCTGGCCCGCCCGGCGATCCAGGCCCTGGTAAGGTGCCATGCTGGCCGCCTGGCGGGCCGCCAGGACGAGGCGCTGGCGCTGCTCGCCGCCTGGGCCTTCCAGGGGCGCGCGACGTCCTGGCTGGCAGTGCAGCTGGGAGTCTCGGGCAAGCGCGGCGTTCAGGACTGGCTGCGCGAGGCCGTGGCACGGCTCCGCGACGGCGACCCCGGGCTTTCCCCCGGCGAGGCCGGCCGGTAGAGTTCCCGGGTCAATCGCGAGACAGAACCGCCATGAACGCACATCTCGAGCAGCTCTCCCCCCGGCCCCTGTGGCGCCACTTCCGCACCCTGTGCAACACGCCGCGCCCCTCCGGCCACGAGGCCGCCCTGGTGGCGATCCTCGAGCGCTGGGCCGACGGCCTGGGGCTGGCCCACGACCGCGATGCCTTCGGCAACCTGCGCATCCGCAAGGCTGCCAGCCCCGGCTTCGAGTCGGCGCCGGGGGTAATCCTGCAGGGCCACCTGGACATGGTGGCCCAGGCCAATGCCGACCACCCCCACGACTTCACCCGGGATCCCATCGAGACCCGGGTGGGCGAGGATGGTTGGCTGCACGCCTGCGATACCACCCTCGGGGCGGACAACGGCCTGGGAGTGGCGGCGGCGCTGGCGATCCTCGAGGACGAGGCCCTGGTACACGGCCCCCTGGAGGCGCTCTTCACCCTGGAGGAGGAGTCCTCCATGGGCGGGGCCCTCAACCTGGCCGAGGGGTGGCTCGAGGGCAGCCTGCTGCTCAACCTGGACTCCGAGGACCGTGGCCAGGTCTACATCGGCTGCGCCGGCGGCGCCGACGTCATCGTCGAGGCACAGCTGCCCAGCGCGCCGCTGGTCGACCACGAGGTGGCGCTGCGGCTGTCGCTGACCGGCCTCTCGGGAGGGCACTCCGGCATCGACATCCACAAGGGGCGCGGCAACGCCAACCGGCTGCTGGTGCGGGTACTGCGTGCCCTCGAGCCCTTCGGTGCGCGGCTGGTCGACTACCATGGCGGCACGCTGCGCAATGCCCTGCCGCGGGAGGCCTTTGCCACCCTGGTGCTGCCCGACGACGAGCAGGCGTCCGCCAGCGAGCGAGTGGCCGTGCTGCAGGAGGAGCTGCGCGCCGAGCTGGCCGGCGCCGACGAGGGGCTCACCCTGACACTGACACCACATGACGCTCGGCCGGCCGAGGCGCTGACGGAGCAGGCCAGCCAGCTGCTGGTCCGCGCCCTGCACGTGGCCCCCTGCGGCGTCGAGCGCATGAGCGTGGCGGTGCCGGGGGTGGTGGAGACCTCCAACAACCTGGGCGTGGTCAGCCTGGAGGGCGGGCGCTTCCACCTCTGCGCCCTGGTGCGTTCGCTGCGCGACAGTGCCACCGAGGACCTCGCCGACCGCTTCCGGGCGCTGTTCGAGCTGATCGGGGCGCGCATCCGGGTCGAGAACGCCTATCCGGGCTGGACGCCGAATCCGGACAGCCCGCTGCTGGCGCGCTTCTGTCGCCTGCACCGTGAGCGGCTGGGCAGTGACCCCGAGGTCAAGGTGATCCACGCCGGGCTCGAATGCGGCATCCTCGGCGGCAAGTACCCGCAGCTGGACATGATCTCCTTCGGACCGCTGATCCGCGGCGCCCACTCCCCCGACGAGCGGGTGGAGCTTACTTCCGTGGCGGAGTTCTGGGCACTGCTGCGTGCCCTGGTCGAGGACCTGGCCAGGGGCGAGGCCCGCTGAGACGCGCTACCGACCCCCGGGCCCGGCATCGGCCCGGACGGGCGGGCCTCAGTGGTTGACCTGGATCCTGACCAGCGGATAGCCATCCACCGTGACCAGCGGGATGTCGGTGCGGCCGCGGTAGTCGCGGTACCGGCGATCGTCCCGATGGCGTGATGGCCGTGAGTGGTAGCGATGCTCCACCATCCGCCGGGGCGCCTGGTGGCGATGCTTGCGGTGGGCCTTGTGGCGGTGCTTGCCGCGATCCTGGTACCGGTCGTGAGCCTGGTAGTGTGACGACGCGCCGTGATAGCCGCGGTGGCGGTCGCGGTCGGCCAGCGACGGCAGGCTCATCGCCAGGGCCAGAGCCGCGATCGAGGCGGCGAGCAGGAGTCGTTTCATCGGGGGAGTCCTCTCGTGAAATGACGCGTGAAGCGACGCTTGACGCGATGCGTGGCGTTGACGTGACTCGGTTCGCCCCTGCGTTCCCTGACGACAATATAGCCGGGGGGCGAGGGCATATCGAACGCTGTTCGCTGATATGCCGGGCGTTTCCCGATTCTCTCCACATTCCACACTCGAGGTCATGATGAACGAACTGCTGCAGGGAGCGGCGCCTGCCTGGCTCGCCTGGGGGCTGGCCGGGCTCTTGCTGGCAATGGCCTGGGTGGGGCTGTCCTGGCGCAGGCGCCTGGTCGCCGCCGAGGCACGCCTCCTCGTCCGGGAGCAGGCGCTAGCCGAGGGCGAAGCCAGCGTGCGGCGGCTGGAGCAGGAGCTGGCCCAGAGCGATGCGCAGCTGGATGGCAGTCGCGAGCGCCTGGCCGGACTGGAGGCCGAGCTGTCCGCGACGCGCGACCGGCTGGCCGAGCGGCGCGAGCATGCCGCCCGGCTGGAGGCCGAGCGCGAGCAGATGTCGCTGCGTCATCGCGAGCAGCTGGCCCTGCTGGAGGAGGCCCGGGAGCGGCTCAAGGAGGAGTTCCGCCAGCTCGCCGGGCGCATCTTCGAGGAGCGCCAGCAGGCCTTCTCGGTGCAGAGCCGCGACAGCCTGGAGGCCCTGCTGCGCCCCTTCCGCGAGCAGGTCGACCAGTTCCGCCGTCGGGTCGAGGAGCTGCATGGCCAGCAGAGCCGCGACAGCGGCTCCCTCAAGGCGCAGCTCGAACAGCTCGCCGGGCTCAATGCCCGTCTCGGCGAGGAGGCCGCGGGCCTCGCCCGGGCCCTCAAGGGCGACCAGAAGGCGCAGGGCCACTGGGGCGAGCTGATGCTCGAGACCGTGCTGGAGCGCAGCGGCCTGCGCCGGGACATCGAGTACCGCCGCGAGGTCTCGCTGCAGGGGGAGCAGGGGCGCCAGCGCCCCGATGCGGTGATCTACCTGCCCGACGACCGCCACCTGATCGTCGACGCCAAGGTGTCGCTGGTGGCCTGGACCCGGGTGGTCAACGCCGAGGACGAGGCCGAGCGCGAGGCGGCCATGAGGGCCCACCTGCAGTCGCTGCGCGGCCATGTCGCCGGGCTCTCGGGCAAGGACTATCCGTCGCTGCCGGGGCTCAACTCGCCGGACTTCGTGTTCCTCTTCGTGCCGGTGGAGCCGGCCTTCGCGGCCGCCTTCGAGCGCGACCCCACGCTCTTCCAGGAGGCCTTCGACCGCCAGGTGGTGGTGGTCACCCCGACCACCCTGCTGGCTAGCCTGCGTACCGTGGCCGGCCTGTGGAGCCTGGAGCGACAGAACGAGAATGCGCGCCTGATCGGCGACCGCGCCGAGAAGCTGCTGGCCAAGTTCTCCGGCTTCGTCGAGAGCCTCGAGGAGGTCGGCCGTCACCTGGAACGGGCGGGCGACAGCCATCGCCGGGCCATGGGGCGGCTCTCCAGCGGGCAGGGCAGTCTGGTGGCCCAGGCCACCGAGCTGCAGCGCCTGGGGGTGCGCATGAAGAAGCCGTTGCCGACGGAACTGGTGCGCGCCGCCGGGGGAGAGGGCGAGCCGGACGACGAGACGACCGGGCCCTCCTGAGCGGCGGCCCCAGCGACGGGCCCCGCAACGACGACGCCGCCCCTCGGGACGGCGTCGTGCGTCGGTCCTGCGGAGACGCTGGTCAGCCGAGGTAGGCGCCCAGCATCCACACGGTCTTCTCCTGCTCGCGGATGTAGTCGCCGGCCTGGGCGGCGGTGCCCTCGTCGTCGGCATCCGAGGCCAGGGAGAGCAGCTCGCGCTGCAGCTCGATCAGGGTCTGGTAGCCCTGGAGCACGCCGCGCACGCAGGCCTCGCCGTCATGGACGTTCTTGTCCTCCTCGATCCTGGCGAGCTTCACGTAGTCGCTGTAGGCGTGAACCGGCTGGTGGCCCAGGGTGAGGATCCGCTCGGCGACCTCGTCGACCTTGGTCAGCAGGTCGGTGTAGAACTCCTCGAACTTCTCGTGGAGCTGGAAGAACTGGCGGCCCTTCACGTTCCAGTGGTAGCCGCGCACGTTCATGTAGAAGATCTGGTAGTTGGCCAGCAGCTCGTTGAGCTTCTCGGCCAGCTGGCTGGCGCTGGCCTCATGCAGGCCGATGGTATTGGTGTCGCTCATGCAATGCCTCCTTGATCGCGATGCAGGATAGGGTAGCGGGTCCGCCGGCGGCGGGTAAGTCAACTGTCGCCATGGCCACCATAGCCAATGCCGATGACATGCGGGTGTCGGGCGCGCTCTTCAAGGCCGGGGTCCGGCCAGGGCGACCCAGAGCCGCACCAGGCCTTCGGTGCGGTCGGCCAGCAGCTCGGCGCAGCGCGCGAGGGCCTCGTCGAGCGCCATGGGGCCATCGGCCAGGGCGAAGGCCGCGGTGACGCCCTCGTCGAAGGCGCCCTGCCAGCCCGGTGCCAGGCGCCCGGCCAGCACCACCACCGGCACGCCGTGACGCCGGGCCAGCCGCGCCACGCCCACCGGGGTCTTGCCGGCCAGGCTCTGGCCATCGAGCTGGCCCTCGCCGGTGATCACCAGGTCGGCGTCCGCCAGCAGGGTCTCGACGCCGGCCTGGGCCATCACCAGCTCGATGCCGGGGCGCAGTTCGGCGCCGAGGAAGGCGCGGGCGGCGAAGCCCATGCCGCCGGCGGCGCCGGCCCCGGGCAGGTCGCGGGACTCCTGGCCCAGGGTCGCGGCGCTGACGTCGGCGAAGCGGGCCAGGGCGGCATCGAGGCGTGCCACCTCGTCCGGCGTGGCGCCCTTCTGGGGGCCGAAGACCGCACTGGCACCACGCTCGCCCAGCAGCGGGTTGTCCACGTCCACCGCGGTCTCGACCCGCAGGCCGGCGAGGCGCGGGTCGAGACCGTCCAGGTCGAGCTCGGCCAGGTCGGCGAGGGCGGTGCCGCCCGGGGCCAGGTCGCGGCCCTCGCCGTCACGCAGTCGCGCCCCCAGGGCGGTCAGCATCCCCGCCCCGCCGTCGTTGGTGGCGCTGCCGCCGAGGGTGAGCAGCAGTCGCTCGGCACCGGCATCCAGTGCCTCGCGGACCAGCTCGCCGACCCCGAAGGTGGTGCTGTGCAGGGCGGTGCGCTCGTCGGGCGCCAGCGCCTGCAGGCCGCTGGCCTCGGCCAACTCCACGTAGGCGGTGCGACTCGCGGCGTGCCAGCCCCAGTCGGCCCGGGCCGGGCGACCCAGGGCGTCGTGGACGTCAGCCGAGCGCCGCTCGGCCCCGGTGGCGGCCAGCAGGGCATCGAGGCTGCCCTCGCCGCCATCGGCCAGCGGGCATTCCAGGGCCTCGATGTCGCTGCCGGCACGCTTCGCCCCCACGGCGATGGCGCGCGCGGCATCGGCGGCGGGCAGGGCATCCTTGAAGCTGTCCGGGCAGATGAGGATCTTCATGGCCGCTCTCGTCTGGTGGAAGGGGTTTCCAGCTTAGCGCCGGCCGGCGCGGGACAGAACCCCAGGCGCTTCATCCCTGCCGGCTTCCGGCGTAGACTGATTCTGATCCTTCCCGGAGAGCATCTAATGCGTAGATGGCTGCTGTTGCTGCTGCCGGCGGCGCTGGCCGGCTGCCAGGTGACGCCGACGACCCTGCCCGTGGCCGAACCTGCCCCGGCCGCCGAGTGCCGCTGGTCCGCCGGGCCCGGCGACAGCCTGGACCGGGTGGTCACGGCTCTTGAGGCGGAGGGCTTCCTGGTGCGCCACACCGATGCGTCGTTGGGGCTGGTCAGTGCCGAGCGCGCCAGGACCACCATCTATCACGACAACGGCGTCGAGCGCCTGCCGCGCATCGGCGGCTTCGTGCTGGGCGGCAGCGGCGGTCATGTGTCTTCCGGCGTGATGATCGGGCTCGGCACGGGCTTCGGAGTGGGCGTCGATGAGGCGACCCGCATCGAGCGGCTCTCGGTGATGCTCGACCAGGGGCAGCTGCAGGTGGCCCGTGACATTCGCATGATCGACTGGCGGGGTGACCTGCGCGAATCGCGCAGCGCCAGCGACGCCGGCTTCTGCCGCGATCTGCGCGATGCCATCGAGGCCGTACCGGCAGGAGAGGCCCCATGAAGCGCTCGTTCCTGATACTGCTGCTGGTCGCCTGGCTGGCCGGCTGTGCCACCCCGGCTCCGCCTGAGCCCCGCGAGATTCTCCTGGCGGCAGCGCCCGAGACTACCCTGCGCGAGACCATGCACCTGCTGATGGAGCGCGGCTACGTGATCCGCCATGCCGACGGCGACCTGGGACGCCTGGAGGCGGTGCTGGGTCGGATGCCGGGTTACGGCGTGTCGCTGCGCGTGGCCGGCCAGGGAGAGGGCAGCCGGGTCAGCTTCATCGCCACCCGGGGTGGACGGCCCCTGCCGCCCACCGTCCTTGACCCCCTGCTGACCGACCTGCAGTCGCGGCTGGGCCTATTGCCCTGAATCGAGGTCCAGCCCCTCCACCTCGGCCAGGATGCGGGCACGCATGTCGGCCAGGCGGTCCAGGTCGTAGGCCTCGGCCTGGCCGTGGCCCCATACCGGCGCCGGCCAGGCGGCGTCCTCTCGACGCCGGACGATGACATGCACATGCAGCTGGGCGACGACATTGCCCAGGCTGGCGATATTGAGCTTGTCGCCGCCCAGGGCCTCTAGCATGGCCCTGCCGACCGCGCTGGCCTCCCGCCACAGCTGCTGCTGGGCCGGGACGTCGAGCTGGAACACCTCGCTAACCTCGAGGCGGCGCGGTATCAGCACCAGCCAGGGGAAGCGGGCGTCGTCCATCAGCCGCAGCTGACAGAGCGGCAGTTCGGTGACCGGGTAGCTGTCGTTCACCAGGCGGGCATCGGGTTCGAAATCCGACATCACGGGTCTCCTTTCGCGTCGGCTGTCCCTGTATCCGTCATCATGGCACACCCCCTCCCGCATCGGGGGGCAGATTCCCCCCGGCAGGGATGCCCCGGTATGCTGGGCGGCCTATCTCTGACCCGCAAATAGACGGACGCTCTCATGACGTTGCTCGAGGCGCTTGCCCTGCTGGCCATCGGGACCCTGGCCGGCTTCATCAATGTGCTCTCCGCCGGGGGCTCGATGCTGACCCTGCCCCTGCTGATGTTCCTGGGGCTGCCGCCCCAGGCGGCCAACGGCACCAATCGGGTCTCGATCGCGCTGCAGAGCATCTCCGCGGTGACCAGCTTCTTCCGCGCCGGTGCCCGCTATCTGGGCCTCTCGCTGAGGCTCTCGGTGCCGGCGGTGGTCGGCTCGCTGCTCGGCGCCTGGCTGGCCCTGCAGACCGGGGATGCGCTCTTCGAGGCGATCCTGATCACCGTGATGGCGTGCTCGGCGGTGCTGATGCTGCTCCCCCAGCCGCGCCTGGAGACCCGGACGCTGACCCCGGAGCGCCTCACGCCGGCGGTCTACCTGGCCATGTTCGCCATCGGCCTCTATGGCGGCTTCATCCAGGTCGGGGTGGGCATCCTGTTCATCGTGGTGCTCTACCGCATGCTGAAGATCGACCTGGCCCAGGTGAACGTCTTCAAGGTGCTGATCATACTCGTCTACACCCTGCCGGCCCTGGCGATCTTCCTGGCCAATGACCAGGTGCGCTGGGGCTACGGCCTGGTGCTGGCGGCCGGCAGCATGCTCGGGGCCTGGCTGGCGGTGAAGGTCAACATGAGCCCGCGCGGGGCCTTCGTCGTCAAGTGGCTGACCATCGCAGTGATCCTCGCGATCATCCTGCGGCTGCTGATGGGGTGAGCCCACTGGGCACTTTCGCCGAACCTGCTAGATTGAAGGGGACACCCCTTGTGTTCCACATCGGGAACGGCAACGAGGACGCCATCATGAAACGTACAATATCGCTGATCCTGGTCTCACTCTTCACCCTTTCCCTGCTCGCTGGCTGCAATACCATCCGCGGCGCCGGCGAGGACATCGAGGAGGGCGGGGAGGCGATCCAGCGCTCCAGCTCCTGACGTTGTCGCCCCTGTGCAGGTCGGCGAGTGGGCTGCTAGGCTGAAGATACCATTGCTTCACGGCAAGGAATGGATCCCTGAAACCGTTAAGGAGAACATGCCATGAAGAAAGCGATCGCCACGAGTTTCATGCTGCTGATGACCGCTGGCCTGCTCGCCGGGTGCAATACCCTGGAAGGCGCCGGCCAGGACGTCGAGCAGGGTGGTGAGGCCGTGCAGGATGCCGCCAGCTGAGCGGGTCACCCGGCATGGCAAGCCTTGCTAGGCTGACACGGGCACGCCCTTCGGCGTGCCCGTCTTGCTGTATCCTTCGACAAGATCCCCGTTCACTAGCTGGAACTGTCGCATGTTGCTCGCCTGGAAACCCTGGCTGGCCGCCGCTGGCCTGTCGCTGATCACCGCCTGCAGTGCCACGAACGAGCCCACTGTTCCCCGCGAGCCGGCGCCGAAGCCTCCTCGTGTCACCGATGGCGAGGATGCCTGCGGAGCCGCTCGTGTCCAGGACCGGGTGGGGCGCCACTTCGACGCGACGCTGGGGGCGTCCCTGCGTGAGGCGAGCGGTGCCGATGCCCTGCGCGTGATGCGTCCCGGCGAGGCCCATACCCTCGATTACCGGGCCGAACGCCTCAACGTCCGCCTGGACGAGCGAGACCGGATCACCGCCCTGGAGTGCGGCTGACGCTCTCTCCTGTCAGGGGTCGCCGTGCTCGGCCTGGGTGCGCCGTTCCTCCTCCTCGGCCTGCTTGCGCAGCTTCTTGCGCAGGGCCGCCTTCTCGAAACGCAGCTTCTGCAGGCGTGTCTCCAGCTTCAATGGCGGGACCCGTGCCGGCTTGCCGCTCTCGTCCACGGCCACCATGGTCAGGTAGCAGCTGTTGGTGTGGCGGATCACCTTCTGGCGGATGTCCTCGGCCACGACCTTGATGCCGATCTCCATGGAGGAGCTGCCGACATGGTTGACACAGGCCAGGAAGGTGACCAGTTCGCCGACATGGATCGGCTGCTTGAACAGCACCTGGTCGACGGACAGCGTCACCACGTAGTGGCCGGCGTAGCGGCTGGCACAGGCATAGGCCACCTCGTCGAGCTTCTTGAGGATGGCGCCGCCATGCACCTTGCCACTGAAGTTGGCCATGTCCGGGGTCATCAGCACGGTCATCGACAGCTCGTGCTGGCCGCTCAGTGGTTGGTCGTCCATCGTCATGCTCCCTTGAGGTTTCCTACAGCATAACGCCTTGCCCCCGTGGGGGGAGCAAGGCGTTCGGTGTCGCGGATTCGGACCCGGGATCAGAACCAGGTCAGGCCCACGGCGATGATGATGCCGGTGATGAACAGCTGGATCAGGCAGAAGCCCATGATGTCCTTGGCCTTGAGGCCGGCGATGCCGAGCACCGGCAGGGCCCAGAAGGGCTGCAGCAGGTTGGTCCAGGCGTCCCCCCAGGCCACGGCCATGGCCACCCGGGGAATGTCCACGCCCAGGGCCTGGGCGGCGGGCAGCATCACCGGCGCCTGCACGGCCCACTGGCCGCCACCGGAGGGCACGAAGATGTTGACGATGCCCGCGCTGATGAAGGACCAGAAGGGCAGCGAGGTCTCGGTGGCAAAGGAGATGAGGGTCTCCGACATGCTCTCCGCCAGCCCCGACTGCACCATGATCGCCATGATGCCGGCATAGAAGGGGAACTGGATGACGATGCCGGCACCGCCCTTGATCGCCTCCTGGAGGCTCTCGAGCAGGCTGCGCGGCGTGCGGTGCAGCACGATGGCCAGCGACAGGAAGAGGAAGTTGACCACGTTGAGGTTGAGGCCGCCGTTGCGGAAGACGAAGTGGTCGAGCAGGAAGAGCACCCCGGGAATGCCCACCAGCCAGGCCAGGGTCGTGCTGTTCTCCAGGCGCTCGGCGGGACGCGTGATGCGCACGCGCCTTTCCTCGTCGTCACCCAGCAGCTTGGGGTCGATGTAGACGCTCTCGTTCTCGTTGGGGAGCATCAGCCGGTTGACCAGTGGCACGGCGATGAACAGGCAGGCCACGATGGCCAGGTTGAACAGCGAGAAGATGGTATCGCCGGTGCCGATCACGCCGATCTGCTCGGCGGTGAAATGGCCGTCGGTGGCGATGGTCAGCGGGATCGAGCCGGCCAGGCCGCCGTGCCAGACGATGAAGCCGGAGTAGGCGCTGGCCACCAGCAGGCGGTAGTCCACGCGTACCAGGCGGGCCAGCTCCTTGGCGAACAGGGCACCGACCACCAGGCCGAAGCCCCAGTTGATCCAGCTGGCGACCAGCGACACCAGGGTGACCAGGATGATGGCGCTGCCGGCGTTCTTGGCCAGGCCGGCGAGTTTCTGCAGCAGGCGCTTGACGGGCGGGGAACTGGCCAGCATGTAGCCGGTGACCAGCACCAGCAGCATCTGCATCGAGAAGGTCAGCAGGCCCCAGAAGCCGTCGCCCCAGAAGCGTATCACCGCCAGCGGCGTCTGGCGCTCCACGGCGATG
>NZ_JAWSUJ010000120.1:0-10829 GCF_033549285.1 Halomonas sp.
CATGCCGCGCTCGTGGCCGCCGCCATGGATCAGCGCCTCCAGCCGGATGTCGGGGCTGCGCCGCACGTAGAGGGCGCCGACGCCCTTGGGGCCGTAGGCCTTGTGCCCCGAGAGCGACATCAGGTCGATGCCGAGCCGGCCGACGTCCAGCGGCAGGCGGCCCACCGCCTGGGCGGCATCCACGTGGAAGGTGGCGCCGAAGGCATGGGTCATCTCGGCCAGTGCCGCAAGGTCGTGGATCACGCCCAGTTCGTTGTTCACGGCCATCAGCGAGACCAGCACGGTGTCGTCGCGCATCGCCTCGCGCAGTTGCGCCGGGCTGATGCGCCCGTCGCGGTCCGGCGTCAGCCAGGTCACCTCGAAGCCCTCGTCCTCCAGCGCCTTGGCGGTGTCGACCACCGCCTTGTGCTCGATGATGGAGGTCACCAGGTGGCGGCCACGGGCCCGGTTGGCGCGCATGAAGCCGATCAGCGCCAGGTTGTCGGCCTCGGTGGCGCCGCTGGTCCAGACGATCTCGCGGGGGTCGGCCGCGATCAGGTCGGCGACCTGGCGGCGGGCGCTCTCCACGGCCTGTTCCGCCTGCCAGCCCAGCATGTGGCTGCGCGAGGCGGGGTTGGCGAAGATGCCGTCGAGGGTCAGGTAGTGGCTCATGACCTCCGCGACCCGCGGGTCGACCGGGGTGGTGGCGGCATAATCGAGGTAGACGGGTGCGCTCATGGGCTCGCTGTTCTGGTTGTCGAATCGGGGCTGTGGGGTCGGGGCTAGTATAGCGGGTGCCAAGAGCGGCGGTTCAGGTGGTGGAGGCCAGGATGCCGTCGTCCCGCCGGCCGCGCTGGCGGCTGGCGATGGCCTGGATCTCCCCGCGCCCGGCCAGCTGGGCCAGGGTGACCTCCTTGAGGAAGCCGTGGATGTGCTCGGAGAGCTCGCACCACAGGTGATGGGTCAGGCAGGTGTCGCCCTGCTGGCAATCCGAGAGACCGCCGCAGCGGGTGGTGTCCACGGACTCGTTCACCGCCTCGATGACCTGGGCCACGGTAATGCCCTCCGGCGGCTGGGCCAGCAGGTAGCCGCCGCCCGGGCCGCGCACGCTGTCCACCAGCCGGGCACGCCGCAGCCGCGCGAACAGCTGCTCCAGGTAGGAGAGCGAGATCTCCTGGCGCTTCGAGATGTCGGCGAGGCAGATGGGGCCGGTGTCGGCATTCATGGCCAGGTCGAGCATGGCGGTGACGGCGTAGCGTCCCTTGGTGGTCAGGCGCATGAGGAACTCACCTCGGCACCGACACGCGGGTCGGCAGTCAATGAACGTGATCCGCCATTATGGTAAAGACCGAGTATCCTGGTCAACCATTGCGCCGTCGAGGGGCGGTGGTCTCCTCGCGCTCGTGCTCGGCGGGGGCGTCCGCGCCCCGCTCGTCCGCCTCTTCCCGGGGCGGGCAGCAGCTGTCGACGTCGGCGAGGATGTCGGCGAAGTCCTCGTCGCGCAGCTCGGGCAGGCGGCCATCGCGGTAGCTGGCGTCCACCTTGCGCAGGGTCGTGCACATGCGCTCGATGCGCTCGTCCACCGCGTGCATGTGATCGAGCATCGCCTGGATGGAGCGGGCCACCGGGTCGGGCATGTCCTGACTGACGCCATAGGCGTCGAAGCCGAACTTGCGGCGCATCGCCTCGCGCCGCGCGGGGTCCACTTCCAACTCCTCGGCCTGGTCGGGGTCGACGCGCTGCACGACCTTGCCGGGGATGCCGACCACGGTGGCGCCGGCGGGCACCTCCTTGGTGACCACGGCGTTGGAGCCGATCTTGGCGCCGGTGCCCACGCTGAAGGGGCCCAGTATCTTGGCGCCGGCGCCGACGATCACGCCGTCCTCCAGGGTGGGGTGGCGCTTGCCCTTGTTCCAGCTGGTGCCGCCCAGGGTCACGCCCTGATAGAGGGTGACGTCGTCGCCCACCTCGGCGGTCTCGCCGATCACCACGCCCATGCCATGGTCGATGAAGAAGCGTCGGCCGATGGTCGCTCCCGGGTGGATCTCGATGCCGGTGAGCCAGCGCGAGAAGGTGGAGAGGCTGCGCGCCAGCCACTTGAGGTTCTTCCGCCACAGCCAGTGGCTGAGGCGGTGGATGAGCAGGGCATGCAGGCCCGGGTAGTTGGTCAGCACTTCCAGGAAGTTGCGTGCCGCTGGGTCGCGGGCGAATACGCTGTTGATGTCCTCGCGCAGACGTTCAAGCATGCAGCGGTCCTTGGGTGGCGGGGCGATGGGGGATGGGGGATGGCCTTCATAGTGGGGGCGCGGCGGGCCGGCTTCAAGCCGCGCCCGCCATCTACTCGCGGCGCTCGGCCTGCTGCTCGGTGGCGGTGAGGATGCCGCGCAGGATGTTGAGCTCCATGCTCTCGGGGCGGGCGCGCAGGGTGAAGCGGCGCAGCCGGGCCATCAGCTGCCGCGGGGTGGCCGGGTCGTGGAAGCCGATGGTGACCAGGGTGCGCTCCAGGTGCTCGAAGTAGCGCTCGAGCTCCTGGTGGCTGGCCAGTGGCTGGGTCGGTGGCGCCTCGGCAGGGCCGCTGGCTTCCTGCTGGCCAAGCCACGCCTGGCGGCACTCGTAGGCCAGCACCTGCACCGCGGCGGCCAGGTTCAGGGAGCTGAAGTCGGGATTGGTGGGGATATGCACATGGGCATGGCAGCGCTGCAGCTCCGCGTTGGTCAGGCCGCTGTCCTCGCGGCCGAAGACCAGGGCGACGCGTGCCTCGGCGCTGGCCAGCTCCGCCGGTAGGCGCTCGCCGAGTGCGCGAGGCGTGACCATCGGCCAGGGCAGGGTGCGCGAGCGGGCGCTGGCCCCGACGACCAGGGTGGCGTCGCCCACCGCCTGCTCCAGGGACTCCACCGTGCGGGCGCCGTGGACGATATGGTCGGCCCCCGAGGCGCGGGAGACGGTATCGGCGGTGAGCGGCTCGCAGCGCGGCGCCACCAGGGCCAGGTCCGACAGGCCCATGTTGTGCATGGCGCGGGCGGTGCCGCCGATGTTGCCGGGGTGGCTGGTGCCGATCAGGACGATGCGGATGCGCTCGAGCATGGTGGGCCTGTGGATGCTGGGGGGAGGCGGGCGATTCTATCACGCCGGCCCGATGCGTCGAATGGCGCGCCCCGCGCGCTTCTGCTAGGATGCGCGCCGACCCGTTCTTTAACACCACCGACTCCCCAAGGCCCGATCATGCATCCGATGGTCCAATTCGCGCTGCGTGCGGCACGCAGCGCCGGCGAACAGTTCCTGCGCATCCGCGAGCGAATCGAGAACTCCCACCAGGAGCACAACCTCGACCGCCTGCTCGAGGATGCCGCTCGCAATGCCGAGACGCTGATCGTCCGTCAGCTCTCCCGCGGCTACCCCCAGCACGGCGTACAGGGGCGCTTCACGCCTCATCGCGCCGGTGAGGGCGAGGGTGCCGATACCCTGTGGAAGATCGAACCCTTCCACGGCTACTCCAACCTCAGCGTCGCCTCCCCGGGCTTCGCGCTGTCGGTGGTCTGTCTCGTCAAGGGCCGCCCGGAGCATGCGGTGGTGATCTGTCCCTTCAGCGATGACGAATACCTGGCCAGTCGCGGGCGCGGTGCCCAGCTCAACGGCAAGCGCCTGCGCGTGTCGAAGAACACCGCCGTGGCCGGCACCCGGATCGCCATGAGCCTGCCCGAGACCTGGCTGCGCCCGCGCTTCCTGCCCTCCTACCTGACCCTGGTGCAGCAGCTCGGCCCGCAGATCGAGCTGCAGCGCGCTTCCGGCAGCGGCCTGCTCGACATCGCCGAGCTGGCGGCGGGGCGTGCCGACGCCGCCTTCGTGCTGGGCCTGGAGGAGCAGGACCTGCATGTCGGTTCGCTGCTGCTCAAGGAGAGCGGCGCCCTGATGGGCACCCCCGATGGCCAGCCCAGCGTCGAGATCGAGGGACGCCTGATGGCCGCCGGGCCGCGCCTCTACAAGGCCCTGGTGCAGCAGCTCAAGCCGCATTTCTGAGCGCCGAGCCACAAGCGCCAAGCTAAAAGGAAAACCCCCGTCGGTATTGCCGGCGGGGGTTTTCTGTTTCTACCTCGGCGAAGAGGCGGGGCGCGGCTCGGCGCTGTCAGGGCAGCTCCTCGGCCTCGGGGTCCTCCTTCTTCGCCGGGATCAGGTCCTCGCGGTCCAGCTTCACCGCCAGCAGCAGGGCCGCCGCCACATAGATGGAGGAGAAGGTCCCGACCACCACGCCGGCGATCAGCGCGATGGAGAAGAAGTGGATCATGTCCCCGCCCAGCAGCAGCAGCGCCAGCAGCACCAGCAGGGTGGTGCCGGAGGTCGCCAGGGTGCGCGACAGGGTCATGTTGATCGCCTCGTTGAAGATCGTCGGCATGTCATCGATGCGTGACTTGCGGATGGTCTCGCGGATGCGGTCGTAGACCACGATGGTGTCGTTGAGCGAGTAGCCGATCACCGCCAGCAGGGCGGCGAGCACGGTGAGGTCGAATTCCCACTGGAACAGCGAGAAGAGGCCGACGACGATGATCACGTCGTGCATCAGCGCCAGCAGGGCGCCGATGGCGAACTTGTACTGGAAGCGGAAGGCCACGTAGAGCATCACGATGCCCAGCGCCACCAGCAGGCCCATGCCGCTCTGGTCGCGCAGCTGGTCGCCCACCTGGGCGCCGACGAACTCGGCGCGCACCAGCTCCACCTCGTCGCCGGCGTCGCGCAGCAGGTTCACCACCTGCTCGCCGACATCGGGGTCGAAGGCCTGCTGCAGGCGGATCAGCACCTCGGTGGAGGCGCCGAAGGTCTGCACCGAGACGTCACGGAACCCGGTGTCCTCCAGGATCTGGCGAACGGCGTCCAGGGAGGGCGCCACCGCGTAGCGGACCTCCACCAGGGTGCCGCCGGTGAAGTCCAGCCCCAGGTTGAGCTGCTGGAACAGCAGCGAGGCGATCGACACCAGCAGCATCAGGCCCGAGATCGCGAAGGCGACCCGGCGCTTGCCCATGAAGTCGAGCTGTCGATTGACGAGGGATTTCATTGCCACCTCTTATATCCAGAGCTTCTTGACCGGCTTGCCGCCGTACGTGAGGTTCACCATGGCGCGGGTCACCATCAGGGCGGTGAACAGCGAGGTGATGATCCCCAGCGAGAGGGTCACGGCGAAGCCCTTGACCGGCCCGGTACCGATGGAGAACAGGATCACCGCCACCAGCAGGGTGGTGATGTTGGCATCGATGATCGAGGTGAAGGCACGCTCGTAGCCGGCTGAAATGGCCTGCTGCACCGACAGCCCCGTGCGCAGCTCCTCGCGTATGCGCTCGAAGATCAGCACGTTGGCGTCCACTGCCATGCCCAGCGTCAGCACGATGCCGGCGATGCCGGGCAGGGTGAGGGTGGCGCCGAGCAGCGACATGGCCGCCACCAGCAGGGTCAGGTTGAGCGCCAGGGCGACGTTGGCGAAGACGCCGAACACCTTGTAGCGCACCAGCATGAACAGCACCACCAGCAGCAGGCCGATCTGCACCGACATGATGCCGCGCTCGATGTTCTCGGCGCCCAGGCTCGGGCCGATGGTGCGCTCCTGCACGAAGTAGATGGGCGCGGCCAGCGAGCCGGAGCGCAGCAGCAGGGCGAGCTCCGCCGCCTCGGTGGGCGAGTCGAGCCCGGTGATGCGGAAGCTGTTGCCGAGCGCACTCTGGATGGTGGCCAGGCTGATGATGCCGCGTTCCGTGTAGGGCTCGCGCTCCACGACCTCCTCGCCGTCCACCGTCACGGTGGTCTCGCGGGTCTTGTGCTCGATGAACAGCACCGCCATGTTGCGGCCGATGTTGGTGCGGGTGGCCCGGTTCATCAGGGTGCCGCCGGTGCCGTCCAGGTTGATGTTGACCTGGGGGCGGCCGTTCTCGTCGAAGCTGTGGTTGGCATTCGAGACGCTGTCGCCGGTGATGATCACGTCACGCATCAGGTCGGCACGGCGAGACTCGTTGTTGCGAAACGGGAAGGATTCGGTCTCGCTGTCCGGCGTGTCGGGGCGGGCCTCGAGGCGGAACTCTAGGTTGGCGGTGGCACCCACGATGCGCTTGGCGGCCACGGTGTCCTGCACGCCCGGCAGCTCGACCACGATGCGGTCCGGCCCCTGGCGCTGCACCAGTGGCTCGGCCACGCCCAGCTCGTTGACCCGGTTGCGCAGGGTGGTGAGGTTCTGGTTGATGGCGTAGTCCTGGAGCTCCTGGACGGCCTGGTCGGTCATGGTCATGACCAGCCGTGCGCCGCGGTCGTCGCCTTCGCTCTGGTAGCCGAAGTCGGGGAATTCACGGGCGATCAGGCGGCGCGCCTCGTCACGGTCCTCGGCGTTGGCGAAGGCCATGGAGATGGTGCGCTCCTCGATCTGGGTATCGCGGTAGCGGATCCGTTCGCCGCGCAGCTGCTCGCGCATGGCGCTGGCATTGACCTCGAGGCGCTGCTCCAGGGCGGCGTCCATGTCGACTTCCAGCAGGAAGTGCACGCCGCCGCGCAGGTCGAGGCCCAGGGTCATGGGCGAGGCGGAGAGCGACTGCAGCCAGGCCGGCGTGGACTCGGCCAGGTTCAGCGCCACCACGTACTCGTCACCCAGCATGTCGCTGATGCGGTCGCGGGCCCTGATCTGGTCGTCGGCATCGGAGAGGCGGATCAGCACGCTGCTGGGATCCTCCTCCACCGCCTGGATCTCGATGCCGGCCTCGTCGAGGGAGGCACGGATGCGATCCAGTTGGCTCGCGCCGATGGTGGCGTCGCCCCGCTCGCTGCTGATCTGGACCGCCGGGTCCTCGGGGAAGAGGTTGGGAAGGGAGTAGACCAGGCCGGCGAGGAGGACGACGAGTATCAGCAGATACTTCCACAGGGGGTAACGGTTGAGCATGGGGGCCCTGCCCTCAGGTTGCGGACGTTGTAGGCTGACGAGGCGACCGGTGAGGGCGGGAGCCGGTCGCGCGGCTCCTGCCGCACCGGCCGCAGGGCAGCCCCCGCCGTGGCCCGGAAGGAGCCGCGGTGGGGGCGGGAAGGTGCCCGGGTCAGATGGACTTGAGCGTGCCCTTGGGCAGTACGGCGGCCACGGCGTTCTTCTGCACGTTGACCTCGGTGCCTTCGGCGATCTCCATGCTCAGGAACTCGCTGTCGTCGCTCACCTTGGTGATGCGGCCCAGCATGCCGCCGCCGATGACGATCTCGTCACCCTTGGCGAGGTTGCCGATCAGCTGCTTGTGCTGCTTGGCGCGCTTGGCCTGGGGGCGCCACAGCAGGAAGTAGAAGATGGCCACGAAGCCGACCAGCATGACGATCTGGGCGATGCCGCCACCGGCGGCGCCGGCATCCTGGGCCATGGCCGGGGAAATGAAGAAGTCCAGCATGTATGACGATCTCCTGGGTGATGAAAGCGGGATATTCTACGGCCGGCCCTGGGGGCCGGCCGTGGGTCAATTCGGTGCGGGAGGTACCGGCAGGCCGCGCTGCGCATAGAAGCCTTCCACGAAGTTCGCCAATGTACCCGCTTCGATGGCACCGCGCAAACCGGCCATCAGGCGCTGATAGTGGCGCAGGTTATGGATGGTATTGAGCATCGAGCCGAGCATCTCCCCGCAGCGATCGAGGTGGTGCAGGTAGGCACGGGAGAAGTGCCGGCAGGTGTAGCAGTCGCAGCCCTCCTCGAGCGGCCGGGTGTCGAAGCGGTGCTTGGCATTGCGGATCTTGACCGTTCCCTCGGCGGTGAAGAGGTGGCCGTTGCGTCCGTTGCGGGTGGGCATCACGCAGTCGAACATGTCGACCCCGCGGCGCACGCCCTCCACCAGGTCCTCGGGCTTGCCCACGCCCATCAGGTAGCGCGGGGTGTCGTCGGGCATCCAGGTCGGCAGGTAGTCGAGCACCCGGATCATCTCCTCCTTGGGCTCGCCCACCGAGAGGCCGCCGATGGCCAGGCCGTCGAAGCCGATCTCGAGCAGGCCCTCGAGGGAGCGCTCGCGCAGCCCGGGGTACATGCCGCCCTGGATGATGCCGAACAGCGCCGAGGGCGAGTCGCCATGGGCCTCCCGGGAGCGCTGTGCCCAGCGCAGCGAGCGCTCCATGGAGAAGGCGGCCTCCGCCTCGGTGGCGGGGTAGGGGGTGCACTCGTCGAAGATCATCACCACGTCGGAGCCCAGCGAGCGCTGCACCGCCATGGACTCCTCGGGGCCCATGAACACCTTGGCGCCATCCACCGGCGAGCGGAAGTGCACGCCCTGCTCGGTGATCTTGCGCATGGCGCCCAGCGAGAAGACCTGGAAGCCGCCGGAGTCGGTGAGGATCGGCCTCTCCCACTGGGCGAAGTCGTGCAGGTCGCCGTGGGCCTCGATCACCTCGGTGCCGGGGCGCAGCCAGAGGTGGAAGGTGTTGCCGAGGATGATCTCGGCGCCGATCTCCTCCACGGAGGCGGGCGTCATGCCCTTGACGGTGCCGTAGGTGCCCACCGGCATGAAGGCGGGGGTCTCCACCGTTCCCCGGGGGAAGGTGAGGCGGCCGCGGCGCGCCCGGCCATCGCTGGCCAGGCGCTCGAATGTCATGAAGCTGTCTCTACGCATGGGGAATCTCGTGGCGCATCGGGCTGGGCGTCGGCGTGTCAGGGCTTGCGCGTCAGGAACATGGCATCGCCATAGCTGAAGAAGGCGTAGCGCTCGGCCACCGCCTCGCGGTAGGCCGCCAGGGTGGTGTCGTAGCCGGCGAAGGAGGCCACCAGCATCAGCAGGGTCGACTCCGGCAGATGGAAGTTGGTAATCAAGGCATCGACGCAGCGCCATTCGTAGCCCGGGTAGATGAAGATGTCGGTCTCGCCGCTGAAGGGGGCGATCTCCTCCTCCTTTTTGAGGTCACCGGCGCTCTTCAGGCAGGCGCTCTCTCTGGCCGCACTTTCCAGGCAGCGCACGCTGGTGGTGCCCACTGCCACTACCCGGTTGCCCCGGGCACGGGCGGCGCGCACCTGCTCGCAGGCGGCCTCGCTGACCTCGATCCACTCGCTGTGCATCTGGTGCTCGCGGATGTCGTCGGCGCGCACCGGCTGGAAGGTGCCAGCCCCCACGTGCAGGGTGACGTAGGCGCTCTCGACGCCCCTGGCGGACAGGGCCTCGAGCAGCGGCTCGTCGAAGTGCAGCCCGGCGGTGGGGGCGGCGACCGCCCCATCGCGGCGCGCGTAGACGGTCTGGTAGCGCTCGCGGTCGGCCAGCTCGTCCTCACGGGTGATGTAGGGGGGCAGCGGCATGTGCCCGTGCCGCTCCAGCAGCGCGATCAGCGGCGTCTCGCCGAGGAAGCGCAGCTCGAACAGCGCCTCGCGGCGCCCCTCCACCACGGCGCGGATACCCCCCTCGAAGACCAGCTCGGTGCCGGGCTTCGGCGACTTGCTCGAGCGCAGGTGGGCGAGGCCGCGATGGGCGTCCAGGGGGCGCTCGAGCAGCATCTCCACCTTGCCGCCGCTGGCCTTGTGGCCGTGCAGGCGGGCTGGAATCACCCGGGTGTCGTTGAACACCAGCAGGTCCCCGGGGGCGAGCAGCTCGACCAGGTCGGGGAATCGGCGGTGGGCGAGCGCGCCGGTGGTGCCATCGACGCACAGCAGGCGGCAGTCGCTGCGCTGCTCGGAGGGGTAGCGGGCAATCAGCTCCTCGGGGAGCTCGTAGTGGAAGTCGGCGCGCTGCATGGGGGCGTTCTGATCCGGCTCAGGGGGCGTGTCGGGCGGCGTCACGAGCCGCGCAAAGCCCGACAGGATACCGTCTCGCGGCAGGGAAGTCAGCCGGCCGATTGACCTGCCCCGGTGCCCACGTATAATGCCTGCGGCGTTGCCGGCGTGGCGGAATTGGTAGACGCAGCGGATTCAAAATCCGCCGGGTGCAAGCCCTTGTCGGTTCGAGTCCGACCGCCGGTACCAGCCTGACGCCAGATCTGAAACAGCCGCCTTCGGGCGGCTGTTTGCGTTTGTGCCCCACCACCGGGCAGTGCGGTGCGTTTCCTCCAACGCTTGTAGCTTGCAGGCTACAATGAAGCGCCAGCAGGCCGACATCGAGCAGGCCAAGGCATTTCTGGCTGACCACAGGAGGAGGGCTCGGAGATGAAGCGCCACGATGACGCCGTAATCGAGATGCTGCGTGATGACCCTGACATGGCGTGCGAATACCTGCGCGCTGCCTTCGACGAACTGGACGAGGAAGGTGGAGAGTCTGCCTTTCTGATGGCCCTGCGGCATGTGGTGGAGGCCCAGGGCGGCATGGCGGCCGTGGCCGAGCGTGCCAAGGTGTCCCGCGAAAGCCTGTACTGGGCCCTGTCACCCAAGGGCAATCCCACCCTGCGCACCATGACCGCGGTCATCAAGGCGACGGGCATCCACTTCCACGACCTGACCCATCACGCTTCCTGAAGAGGCCGGCAAGCGTGGCAAGGCTCAGCCTCTCGAATCGTCCAGGCGCATTGCGAGTATTGGGACAGGTATCGTGATCGTCGATTCTTGAGTCCGCCACATGCTGATGTGATCGGCTAAACGTCGGATATTTTCTCAGTCGGGTCGCGCCCTTCTCGGCATAATCTCCATAAGATACGTTTGGAATCAGTCGGTTATATCTTCTTCATATAGCTTTTCCTCACCCCTTCTCTACCCCTCGACCTGCATCCACTTAAAGGCGTGAAAGCCTTCGCATGCCTGTCCATCTAAGTGATTATGCATAATTAATCGTGCGCTCCGTGCCGTAATCCCCGAGCAGGCGATGGACCTCAGCGCAGAGCCGATCAAACGAGAGATAGGCCCCCAAGGGCAGCCAGTAGTATTTGATCTGTCGCCAGAGGATCTCGATCAA
>NZ_JAWSUJ010000121.1:0-10756 GCF_033549285.1 Halomonas sp.
GGCGACCCTGGGCTCACTGCTCGAGCGTCTCGGCTACCACCGGCGTGGCGGCGTCTATCGCCATCCGCGCCGCAAGGTAATCTTCCTCGGCGACCTGATCGACCGGGGGCCGCGCATCCGCCTGGCAGTCAGCATCGCCCGGCGGATGGTGGAGGAGGGCGAGGCCCACATCGTCATGGGCAATCACGAGTACAATGCCCTGGCCTACTGCCATCGCGCCCCCGACGGCCTGGGTCGCGATTGGCTGCGCGAGCACACGCCGCGGCACAATCGGATCATCAAGGAGACCCTGGAGCAGTACAGCGACCATCCCCAGGAGTGGGAGGAGGCGCTGGCCTGGTTCCTGGAGATCCCGCTCTGCCTGGAGCTCGATGGCCTGCGGGTGGTGCATGCCTGCTGGGACCAGCCGCTCGTGGACGCGCTGCGCCGCGAGCATCCCGACGGCCGCATCGATGAGGCCTTCCTGGCCGCCTCTGTCATACCGGGAACCCTGGAATTCCGCATCCTCGACCGCCTGACGCGGGGCACCCACCTGCCCCTGCCGGAGGGCTTGGAGATCCAGTCGGGCGACGGCTTCACCCGGCGCAGCTTCCGGGCCCACTTCTGGGCCCGGCAGCCGCAGACCTGGGGCGATGTCATCTTCCAGCCGGACAACCTGCCCGATGACCTGGAGCGTCGCGAGCTCTCCGCCGAGGAGCGCGCCCGATTGAGCTACTATGGGCCCGAGCAGCCGCCGCTTTTCATCGGCCACTACTGGTGCGAGGGGATCCCGGCCCTGCCCGCCGCCAACGTCGCCTGCCTGGACTACAGTGCAGTCAAGTTCGGCCGCCTGGTGGCCTACCGCTGGAGCGGAGAGCCGCGACTCGATGCCAACCACTTCGTGTGGATCCGCGTACCTCGCGAGGAAGAGGCCCGGCCGCAGCCCTGGGAGATCGATTTCGATTGATACAATTCGTTACAAGGAAGTCGTGTCATCGGGCTGAACTCTTGCCCGCCCACGCCATCAGAGTAGGTGTTCCCTTGAATGATCCCTTGCTCTTGTCCGGCGGCCCCCTCCGCCGGACTTTTTCTTTGCGTGGCCGGCACGCGCCGTCATGCCGGGCTCGTCACCTGCTGGAGAGGCCATGTACCGGGTAATCCTGCTGCCCCACGATGTCGACACCCGTGAGCTGCGGCGCGCCCTGTGGGCCCATCGCATCGGGCATCGATTTACCGAGGAGAGCGAGGGGCAGGTGCTGTGGCTGGTCGACCCCGAGCAGCACGACGCGATGCTCGGGCTGCTCGAGCGCTGGCGGCAGGGGGAGCCGCTGATGCCCGAGCGGGCGCCTGCCGCGAAGCGCTCGCCCGGCGAGCTGCTCGGCCCCTTTCGCCAGGTGCCGGTGACCTCCCTCGCGCTGGCGCTGTGCCTGGTGGTCTTCGCCGCCATGGGGGTGCTCGGCGACCGCGTGGTCGCGGCGCTGACCATCGTGCCGGTGGTCGTGGCCAATGGCGGGCTGGCCTTCGGCAACCTCGGCGAGGCGCTCGCCTCGGGCCAGGTGTGGCGGCTGCTGTCGCCGGCCTTCCTGCACTTCGGCTGGATGCACCTGATCTTCAACATGCTGTGGCTCTGGTACTTCGGCCGCCAGGTGGAGGCGCTGCAGGGCAGCACGCGAATGCTGACCCTGCTGCTCGTCGCCGGCATCGGCGCCAACCTGGCCCAGTACGCTGCCGGCACCGTGCTGTTCGGCGGCATGTCCGGCGTCGATTTCGCGCTGCTGGCCTATGTCTGGCTGATGTCTCGGCGCGCGCCGCACAGCGGCTTCTTCGTGCCCCAGATGCTGGTGGTCTTCATGCTCGGCTGGCTGGTCTTCGCGATGACCGACATGGCCGCCATGGTGGGGTTCGGCAACGTGGCCAACGAGGCGCACCTGGGCGGGCTGGTCGTGGGCCTGGCGCTGGGCTGGTATCATTCCGTCCGTGCCCGCCGTCAATCCTGAGAGAACCCGTCATGAGCGAGATGTCCTTCGATCGCATGATCCAGCAGATGACCCCGTCCATCTACGAGAGCCTCAAGCGCGCCGTGTCACTGCGCAAGTGGCCGGATGGCCGGATGCTGACGGCCGAGCAGACCGAGCTGTGCCTCGAGGCGGTGATGCGCTACGAGGTGGAGAACCAGGTGCCCGAGGAGCAGCGGGTCGGCTACCTGCAGCGACGCACCTGCGGCAGCGCCAGCAGCGGGGCCGACGTGCCCCCCGAACGGGCCGGCCTGGCCCGGGATGCCAGCCGTGACTGAGTCGATCGAGGCCGCCACGGCGCTTCAGGGGTGCCTGAGCAAGATGGCCGTCGAGCCGGGGGCCCCGGCCCGCTATGTACTGCGGGCCGGCGAGGCCCGTCTCGACCTCAACGCCTGCCTGGGCAAGCCCTTCCGGCTGGAGTGGACCGGCGCCATCGCCTGCACCCACTGTGGTCGGGCCACCAGGAAGAGCTTCGCCCAGGGCCATTGCTACCCGTGCTTCAAGCGGCTCGCGCAGTGCGACACCTGCATCATGAAGCCGGAGCTCTGCCACTTCTTCGAAGGGACCTGCCGCGAGCCCGACTGGGCCGAGCGCCACTGCTTCCAGCCCCACGTGGTCTACCTGGCCAATGCCTCCGGCCTGAAGGTGGGGATCACCCGCTCAAGCCAGATGCCGACCCGTTGGCTCGACCAGGGCGCCGTGCAGGCCCTGCCGATCCTGGAGGTGGATACCCGCCAGCAGTCGGGCTTCGTCGAGGTGCTGTTCAAGGAGGAAGTCTCCGACCGCACCAACTGGCGGGCCATGCTCAAGGGCGACACCCTGGCCCTTGACCTGGTGGCCGAGCGGGACCGCCTGCTGGCGCGCCTGGACGCCGGCCTGGCCAACCTGCGCGAACGCTTCGGGGCCGACGCCATCCGCCTGCTCGACGAGGCGCCGCTGAGCTTCGACTATCCGGTGCTGGAATTTCCCGCCAAGGTGGTCTCCCACAACCTGGACAAGCATCCTCTGGTGGCCGGCACCCTGCTGGGCATCAAGGGCCAGTACCTGATCCTCGACAGCGGCGTGATCAACCTGCGCAAGTTCACGGGGTACGAGGTCAAGGTCGCCGCCTGAGCTATCCTGCAGCAGCGACTGTGTGCATCAGCAGGAGGAAAGCCGATGAGCGAGTCCATGCGTGCCATGCGCCTGCATGCCCCGGGCAGGCCACTCGAGCTGGAGCGCGTCGCCCGCCCTGCGCCCGGTCCCGGCGAGGTCCAGGTGCGCGTGCTGGCCTGCGGGGTCTGTCGGACCGACCTTCACGTCCTCGATGGCGATCTCACCGAGCCCCGGCTGCCGCTGATCCCGGGCCACGAGATCGTCGGCGAGGTGACGGCGCTGGGGGAGGGCGTCCAGGCACCGGCCCCCGGCACGCGGGTCGGGGTGCCCTGGCTGGGCTGGACCTGCGGGGAGTGCGAGCCCTGCCGGGCCGGCCGCGAGAACCTCTGCGAACGGGCCGAGTTCACCGGCTACACCCGCGACGGTGGCTACGCGGAGTACTGCGTGGCCGATGCCCGCTACTGCTTTCCCCTGGCTGTCGAGGATGCCAAGGCCGCCGCCCCGCTGCTGTGTGCCGGCCTGATCGGCTACCGCACCTGGCGGCTGGCCGGTGGTGAGGCGAACCGGCGGCTCGGCATCTACGGCTTCGGTGCCGCGGCGCATATCCTGGCCCAGTTGGCGGTGTCTCGCGGCCAGCGGGTCTTTGCCTTTACCCGCCCCGGAGATACCCAGGCCCAGGCCTTCGCCCGTCGCCTCGGCGCCGTCTGGGCCGGCGGCAGCGATGAGTCCCCGCCCGAGCGCCTGGACGCGGCGCTGCTTTTCGCCCCGGTGGGAGAGCTCATTCCCACGGCACTGGCCGCGGTGCGCCCCGGCGGGGCGGTGGTCTCCGGGGGCATCCACATGTCCGACATCCCCTCCTTTCCCTATCGCCTGCTCTGGGAGGAGCGCCGCCTGAGCTCGGTGGCCAACCTCACCCGGCGCGATGGCGAGGAGTTCCTGACCCTCGCCCCCGAGGTGCCGATCCGCACCGAGACCCGTGGCTATCCGCTCGAGCAGGCCAACCAGGCGCTGGACGATTTGCGCGAGGGGCGCCTCTCCGGTGCCGCGGTGCTGATTCCCTGAGCCTTTCCGTTAGCCGCTTCCTGACCCCCGAACGAGAACAGGCCCCTCGCGAGGGGCCTGTGGTGACAGCAAGGTCGGAGATCAGCCGGAGTCGGCGACGGTGGGGTAGGGGTTATCCGGCATCAGCGTGCGCGGCAGCGCCGGGCGTCGGGTATCCTCCTTGGGTCCGTAGTACTCTGCCAGATAGTCGAGGATGGTCGCCTCGGTCTCGGCCTGGAACTCCCAGAGTCCCTGGGTATCCTGCATCCAGCGGATCAGGTACTGCCAGTGGTTGCGGGAGCCGCTGTTCTGGGTCACCAGCTTGGCCGAATGGCAGGCGGTGCAGTTGTTGCGCACCGTCTCCCAGCCCTCGGCCTTGACCAGGCCGGTGTCCGGGTCCGTCTCCTGGGCCCCCGCCGCGAGGGGAAGGCACAGCAGTGCCACCCCCAGCGTCGGCATGGCGAGTGCGTGTATAGGCTTCATGGCTACCTCCTAGGCCACCTGGACCGCGATGCGGTGACAGGCGTTGTTGAGGTAACCCTTGGGGTTCCAGCCCGGGACGACCATGGGTTGAGCGCGGCCCTCCTCGTCGGTGGCCTTGGCCCACACCTCGTAGTAGCCGGGCTCGGGGAACTCCACCGTGGTGGTCCAGCGCTGCCAGGCCAGGCGATTGGGCGGGTCCTTCAGCTCGGCCTTCTGCCAGGTGGCACCGAAGTCGATGGAGACGTGCATCTCCTTCACGGCCAGGTCGCCGGCCCAGGCATGGCCGCGAACCTCCATGGCCTCGCCGAGGGCATGGTCGATGCCGGACTTCGGGAAGGTGACCAGCGACTTCACCGGCATCGACTGGATGGTGACGAAGTCCTCCTCGGGCACGTTGCTGCCCGGCGCCACCGGGTGCTTGGGCACGCTGTAGGAGGGGGCGCCCATCTTGGTGCCGTCATGCTTCTGGTTGCGGATCACGATGCGCTTGAGCCACTTGCCGGACACCGACCCCGGCCAGCCCCCACACACCACGCGCAGCGGGTGCCCATTGAGGTAGGGGATGTCCTCGTCGTTCATCGCCCAGGCGATCAGCGACTCGTCCTCCAGGGCTTTCTCCATGGGCACGCCACGGGAGATCGGGTCCTTGTTGGGATCGCCGCTGGCATGGGCATCGGCCCCGTAATAGCCGATGTAGACGGCGTCGTCCTTGATCCCGCAGGCCTCCAGCACGTCGCGCAGTCGCACGCCCGTGAAGGTCGGGCAGGCTACCGCGCCGGTGGTCCACTGGTTGCCGCTGGCAGAGGGCACGTACTCGCTGCGGCCATTGCCGCCGCACTCCACCTGGAGCTGATAGGTGTGGTGCTCGAAGCGCTCCTTGAGGTCGGCGATCGAGAAGCTCTGGGGGTTCTCGCAGGACTCCCCGCCGACCTCCAGCTGCCAGGCATCCACGTCGATGTTCTCCATCGCCGGCGGTATGCCGTTGTTGCGCACGAACATGACCTTGCCGGGGGTGATGTCGTCGTCCAGCAGGTGAGGGGGCGTCTCGGCGTTGATGGGCCGGTCGTTGAGGACGGTCAGCCCCTCCTTGCCCTCCAGGGTGAAGGGTTCGTCGCTCTGGGCCAGAGCCGCGGGGATGAGCCCGCCCGGCATGCGGTCGGCGAAGGGGATGGAGCCCCCCACGGCGGCGGCCATGGCGAGCAGGCTCGAGCGCTTGAGGAACCCCCGGCGGGTGACGGGATCGACTTCCCGGTCCCAGAGCTTGCGATCCGCGGCCTCGGGGTCCTCGGCATAGAGCTCATGGATGCCGCGTGTCTTGGCATCGGGCGGTAATTTGGTCATGGCTGGACTCCTGGCAGGCCCTGGCGTGCGTGAGCATGAGTCGGAGCGTCCTGTACGCATGCCGGGCCGATGTTGTTTTATCTGGCGTGTTCCATCATTCCAGTTCTTACGATATGTCAAAGTAGCAGCAAAATGCCGGGTGCAAGCTCGCCTCCCATTCCTCGCTCCCCTCTCTACTCGAAGAGATCCCCCTGGGCACGGGGCGCTCGGAAGGCCGAGGTGTCCAAGGGCTGGCTCGCCGGGGCCGCCGGGTCATTGAGGCCGAAGCGGCGGCAGGCCTGCCGGAAGCGCTGCGCCAGCAGCTCCGCGAACACGCCCTCGCCGCGCATGCGCTTGCCGAAGCGCGGATCGTAGTCCGCACCGCCGCGGCACTGGCGGATGAGGCTCATCACCTTGCCGGCCCGTTCGGGGTAGTGCTCCGACAGCCAGGCCTCGAACAGCGGGGCGACCTCGCGGGGCAGGCGCAGCAGCATCCAGCCGGCGGTGGTGGCGCCGGCCATCGAGGCGGCCTCCAGCAGGCGCTCGAGCTCGTGGTCGGTCAGTCCCGGAATCACCGGTGAGACCAGGGTGCCCACCGGGATGTCGTGGTCGGCCAGGGTGCGGATCACCCTAAGCCTCGCCGACGGGGAGGCGGTCCGCGGCTCCAGGGTTCGCTTCAGCTCGGTATCGAGGCTGGTGAGGCTGACCATCACCCGCACCAGACGCTGCCTGGCCAGGTCCTGCAGCAGGTCGAGGTCGCGCAGGATCAGCCCGCCCTTGGTCACCAGGGTCACTGGATGGCGGCACTCGAGCAGCAGCGCCAGGATGGCGCGGGTCGTGGCATAGCGGGCCTCCAGGGGCTGGTAGGCATCGGTGTTGCCGGCGAGATTGATGGGACGGCATTGGTAGCCTGGCCTGCACAGCTCATCCCGCAGGCGCTCCACCAGTCCGGTCCGGGCGATCAGCTTCGTCTCGAAGTCGAGCCCCGGGGAGAGGTCCCAGTAGGCGTGGCTGGGGCGCGCATAGCAGTAGATACAGCCATGCTCGCAGCCACGATAGGGGTTGATCGAGCGGTCGAAGGGCAGGTCAGGGGAGCTGTTCCAGGCCAGGGCGCTGCGTGTGTTCTCCTCGCGCACCTCAGTGGCCAGGCTCGTCGGCGCCTCCTCTTGCCACCAGCCGTCGTCCACTGGCTCACTGCTGGTTGGGGCGAAGCGGTTGTGGGGGTCAAAGGTGGCGCCACGGCCCTTGCGCGCCACGCCATCGCGGTTCGATTGATGGGCCATCGGGAACGCCCCTTTGCTGTACAAATAGACAGTATAGGTGTGCGGCGGTGGTCTGTCAGCCCATCGGCAAACAGGCTGCGCCCGGTCAATCCGCGCGAGGGTGCGCGTTGACGCTTCATCGGGGGGTTGCTAGCTTACGCGCACTCTCAGGTGCTGGTGGATGCGTCTGCCAGTGAAACGGGAAGTCGGTGATCCCATTCCGACGCTGCCCCCGCAACGGTGATCGAGAAGAGAGCGGCCATCACGCCACTGTGCTGCGGCACGGGAAGGCGGTCGTTCCGGACGTCGGGACTGCTTCATGCCCGGCACCCACTCGTCAGCCCGGAGACCGGCCCGAGAGTTCATGCCGAGTTGCGGTGGGCGAGCTCGAGGCAGGGCCGGCGCCGCTTTTCCGTTCGTCCTTCTTCCTCGACCCCTTGCCGCCTCGGCGTTCAATACGCCATCACGCCGTGCGGGTGAGCACGGTGAGCAAGGGACACACCATGAAAACCATAAATCACGCCGCCCAGGGCCTGGCCGTCTTTGGCCTTGCCGCGCTTCCGCTGGCCGTCCACGCCCAGGCGAGCAGCGACGACCAGGCGTCCCCAACCGTCGAGCTCAATCCGATGGTCGTGACCGCCGCCCTGGCGCCCCGTACCGCCGACCAGAGCCTAGCCTCCGTCACCGTGATCGACGAGGCCGCCCTGCGTCGCCAGGATCCCGCCAGCATCACCGATGTGCTGCGTGGCCAGCCCGGGGTGGATGTCACCACCCAGGGCAGCTTCGGCAAGCAGAGCAGCGTCTTTATCCGCGGGACGGGAAGCAATGCCAATGTGCTGCTGATCGACGGCATCCGGCTGCGTTCGGCGACCACGGGGGCGGCCTCCTGGGAGTTCCTGGATCCGCGCATGTTCGAACGTGCCGAGATCGTGCGCGGCCCCCGCGGCAGTCTCTACGGCGCCGACGCGGTGGGTGGCGTGGTCCAGTTGTTCACGCCGGAAGGGGAAGAAGGTGGTCCCCAGCCGCGTATCTCTGCCGGTGGCGGCTCCTTCGAGTCCCAGCGCTATAGTGCCAGCCTATCCGGCGCCGAGGGCGGCACCCGCTACCATTTCGCCGCCAGCCGTTTCGACACCGAGGGCGCGCCGGTGCGTCGCGATGGGGATGACAAGGGGTATGACAACACCACCGGTCTGGTGCGACTCTCCCACACCTTCGACAGCGGGGCCGAGATTGGCATGCTGGCGCTGCGATCGAGGGGGAGCACGGAATTCGACGCGTCCGGGCCGGCTGAGGATGATTTCGTGCAGCAGGTGGCAGGCATCTATACCGAGTTGCCACTCACCGAGAGATGGACGAGCCGGCTCACCCTCAGCGAGGCGCGTGACGAGCGTGATACGCTAGCACCGACCTACAGCTCCTTCTTCGAGACCCGGACCCGTACTGCCCAGTGGAAGAACACCCTGGCCCTAGGGCAGCATGAAGTGGTGATCGGTGCCGAGTACAGCGAAGATGATCTCGGCGACAGTCAGACGTCCGGGCTCGCCTTCAACGAAGAGAGCCGCGACAACCGGGCGGTGTTCGCCCAGGGGCTGCTGGACTTCCAGCCGCTTACCACCCAACTCAGCCTTCGCCATGACGACAACCAGGCGTTCGGTGAGGAACTGACCGGCAGCCTGGCACTGGGCTATGAGCTGGATGCCCGTCACAGCCTGCGTGCCAGCTTCGGAACGGCCTTTCGTGCCCCGACCTTCAATGAGCTCTATTTCCCCTTCGTCGGCTCGAGCAACCCGGACCTGGAAGCCGAAACCTCCGAGACGGTCGAACTGGGCATTCGCGGGCAGTACGACGCCTGGTTCTGGGATTTCGCCGCCTACCGGACCGAGGTGGAGGACCTGATTGCCCTGGATGCCAGCTTCCGCCCTGTCAACGTCAATGAGGCCAGGATTCGTGGCGCCGAACTCTCCGCCGGTGCCGAGTTCGACGGCTGGACGCTGGCGACGGCGCTGACCCATACCGACCCCGAGGACCGCGATACCGGCAACCGGCTTGCGCGCCGTGCCACCCAGGGCCTGCGTCTCGATATCGATCGCGAACTGGGGAAGTGGTCGCTGGGCGCGTCCTGGATCGCCCAGAACCATCGCTACAACGACGGCGCCAACGAGCAGCGGTTGCCCGGCTATGGCATCGTCAACCTGCGGGCCGGCTGGCAGCTTGCGCCGATGTGGTCGCTGCGCGCCACCGTGGAGAATCTGACGGACAAGGAGTATGCCACCGCCCAGGGCGCTGACCTCGACCTTGCCACCTTCGAGAGCATCCCCTTCGACTACATCAACGCCGGGCGAGCGGCCTTTGTCAGTGTCCACTTTGGCCCCTAGGGAGTCGCCAGTGACTCACCGTCTGCCCGGCATGGCCGGGCTCCTGTTCGTGCTGCTGACCGGCCTCGTCGAGCCGGCCGCTGCCGATGAGATCTGCGCCATCGACGATACCGACCGCGAGATCTGCCTGGCGGACCCGGCCGAGCGGATCGTCGCGCTCTCTCCCGGTGCCACCGAGCTGCTCTTCGCCGCCGGCGCAGGGGAGCGGCTGGTGGCGGCGGTGGACCACAGCGACTATCCGCCCGAGGCCAAGGCGCTGCCCTCGGTGGGCAGCCATGACCGCCTGGACCTGGAGCGCCTGGTGGCCCTGCAGCCGGATCTGGTGATCGGCTGGGTCACCGGCAATCCCGTCGAGCAGGTGGAGCGCCTCGAGCGGCTGGGGGTGCCGGTGTTCCGGATCGAGCCACGGGCGTTCGAGGCCATCGCCACGGCCCTCGAGCGGCTGGCGCGGCTGGCCGGCAGCGAGGCGCAGGGGCGCCTGGCCGCCGAGCGCTTTCGCCAGGGGCTGGCCGAACTGGCGGCACGCCATGCCGACGCGCCTCCGGTGACGGTGTTCTACCAGGTGTGGGACTCGCCGCTGATGACCGTCAACGACGAGCACCTGATTGGCGAGGTGGTGACGCTTTGCGGGGGCGTGAATGTCTTCGGCGGCCTCCCGCGTCTGGTGCCGCGCATCGACGAGGAAGCCCTGCTGGCGGCCGACCCCGAGGTGATCCTCGCCGGTGGGCGAGGGGAGCAGAACCGCAGTTGGCTCGAAGACTGGCAGCGCTTTCCCGAGCTGACCGCGGTGGCTCGCGACAACCTCTTCTTCGTGCCCCCGTCGCTGCTCCAGCGCCCCACGCCGCGCCTGCTCGAGGGCAGCCGGCTCCTCTGCGAGCGGCTGGAGGTGGCCCGTGGGCGGCGCTAGCCAGCGCGCCGCTGCCCACGGGCACCTGACCCTGGGCCACCTGGCGTTGACCCTGGGGGTACTGGCCGCGGTGGCCCTGGCGGCCCTGGTATTCGCCGTCGCCCTGGGCAGCGCCACCGTGCCCCTGTCGGATGGCCTCGCCGTACTGGTGGGCGGGGGAGACGCCCTGTCACGCACCCTGATCCTGGAGCTGCGCCTGCCGCGCGCCCTGGCCGCCTTCGCCACCGGCGGCCTGCTGGCGGTGGCCGGTGCGCTGATGCAGGTGCTGCTGCGCAACCC
>NZ_JAWSUJ010000122.1:0-10645 GCF_033549285.1 Halomonas sp.
GGCCCAGGCCGAGGGTCAGAATCTGGGTGCCGTCCATGCCATGCCTCCTGTCGTCGTGGAGGTCATCTCCTGGCCCAGCTCAGGGGGCGACTTCCACACCCAACGACGAAGAGCCAGCTGGGTTATGTGCCGGTGTTCGTGGATGGCACCGCCATCGAGGTTGATGGCCGGCTGTTCGAAGGCGCCGGCAAGGGCTATGACGGCTCGCTCCAGTACTGGCTTCATGGCGTCTTCGTGGGTGGGCTCTGGGCCAGTGGCCGCCTGCATCCCGGTGGCGTCGATGTTGCCGCTGGATGGCGTGAGCAACTGGCGCACGATGTCGCGCCGTTGCTGAGCGACCACCCCCCGGTCTGGCTGCATGCCGATAACGCCTACTACCGGGGTGACCTGATCCGCTTCTGCCGTGAGCGGGGCTGGGACTACTCCATCAGTGTCACCAACGACGGGTATCGGCGGCCGATTCTCGAATCACTGGAAGGGCTGCCTGAATCCGCCTGGACAGATATCGGCGGTGGGGAAACCGCGACGCTGGCCTATCACCGGCCGGGAGGCTGGCCGGCGGAGCAAGCCTATGTCGTTGTGCGTCGCTGGAAGGAGGGACACCAGCAAGCGCTGTTTCCAGTCGACATCATCATCCTGGTGTCTCGGGATGATCTGCCACTGACGGAGCTGGTGGCCCGGCACCGCGGCAAGCAGGGCCAGGAAACGCCTTCAAGGGGCCGCTGATCGACATGGACTTGCCCATCCGCCGTGTCGGCGTCTCCAGGCCAACCAGGCGTTTTACCTGTGCGGGCAGCTCGCCCAGATGCTGTTGCGCGGCGTGCAGTATCACGTGCTGCCCCACGATGCCCGGCGTCATGGGCTTCGCCCGCTGATTCGTTATGCCATCCGCACGGTGGCGCGCCTGGTGCATACGGGGCGGCGCTGGCGTCTCGACTTTGCCAAGAATGCCTTCCGGCTGGATTGGCTACTCCACGCCAGCCTCCAGTTGGAGTTGACCACCGCCGATCGTCACCCGCGGGCATCGCGATCCTGAGGCTCAGGTTCGGCAATGCCTCCTGCGCGATTGACGGCGTATCGGCGGTGACAAGCCTCGAGAGGAAGGCTGACCACCATGCTGCACTCCCCAAAGCGCCCGTTGAAGGTAACCGTCGGGAGGTAAGCCGTCGGGTATCCGCCACTGGCCGGGTCCGTCACTCCTTATCCGGGGATCGGGACGATGGATTTCATGCCCAGCCTGAGAAAGCCCAATGTTGACGGCTTGGGCCGAGCCGATCACAAACATCGAGCGAGTAAGGCCGCGGGAATAGGAAGATGCATAGGCAATTAAGCTAAGCGCTTGACCGCCTCGACCACTTGCTTGGCCTGTTCTGGGGACAAATGAGGTCCCATCGGCAGGCTAAGCACCTCGCCGGCAAGTTGGTCGGCCAGAGGCAGCACCTCCTGAGCGACGCTATGGCCTGCATAGGCCTGCTGGCGGTGCGGCGGAATTGGATAGTGAATCAGCGTCGCGATCCCCGACTCCTTGAGGTCGGCCTGAAGCGCATCGCGCCGCTGACTGCGCACCACATAGAGATGCCATGCCGGGTCTGCCCATTTGGGTACATAGGGAAGTACCAAATTGGTGCCGGAAAGCGCATCAGAATACACAGCGGCGATAGCACGTCGGCGTTCGGTCCATTCATCCAGCACCTGCAGCTTAACGCGCAACACAGCAGCCTGAAGCGGATCGAGGCGAGAATTGACTCCCTGAGCTTCGTGGACATATTTCTCCCGCGAGCCGTAGTTGCGCAGCATTGCCACCCGGTCGGCTAACTTGGCAACATGGGTAGTGATGGCGCCAGCATCACCCATGCCCCCCAGGTTCTTGCCGGGGTAGAAGCTCCAGCAGACGATGTCGCCATGGCCACCGATGCGTTGTCCCTTGAAGCGGGCACCGTGGGACTGGGCGGCGTCCTCCACCACCCTTACGCCATAGCGTTTTGCCAAAGCGAGGATTGGGTCCAGGTCAGCCGGCTGGCCGTAGATATGCACCGGCAATAGCACCTTCGTGCGCGAAGTCATTGCCGCTTCGATGCGTGTCGGATCAATATTATAGGTGGTGGGGTCTGGTTCGACAGGCACCGGGGTGGCACCCACGGTGGATACCGCCAGCCAAGTGGCGATGTAGGTGTTCGAGGGGACGATCACTTCGTCACCCGGGCCCACCTCTAGGGCGCGCAGCGCCAGTATCAGCGCATCCAAGCCGTTGGCCACGCCCACACAGTGATCAACGCCGCAGTAGTCGGCAAACTCGGCCTCAAAAGCTTCGACCTCAGGGCCGAGCACATACCACCCGCTAGTGAGCACTCGAGAAACAGCATCGTTGATAGGTTGTTTCAAGTCCAGGTAAGGGGCCTGGAGATCAAGAAAAGGAATCATATTTCAATATACCGAATCACTTTGGCGGGATTGCCCACGACAAGCGCGCCCTCGGGAACATCTTTAATCACAACGGCACCAGCCCCAACCATGGCATTAGCGCCGATAGTGATGCCAGGGAGAAGCGTCACATTGGCACCGATGCTAGCCCCCTGTTTTATTGTTATGCCGCTGAATGAGTCAGGGTACTCTTTTGAACGAGGAAACAAGTCGTTGGTAAACGTAGCATTGGGCCCAATAAACACATGATTCTCGAGTCGGGTCCCGTCCCAGAGAAATACGCCAGACTTGACCGTCACATTGTCGCCAATAATGACATCGGCTTCAATAAGTGTGTGCGCACAAATATTGCAATTCTTGCCAATTCGCGCGCCTGACAACACGATGCTGTATTGCCAAATGCGTGTATGACTGCCAATTTCTGTGCTATGTACGTCAGCGAGAGGATGTATTGTGGGCATTGTGGCTCAGCTTAAGAAAATCTTCATAATTACGGATATAGTCGCGTTCATCATAATGCTCGCTCGCCAGTACCAGCAGCACGCAGTCTTCACTTAAGTCATGCATCTCTCGCCAGATCATGCTCTCGATCAGCAAGCCTCTGGTGGGACAATCGAGCCACGTCTCTTTGCGGGTATGGCCATCGTCGAGCACAATGCGGCAGCTACCAGCCACGCAAATGGCTACCTGTTTGAGATCCTTATGGGCATGGTAGCCTCGGCTCACTCCCTGCTCGGTGTGGTAGATGTAGTAGACCCGCTTGATCTCGAACGGAATCGTCTTATTAGCTTCCAATGCAACCAAAGAACCACGCTCATCACTTAAATGAGGAAAATCACAACATTGAACTAGCCCCATAGTTGCTCCCCAATAATAGCTAGCAAGTACTGTCCGTATCCATTTTTCTTCAGCGCAACACCCAAGCGCTGCAAGTCATCAGCGCTTAGCCATCCATTGTTAAAAGCAATCTCTTCCAAGCAAGCAATTTTATAACCCTGCCGCTTTTCAATTGTCTCGACAAACTGGGCGGCTTCCAGAAGGCTCTCATGGGTACCGGTATCCAGCCAGGCAAAACCGCGACCCAGCAGTTCTACGTTGAGCTCGCCGCGTTCTAGATAAGTCTGGTTGACGCTGGTGATCTCGAGCTCACCACGGTGAGAAGGCTCTACCTGCTTAGCGATCTCGATGACGTCGTTGTCGAAGAAATAGAGCCCGGTTACCGCATATTGGGACTTGGGCTTGGCCGGTTTCTCCTCGATGGAGACGGCGCGCTTGTTGCCGTCGAACGCCACCACGCCGAAGCGCTCCGGGTCCTTGACTTGGTAACCAAATACCGTGGCGCCGCTAGCTTGAGCCGAGGCTTCTTTGAGCTTTGGGGTAAAGCCCTGACCGTAGAAGATGTTATCGCCCAGCACCAAACATACGCTATCGCTGCCGATAAACTCCTCGCCGATGATGAAGGCCTGGGCGAGGCCGTCGGGGCTGGGCTGCTCGGCATACGATAGCTCAATACCGAACTGACTACCATCGCCAAGCAGGCGCTGGAAGCTGGGTAGATCTTCCGGGGTAGTGATGATCAGCACCTCTCGTATGCCGGCGAGCATCACCACCGAGAGCGGGTAGTAGATCATCGGCTTGTCGTAGATCGGCAGCAGTTGCTTGGAGACACCCATGGTAATGGGGTACAGACGGGTACCGGATCCGCCAGCGAGGATGATGCCTTTGCGAGCCATGGTGATCCCTTTCTTGATTCAGCTTTCGGCCATCGCTACGCGATGGATCGCGCAGCAAGCTGCGCTACTATAAGATATTCAGGCTGATGCAATACCCAAGCGTTCGCGCTGGTAACTGCCATCCTGCACCCGGCGACACCATTCGAGGTTGTCAAGGTACCACTGCACGGTCTTGCGGATGCCGGATTCGAAGGTTTCTTCTGGGCGCCAGCCGAGTTCGTGTTCAATCTTGCCGGCGTCGATGGCATAGCGCAGGTCGTGACCTGGCCTGTCAGCCACGAAAGTGATCAGATCATGGTAATGCGTAAGGCTAGGCACTAGCTGTGCAAACGTACTACCCACCGGAGCCAGTTCATCTAGCAGGCTGCAGATAGTATGCACAACCTCAATGTTCTGCTTCTCATTGTGGCCGCCGATATTGTAAGTACTCCCGACCCTGCCTTCTGTCACTACGCTGTAGAGTGCCCGAGCGTGGTCCTCGACGTATAACCAGTCGCGGATCTGCTCGCCCTTGCCATAGACAGGCAGTAACTTGCCTTCCAACGCATTTAGGATTACCAGCGGGATCAGCTTCTCGGGGAAGTGATAGGGCCCGTAGTTGTTGGAACAGTTGGTGATCAACGTGGGCATGCCATAGGTGCGCTGCCAGGCACGGACCAAGTGATCCGAGCTGGCCTTACTAGCGGAATATGGTGAACTGGGAGCATAGGAGGTCTCTTCGGTAAACAGCCCCTTCGGCCCATCCAAGTCGCCATAAACCTCGTCGGTAGAGATATGGTGAAAGCGGAAGGCTTGCTGGCCTTCGCTATCCAAGCCATTCCAGTAAGAACGCGTCACTTCCAGCAAGGTGTATGTGCCGATAATGTTGGTTTCGATAAATGCTGCCGGACCATTAATGGAACGGTCTACATGACTCTCGGCGGCTAAGTGCATCACTGCATCGGGTTGATGTTTCTCGAACACGCCTTCCAGAGAACCCCTATCGCAGATATCAACCTGCTCAAATGCGTAGCGATCACTGCCGCTTACCTCGGATAGCGACTCCAAATTTCCAGCATAGGTCAGCTTATCAACATTGACTACGCTGTCGTTGGTTTTTTTGATGATATGCCGAATGACAGCAGAGCCGATGAAACCCGCACCGCCGGTAACCAGTAACTTCATAGCTTTCCTATTCATTACAAAAGAAACTAGATTTGAAAAAGCTCACAAAAATATGAGTAACTGAACGAGAAAGGTCACATTTTTGTTAACTTTAGCTTTTTGCCGAGACCGCCACATTTTTGCGTAACAGCCTCACTTTTCTGTGAGGAATAAAATGTAGCCCACTGATTCTGTTGATTAAATACCTGATCTAAAGTTATCGTGTATAATCCGCATAAGGATATCTGACAAGGACGGAACCATGGCAAGGCGCTTCGTTGCCCCTCTCACTGAATCTGAGCAGCAGACGCTGACCTCCGCCTATCATCATGGTGAGAAGCGTGCCCTACGTCGACGAGCGCATGCCATCCTGCTGAGTGATCAAGGCCATACCATCGACCAGATCAGTGAGATACTGCAGGTTCGACGCGATGCCGTATCTCGATGGCTCAAACAGTGGGAGGCGTCGGGGCTCGACGGGCTCATCGACAAGCCCCGCAGTGGTCGCACACCAATCCTGGATGAGCACGACCACCAGCGACTGCAGGAGATGGTCGCCGAGCAGCCTCACCAGGTTCGATCCTTACAGGCTCGGTTTCAAGAAGAGACCGGCAAGACGGTCAGCACGGTGACCCTTCGCCGGGCGTTGAAAAAAAAATGATCTCAGCTTCAAGCGCATTCGGCATTCCCTGAAGGCACGGCGTGACGAAGCGGATTTCCGCAACACTCAAGGCCTCCTCGAGGTGCTTAAGCAGCGGGAAGACCAAGGCGAACACGAGCTTTACTACTTTGATGAGTCGGGCTTTTCACAATCGTCGTCGGTTCCATACGCGTGGAGTCCCCTCGGTCAGCCCTTCGAAGTGACCGCCTACTCTCATAGCCGAAGGCTGAACGTACTGGGGTTCCTCAGCCGAGCCGGGAAGCTGGTCTACCACACCACCACGAAACCGGTGACGACCGAGACGGTCATCGAAGCATTTGACCAGTTTGTGTCCCAGAAAGACCCCGATACCTTCGCCGTCGTGGTGCTCGATAATGCCAGCATGCATCGCTCCAAGGCCTTCAGACGGAAGATAGTGGAGTGGATGTCGCATCGTGTGCACCTGATCTACCTATCGGCTTACTCGCCAGAGCTGAATCTGATTGAGATTCTGTGGCGGCAGATGAAATACGTATGGCTGCCGTTAAGTGCCTACCTCTCGTTTGATCGTCTCTGCAACGAGGTCTATCGCCTACTCAGTTGCTACGGATCTAACCACGCGATTAATTTTGAATAGCCACTTAGCACCGATAAGCCCGGGTTATCGGCAGCATGCCCTATCCGCGGCATGACGGTTTCGCTGTCTCAGCCCTCATCGACGAGGCTTTCCCGCACCGCCACAGCGAACTGCATGAAGAACGCGCCCATCACGGCCAGCATGCCGCCCAGCACGATGGCCAGCGCCATGATCAAGCTGCGTCCGGTACCGGTGGGCTCCAGACTCTGCACTGCCGTCTGTGCCACCTGCCCTTCTCTTAGCAGAGCAAGCCGATTCTCGAGCTCGGCCACACGATTGGAGTAACTGGCAATCAGCTCGGCAGCATTTGCACTGGTCGACTCCTGGGCAGCCTCAAGGGAGCGCTGGGCATTCTCGAGCTGACGCTCCAGGCCGGTGCGACGACGTTCGAGCTGAGACTGCTGGCCCGTCTTGATCCGCTCCAGCAAGGTCGCGTGCATGGTCTCGACCAGCGCCCCATGCGCCTCGGAGGTCTCCGAGGAGAGGCGGATCAGCAGGGTATCGTCGGGATTGGACACCGACACATCAAACGGAAGACCATCGAGGTTTTCAGCAGAGCGCAGCTCTCGTGTCACCGGGCCCAGATAGAGGTTGGTGACCTTGGCCACGACCGTTGCCGGGGCCTCGAGAGCACCCGGATCATCGCTGTCGCGTGGCGCCTGCTCCGCCACCTGGTAAATCGACACATACTCATACGTGCGCTCCATCATCAGCGCGTACGCCAGGGCCACCAGCACGACGACGAGAAATGTCGCCACCATCAGCTTCCAACGCTTGATGAGGATCTTGGCAAGATCAACGAGCGAAATTTCATCGTCCTGGACGTCGCGGCTAACCCCTTGACGTGTCTCGTTATTGTTCATGTGTGGCTACTGAACCCTGGCTGAAGTGACTGACGGTCAGGCACGCTACCGCCCGGGGATTGTCCCGGGCGCGTTCCCATGCCCTGTGATGCATTCGTACTCCAAGGGCCCACCGCAGTCATCTGCCTGGCCGGGCCCCATAAAGTATGGATTGTGCAGGGGCCGAATTGTACGTCAGTGAGCCGGGAAGCTCTAGGGTCCGGGGTGGCCATCGCCAGGCAGGTGAGCTCGCGCTTAAGTCGCCTTGCTGGAAGCCGACGACAATGGCTCAGGGACCGCTAACGAGGATCGACCGCCACCTCGCATCACCTTGAAATTGGAGGGAGATTTTCAGACGCCGCCCTGCCCTACCTACGCCCCCGTCTACTTGTAGGCATAGTTGTAATAGCCGTAGCCATAGCTCGTCGCTGCCTTGCGCTCCATGGCATTGAGGACCGCCCCCTTGACCACGACACCCGTGGACTCCAGCCGACGGTGCGCGATCTGCAGCTCCTTCACAGGGTTTTTCTGGAAACGAGTCACCATCAACGTGGTGCCACACTGCTTGGCGACCACGACGGCGTCGGTCACTGCAAGTATCGGCGGTGTGTCGAGTATCACAAGGTCGAACTCGCGGCTGGCCTGTTCCAGAAAATCGGTGAAACTGGCGTTCATCAACAATTCTGAGGGGTTAGGCGGCGAGCTGCCACGCGACACGTAGCTCAGATTGGCGATGTCACTGGGACGGATCACCGTGTCCCAGGAAGCCTGGCCAGAGAGCAATTCCGAGAGCCCACCTTCGCTTCTGCCATGAAACGCGTGGTGCACGTGCCCCCGGCGCATATCGGCGTCGACCACCAGCACCTTCTGTCCGGCCTGGGCACATACCGCCCCCAGGTTGATGGAGACAAAGCTCTTGCCGATACCGGGGCTAGGGCCCGTGATCGCCAAGCGGTTGTTGCCCGACTCCATCATTGCGAAATGCAAGCTGGTACGCAGTCCACGCAGGGCCTCGATAGACGTATCGGCCGGGGCCCGGTCCGCCAGCACACCAATCGATACATCCTGCCCCTCGCGGTGCTTGCTTCGCTTGATGCGCCTGATCAGCTTCGTCTGCTCCTCGGAGCGTGGCACGGTGGCATATACCGGAAGCCCCGCATGTTCAATCTGGTCGGGTGATTCGATGCCACGGTTGAAGAAACCACGCACGAGCACGACAGCGACGGACAGCATGCCCCCCAGCAATACTGCCAGCACCACGATCAGCGGCTTTTTCGGCTCCACAGGCGTCGGTTGCACGACAGCCTCATCCAGGATACGGACATTGCCCACGGTACTCGCCTTGGCAATTTTCATTTCCTGGATCTTGTTACGCAACTGCAGGTAGATCTCCTGATTGAGCTCTACATCTCGAGTACGCCGTAGAATCTGTTGTTGCGTTTCCGGCAGGCTCTCCACACGCTCATTGAGCCGCTCCCGCTCGTCGACGAGTTGCTGCTTCTTGTCCAGCAATGCCGAATAGGTCGGATGCCGCGGGGAAAAACGACGAGAGATTTCAGCTTCGGTGAACTCCAGCTCATTCAACTGAGACTCGAGATTCACCAGCCGTTCGAGAATCGACTGTGTCTCCAGGGAAAGGTCCACGCTTTCGCGCTCGGTCCGATACGCATTGAGAGCATTTTCTGCAGCACGCAACTGTTCACGGATTTCCGGCTCTTGCCCTTCCAGAAACTCCAGGCTCTGTTCAGCCTCGGCACTCTGCCGCTGGATATTCTGTGTCAGATAAATTTCACTGATGGCATCCAGTACCTGAACAGCCTGCTGTGGCTCCTCGCTGGTAAGGGTCAAATCGAGCAGACCACTGTCTGACCCTTGCTGACTGACACTGAAGCGGGAACGCAAATCATTGATAGCGGCGAGGCGCGGGCGCTTGGTCAGGGTAAACACGGCGCCGGGGGCAGCCATCAACTCTGCTACCCTCAACGTGATGCGGCCTTCAAGGAAACTGGCATTTTCACCGACACGGCCCTCCCCCAGCCCCTCGCCGTCCAGGCTGAGCGTATAACGCCCGCTTTCTCCAACCGTCAGTCGGAAAGGTTCGCCAATTAAAATCGAATCCACCTGAAAGGCGCCAATGTTGATGCGCTCACCCGCCCAGACACTGCTCTCCGCAAAATCGGGACGCTCAATGCCCAGACGTACCAGGAAATCCCCGATGACCGGAAAACGTGACGGCTCGATGACGAGGTCAAGACGCTCCTGATCCACCGCCCGCCCCAACACCATCCGCGAGCGCAGGATGCCCAGCTGAGTATCCGTGCTGGATTGCTCACCCAGCATGGCGCGAACATCCTGAAGCGGGTTAGCCATCCCCATCTTGTCTTCGACCTGCACCAAGGCATTGGCACGATAGATGGGGGTAGAGAGCAATGCATACACTACACCGACCACTGCGAATAGCGCTGTGATGCTGACGATCCACCACTTGTGATCAATCAGGATGCCAAACAGGCGTCCGAGATCAATCTCATCGTCGTCGGTAGATCGTTGTTGACTGCTAAGTGCCTAGGCAGATATTTTCAGGCACAATGCCAGCAGGATCTCAGCTTAGGACGGCAGCATGGCAAGGCGCTTCATCTCTCCCCTGACAGAAGCCGACCGGCAGGCGTTGGCACATGTCCATGAGTACGGTCAGAAACGCGCCTCGCGCCGTCGCGCTCATGCGATCCTCTTGAGCGATCAAGGCTATACCATCGCCCAGATCAGCGACATTTTGGAGGTTGGAAGAAACACCCTAACGATCTGGTTCCAGAAGTGGGAAGCCTCCGGTCTCGAAGAACTCGTCGATAAGCCCCGTAGTGGCCGCAACCCGATTCTTGATGACAGCGATCGCGAGCGGTTGCAGGCCTTGGTGGAGGAACATCCCCATCAGCTACGCACCCTGCAGGCTCGGCTTCAGGAGGAAACAGGAAAAACCTTCAGCACGGACACCTTGCGCCGGGCATTGAAAAAAAAATCAAAATAGCTTCAAGCGCATTCGGCACTCACTGAAGGGCCGACGTGATGAGACGGATTTTCGCAATACCCAGGGCCTGCTGAAAGCGCTCCAAGAGCAAGAAGATCGAGGAGAACACGAGCTGTGCGTATTCCGGGCCATCGTGACCGCCCGTTCCGATCTATCGTGACCGACCATTCCGGGCCAACGTGACCGGCCATTCCGTTTCATCGT
>NZ_JAWSUJ010000123.1:0-10519 GCF_033549285.1 Halomonas sp.
AGCCGGGTGCGTCAATTGCGCATGCCCGGATCTGAGGGGGGCCGGGTCGAGCAATCGCCCGGTCTACCCGACTAGGCCGCCCTGGCCTATGCAAGCCCAGCTCGGCCCCTCCAACCTTGTGTGCCACTGGCTTTGCCATCCATCCTCGCATCCCTCCATACCCAGATCCCATACCATCGCCCTCATCAACAACGCATTTCGCTGACACGCCTCAAGGTCACCGTTCGCTAATCGAGGAAAGGTTGATTAGGCTGTAATGTGAATGTATGTATCTGCCTGATGCTGTCATGTCACGAAATGGCGACACATCGGGCTTCTACGCCAGGGAAGGCGTCAGCACGCGTCAGGATTCCCTCGCGGTAGCGTGCCTGGTCATATGGCAGGAGATGGTTTCAAGCATGACTCTTCAAGTAAAAGCGCTGGAAAAAGAAAGGCATCTTGTTATTAAAAGCTAAATCACGGTTAAAAAACTCGCCATGATAGGCTTTTTCTATTGATAGTATTTCTCTATTGCTAATTTTGGTATTTCAAAAGGAATAGTGTGCAACTTAAAACCCCCCCGGCGCATGTGGCTGAAATAGCTTGTCGTATAATTGAAAAGCATTAAAACGAGAGAGGTGGTAAGAGATGAAAAAATTAGCAGTGTGTATGTGTTTGTTGTCGTTCAGTGGCTTATCAGGAGCTGCCGAGTTGACTACATTTCAATACAAAGATCATTCCGGTGACATATATGAGCTACGTGATGGCACTGTTTTCAAAAAAACTGGTTATGGCTATGTTGGTTATATGGGTTACAATGAAGAAGTAATTTTTCTTCAGGGTGATGTCGTTTGCATGAAAGGTGATCAGTACAAATACAAGCTTTATGAGGTTGGTAGTAGTTACCATTATTCCAGAACGACATACTCTGGTGCAGAAGCTTACGAAAAATTTGAAGAAATTTGTGGCGAGTAGTTTATTTTATTTATTTCAAACATGTGTGGATTTTTCGAAGACAACATAAACTTTATAAATGATCCTGTGCAGGTAGACGCAAAGCTTAAACGATAGTTTATCCGGAAACGGCTGCTGGACTTCAATCTTCATAAAAAACCACTCCGGCACCGAAGACCCATGCCAAAATTCTGCCACTATGAAATGCTGCTCTGGCTTCTCGATCGCCAGCAGCAACATTCGCACCACGACCGAGTGCAGATTTCATGTCATCAACGTCCTCTTTTGATACCGGAAGGTGCGCTACAAGGGGCTGGCCAAGAACCAGGCGCAGCTATTCAGTCTGTTCGGACTGGCCAACCTGGTGCTGGCGACACGATGCGAGGGCCAAGTTGATGGGGGAAGGTCAAGAGGTATCCATTAGCTCTTGGATCGCGAGCAGATCGAAGTGGTTTGCGACATGAGCCACTTGAGGCATGGCCTTTTCATTGTCCCAGCCGAGGTGCTTGATGTTCCAGCTGCCGATCAGGACATCGGCCTGTGTGGCCAGGGGAAGGAAGGCCAGCCAAGCAACTAACAGACGATCGACCTTTTCCAGTGTGCTCCATGCGTGAAACGGCCTATGGTCGTGTGCACATGGACAAAGATCAATCGGAGCCCGAGGTGATGGGCTCGATAAGCTTGGGATCGTTCTCGGCGGGTTTGTTGACTCGAGATGAAACGGGCCAGTGGGTTATGTACTCGGCGCTCAGGTGATGAATAACCTGGCGCAGCGTTTCACGGTCGGTCATGTCCGGATCGAGCCAGGGCTCCAGGCTCTCATCATCGAGGACAAGCGGCATGCGTGGGTGGATCTGCTGGGCAACGCCGCGAGCGGGTTCGGTCAGGATAGCGCAGCCGGGTGCACCGTTTGCGCGTTCGGCCCAGATGGCTGCGAACCAAATTGGCTCGCGATCCGCGCGGCACAGGAAGTGAGGTTGCTTCTGACCATCAACTGCGACCCACTCGAACCAGCCATCGGCCGGCACCAGGCAACGATGGTGAGCAAACGCCCCCTTGAAGTAGTTAGAGGTGGCCACCTTCTCGACAGTGGCATTGATCGGCTCGGGGGCGTTCTCCTTGGCCCAGTGGGGCTTGTAGCCCCACCACACCTCATCCAGCACTAGAGGGGAGTCGTCATCACGACGCCGGGCGGCAGAAATCCAGGTGCCGGGAGGGATGTTGTAGCGTGCCTGCCATTGCGCCTCTACTTCGGGCAGACCGAGGCGACGGGTGATGCGGGGAGGATCTGAGAACAGCGCGAAGCGTCCACACATGGGTCAATCGCTCCTGTTGATTTCATCGGCCTCGACCAGCAGGGTGGTGATCACCTGGGAGGCTGTCTGCCCCGACATTGTCTTGAGATGCTTGAGTGCTGCCTCGGCCTCGAGTGACAGGTCGATTATCATGGCCCTGGTCGGTGCTTCGGAAGACGCAGTACCCGTGTATTCCAGCCAACGCCTGAGTTCTACCAGCCGTGACACACCGATGCCCGACGGCTTACCGCGTTGGACCCTGCCGTTATCCAATGCCTCGATTAGGGCCTCTCGGCTGTTGATGCCTGCCTCGCAGAGGCAGTGCACAGTGCGAACGCTAAGCCCCTCATGCCAGGGCGCTTCCTGCTGAACGATCTCAGGCCAGCGGCTGATCCATAACTCGATAGCACTGGTCGGCTTGCCCATCGCGGCGGCGATGGCGTCGATGGCATAACCCTGCTCCTTGAGCTGCCAGGCCCGCCTCGCGAGCGTCTCGACTCGTATCATGGTGAAGAGCCTCCTTGCTGGTCACGTTGTCAGCATAGCAAGTGCTGGGGAAGCAGAGGTACTGAATGTGGTGCAGGCCAAAGGGAGACCATAACACTCGGGATGTATACGATGCGCTGGAGTGAGATGATCTATTTGGCTTATGTGAGTACAAGGAAAAAGATGATCCAAAGCGGAAATGGTGATAAAGAAACAGGATAGAAACAGGCTAGCACATCTGTATTTTGCATTTTTCTATATGGTAGAATTTACATTCCCGAACTGTGAGATGTCTATAAATATTATGGTGGGTTAGGAAGGTTTTTGCGTACAGAATAAAGTGTTAGAGGGTTTCGGTAATTCGATGTCAGAGTGTAAATCTAATACTTATCAGATCCTTTGGGGGACTAGTGAAGCTTAGGAAAGGGAAAACAAAGTCGATCTTGGACGCGTCAATTGATTCCGCGCTTCTTGCAGTCGAAGTCTATAACAAACCACGCACGACCTTCCGAAGTGAAGGTTTCATAAACTTGATGGTTATGGCATGGACGCGGCTCTTCCACGCCTATTTCAACGCCACGATTGGTGACCGTTATTACTATAAGAGGAAAAACGGACGCTATGAATTAGTCGATGGTGAGCGAAAGGCCTGGGAACTATCGACTTGCATCAAGAAGTACGACGAATTAGACAAGGCAGTGGAAAGTAATCTCAACTTCTTTATTAAGCTAAGGAATAAAATAGCGCACCGCCACATAGAGAAGCGAGAGGTTGATACCCTGATTTTTGGCGAGTGTCAGTCGCTGTTGTTCAATTATGAGTCCCTGCTAATCGCCTTGTTTGGAGAGGAATATTCAATAAACGAGTCGCTAGTTTACAGTCTTCAGTTCTCACAGATAAGAACGAAGCAACAGGAAGCGGCAAGCCGTTCAGCTCTGTCGAAGGACCTTTCAGATCTCGTATCATTCGTTGAAAAATACAGGAACACTCTCGACGAAGATACCTTCAACTCCCTACAGTACAGCGTAAAGTTAATACAAATACCGAAGATATCGAACACTAACCGGGCAGATGCGGCGGTTGAGTTTGTGCGTTGGGATACGCTTAGTGCTGAAGACAAAGAGGCATACGAGCAACTGACAGTTATCATCAAAGATAAGACGGTACGAGTCGAGGCCGCCAACGTGGGCCGAATCAAGCCGAAAGAGGTCGTTAGGCGCGTGAATGAGCGTCTCCAAGGGAAGTCAATAACACAACCCCTTCACACTGCACTCTACAAAATTTTCGATGTCCGTCCAACAAAAGGAGCAGAAGACCCTTTCGAGACCAACACACAGTATTGCATATACGATGAGCCGCATAATGATTATGTCTATCAGGATGCCTGGGTAGAGTTCCTTGTTCACTTCATGCAAACCAGTGGGCTTGAGCCAAAGGATCTTCGCGAGAAGGCTCGCACCGGCCAAACACTGAAGATCCATGATTACGCGCATTAGTGTGTTGATTGACAGAGAATGAGTGAATCTAATATCAGATCTGAGTCCGACCATTTGGAAGCCGCACCTTGGGTTTCAAACGGTTGCTCAAGGCTATTATTACATTATAAGATATGGGTGGGGTTAGATGACTTTAAGATATGAGTTGGAAAAGTTGCTCGATCAGACTAATGGCGAACGTGAAGTACATCGTTTCCTAAAAGAGCATCCTTGGTTGATCTGGGGAATGTTTTGCAATGTCGGGGGGCATTCGGATTACGTTCTTCCAGAATTCCGGTTACGAGATAAGTTTCGTGCAGATTTCGTGGTTATGCAGTCATATTCAGGTGCATGGGATGTCCACCTAATTGAACTTGAACCAGTAGGATCCAAGCTGTTCCGAGATTCGGATGAGAGGCCAGAAAAGCGTTTTCTGGGGGCCGTCTACCAGATCGAAGATTGGAAGAGGTTTATCAAAACTGAAGAGCAAACCTTCAAAAACTGCTTGGCAGATACTGCCATGACTTCGGATGTATTTCAACCTGAATACAACATGAGTTCAGAGCCTTCAAGCATGGCGGGGGATCTTTTGCGAAATCCCAAAACTTGCATCTGGTATAACTATCACATCGTTGTAGGACGTAGTTCTGAATTGAACAGCCACATGCAATACTTGAAATCATCTTACGAACATACGAACGATATTCGCGTCCACACGTATGACAGACTTCTCCGAGTTGCCGAAGCTTTCGATAATAAAACACCACTTTACAAAGCTGAGTTGCCGAAGTGAGACTAATAAATTCAGTATCACGGCTGCTAAGAGATTGTTGCTTCGCCACGATTACTTAGTTGGGCATGCTGGCAAAGTTATATCGAATGACGTAAAAGGTTAACTGTTAACTGGATGTAAACGTTAGCCGGCCCTGATGGATGTACTATGTCCAGTAGTAGCACAAAAAATATTAATCCTGTTCCGTATGGGAATTAATCTAATGCCAGAGCAATCCACCTAATCACCACTAGTTCTCCTGACCGAGGAGCATATGGACCCAATCTCAGCCCTGTTCGCAGCGGTACTCGATAGCACCTCAGGTGCTGTGAGCAATCATATGCAAGAATCATTGGGGACAGAGGTCAAAACTGTCACTGTTGATCACAACGAGCAACTTATTTCGTTCCAGCACCAGTTGTGGCGCATACGGGACGAATCTGTCTGTGTAGATAAAAGAGATAGAATGGCAGAGTTCTCCAAGTGCACCTTGGCAGCAAAGAAATTCTTTGCTGATGCATGTCGGTATCTTCGAGAGAATCAGGGAAGCGGATTGAAGTACGACAAGACGAAGAATATGTACTGTACAGCATCCAGCTCCTTCAGTCCTACGATTGCCTTTGTTACCCCTGCCAGCCAAGCTTCGCCGCTCGAGTTGGCGAAAAGGGAATGCAACAGATTGGTTCTTCAGCATTCGGCAAGCGCTGAGGCCCGCGAGGAGGCATGTGCGCGGTATCGAGCGTTAAAGAGCCAGGAGCAGTAAGGATAGGGCGCTCATAACTACAGGCATATTCGACAGGATGCCTGTGCCAAAAAAATTTCCACTGAGATAAAGCCTTGGATTATTATTTTTTCATCTATGAAGTGTTAAGGCCGTTGTGGTGGGTCATTCCCGTAGCCTTCCTGATTGGCCTGATCAAGTCACCATGGTTCAAGGGCCTTTTCGGAGAGGCTTTAGTTAAAGCGGCTGCCAGGTTTCGGTTGCCAGCGGAGACATACCGACCGATCCACAATGTCACCCTCCCTACGCCGGACGGCTCAACTCAGATAGATCACATCTTTGTGTCTCGATTCGGGATCTTCGTTGTGGAAACAAAGAACATGAAGGGTTGGATATTTGGTGACGAACATCAGGCACAATGGACCCAAAAGATATATCGGAAGTCATTCAGGTTCCAAAATCCGTTACGCCAGAACTACAAGCATGTAAAAGCTTTAGAGAACTCCCTCGATGTTCCTGCGGAAGTCATTCATTCGGTTGTGGTGTTCACTGGCAGTGCGAAAGTAAAGACTAGGATGCCGAAGAATGTCACTAGTGGTGGCGGTTACGTGACATACATCAAATCGTTTCAGGAAGTCGTTCTATCTGATGCGGAGGTTCAGGAGGCCTTCACGAAAATCCAGTCTGGAAGGCTTGCCCCGACACGTGAGACACACCGAGAACACGTTGCACAGCTTAAAACTCGGTCTTATCCTAATGCTCAGCGGAAATGCCCCAAGTGCGGAAGCAGCATGGTATTGCGGACATCGAAAAGGGGTAAAAATGCTGGAAATCAGTTTTGGGGATGTTCTGGGTATCCCAAGTGTAAGGTAGTGCAGGGGGGCGGCTAGTTATAGTACTGAAAGACTCCGGGTCGAATGTAATCGACCAAAAGTGGGCGTCATGAACGATACATTTGGCTTGTTCAAGGAAATACGAGATATAAGGTTACTTAATTTTTATTTTATATTAACCATAAAGGTAAGGAATCATGGGGAAATATGATTTAATTACAGATAGTGATATCAGAAGAGGTATCGAAGAAGGAGAGTTCAAGCTAGAAGACGTTTCCATAGTGAGGCATAGGACAGGTCATGTTGTAAAGCACTTGAAAAACAACGATGCTACTGAATCACCGGTTCCACCCACTATTTTTCAAGTCCATAAAAATATAATATATCAAGCCGACTTGGAACCAATACTATCGGCTATGCTAGAGCTTAAAAATTCAGAGCTATTTGAGGATCTAAATGAGAGGTATCAAATAGTGCTGAGTCATTTGAAGTATTATATATCTCATGAGAAGCGCTTGGATGAGCTTAACTCAAAATCCATGGAAGCCTTGACAATTTTTGATACGAGGTTAAAGAGGTGCCTAGAAGGTGTTAACACTGGTAGTTCCGCAAGTGTTGAGATATCTAGAATTTCAGAAATGCTGGAATGTTATTCAAAATTATCTTTTATTTACTTGCTAAGCACATGGTGGCTTCACAAAGAGGGAATAGCTAAAGATTTATTCTTGTCAGAAAAAATACATAACATGGAGAGTTTGGTGAAGGAAGTTTATAAGCACGTGCTGTGGGATAATAACCAACCACTTTCAGAGTCTGTGTACGCGTATTTATTTATCCATGGAGGTGAAAATATACACAAGATTGATAAGTTTATCAAAAATGACGATAGGGTCGAATCCGCGCTTGATTTTTTTGAATCGTACCGCAATGACTGCATGGTTAAAAGTGCTAGATCAAATCCCTCGTTTCAAGGCGTAAATAATATATGGCATGCAGAATATAATTTTGAGATAGCAGAAATGCTTAACAATTCTCTCGTGCAAATAAAGTGTGTAAAAAATAATTTCAACGAGCTGCTCGAAGCTGGAAATATCGATGGAAAAGATTGTGAGGCTTCAAGTTTGCATAAAGGGGACTACTTGCAGCACCTGTCCGTAATTTCACCACAGCTTGGTAATGTAAAATGAGATTTTTCCATACTAGACATTGTAGTATGCCCGCTGTTAGCCGGTAATTTAGTTTTAGCCTATGCCGACGGGCTCTGTTAGGCCGCTGTCGACCCTAAGCAGACATGCCGGAAAGACAGCAAGCATGTTTATCGGTGTTATGCAGCCGGCATGATGATAGGTGTTATAGTGCCGAGCTATGCTTAATGAGTCGAGATATCAATAGGATAAGAGGCGGTCGAGCGCGCAGGCGCGTTCGAGTGCAATATCGAGCGGGCGGCCTAATAGCTTGCAATTTGCTCATTCAGCCCACCAAATGGAGCTTGTTTTAATGGAGAAGATAAATTTTGAAAAGCAAGAGAAAAGCTGGGTAATCGTATTTTTCCCAGCCATATAGAGAATGATCCAAACGTGCTGTTTCATGGCTCCTGAGAAAGTTTTGCAGAAGCGATTACGGATCAAGAGTTACATTCGAAAAGTGAGCTTTACTCCAGCTCTTTTTCGAGGCACTCGGCCACTCCTCTCGGGTACACTTGCGGGAAAAGAGGCAAGGAAATGATAGGAATAGTTTTGGCAGCAAGATTCAAAAGTATGAAAACATCGAGTGTCAGGCAAGAGGGGGGGGGTTGTGTACTTGGATGACCCTGAGGATCAGCCAGAAATCATTGCCTACTGCTTTGTGCCGAGTGAATGCCGACATCTATAATTTTTACAGTTCGCAATACTCGCACGCAACAAAGTGCGCCGGCGCGCTCCGCATTATACAGGATGAATTCTCTATCTTAGAGGGGCAACATGGAAGGCGAAAAGTTAATAGAGAAACTGCCACTTTCGAGTAGTTGGCTGGAAGACATTGTCGATGTCTTGCTTAAAAGACCAAATGGAGAGGGTGAGATCGACTCAATTGTCGCTGCGCTCATGAGGACAGATCGAGATATCGGCGCAGAGGCTGAATCTACTGTTACACGTACAATTAATAACTATTGTCGCAACTCTGGGGATGCCGAGAAGAAGGCGAAGCACGAGATTTTCGAGCGATTAGCTCCTGGGTGCTACAGGCTCCTTAATTATCCTTCCCGGCCAGATCTTATCGAGATCCAAAACATTAGATTTGATGACTACGCGTATCAGAAAGCATGGGAATTATTTTATAAATCGGCGGCAAAGGATGAGAGATGGGCAGCAGCCTCAAAACGTAAGAAGTTAGAAGCCTTCTCCAGAAGCCTGCTTTCAAATGAGAGGTTAAGAGACTTTTTGAAAGCTTGTGGATCCGAACCGCCAGAGATTATTTAACAATGTGGTCAACCGGACAGAAACTGCACCACGCTTCTTTTCCATCCATTACCTGTGGCGTTAGTCTTTTAGGAGATAGCTAAAATTATGGCATTGATATCTCGAGAGTCGTTGGCCCGACGCTACAACGTCAACGAGGAAACACTAGTCGCGGCCATCACGGACGTACTTTCCCAGCTTCACGAGGAGATGTATAAGAAGCGAGGGACTGGAGGTTCACTGTCGCACCTTCGGTTCGAGTTTGGTGGCGAGGCTTGCTGGCACCTTTTTGGCATTCTGATGCAAGCCCATGGGAATGAGATATACACTCGCGATGCGAGAGCTGATCTGCTAACGGAAATGCAATACTTCGATGCGAGCATGTTAAGGCGATTTCGGCCGATACTCGAAAAATGGGATATCGAAGCTAAACAGGAAACGGACTTGGACGGCTAGCGGTAGAAAACGGGGGATACTTGTCTAAGTGTAAGGTCCCTGATGATCACGCCCCGTAGTGGTAGGGAGGAACCTTGACCAGCGCCCCCAGTCTGAAGCTGGCAGGCTCGACCACCGTTCGGCTTTGTTCCGCCGACATGCGCATTGCGGTCTTGGGGCCTCGCGGCTCCCCGAGAACAGTAGTCTGTTCCCGTGGCAGGGGATGCCAATTGACGATAGCAAAACGCCCGTTCGGCTTCAGGGTCTCAGCGATTTCACGGGCCAGGGCTGTCTTATCCGGTACACCGTGAAAGGTGTTGGCGATCAGCACATAGTCCACTGATGGATCCAGAAGACGGCTGAGTGCCATGGCGTCCCCCAGTAGCCAGCTACAGTTCGACATCCCTTCGCAGGCAGCTTGCGCCTGCTCAAGCATGACTGGGTCGAGGCCGAGACCGATGACGCGCCCCGCGCCCACCTGGCGGGCGATTGCGGCGGTGAAATAACCATCGCCACAGCCCAGGTCGACGACCTTCATACCCGGCTCGATGCGCAAAGCCTTGATGACCCTGTCGGGGTCAGGCCATAGAGAATGCCACCAGTCCTTGTCCGGCATGGCAGTGGCAGGAAACATGGAGTCCTGTACCGTCATTCGAGACCCTTCTTTACCCGCTGGTACTCCTCCCGGCCGATCTCGCCTCGTGCCAATCGCCGGTCTAGGACTACCGTCCCACGACTATTTCCCGTGGCGCGTCCCGCGTCCTCTACTTCTGTCAGCCAAGTCAGCGCTGCGTATGGGGAAGAGGGGCATGTGACAGGGAAGGTCGGGGGAAACATCTGTATCAGGGTAAACCATCACCACACCCCATGCCTCCAAATTAGGGACCTGCCCGCTTATTACCCATGCAGGCCTGCGCTCAACCGGTGGGCTGGTCGAATTCACCGAGTCCGACAAAAGGCTGTGTCTAACTATCCTTACGAACTGACCAGTGGCAGCGGCAATGTTAACCATGTTCAGGCTCTTGAGCGGTGCCCTGTTAATGGCCAAGTAAATTGACCCAGTACCGGCCAACGCTTCTGACCCACCCCCGAGGTGGCAGCGCTGCCACCATCCACCTACCGTGTCGGCTC
>NZ_JAWSUJ010000124.1:0-10483 GCF_033549285.1 Halomonas sp.
CCGCTTGGCCGCTTGGCCGCTTGGCCGCTTGGCCGCTTGGCCGCTTGGCCGCTTGGCCGCTTGGCCGCTTGGCTGCTTGGCTGCTTGGCTGCTTGGCCGCTTGGCTGCTTGGCTGCTTGGCTGCTTGGCCGGCGCTATTACTCCGCGTCCTCCTCGTCCTTCTCCCGCTTGCGGCGGACCAGCCGGCCGAACAGCAGGCCGACCTCGTAGAGCAGGTACATCGGCACCGCCAGCAGGCTCTGGGAGACCACGTCCGGCGGGGTGAGCAGCATGCCGATGACGAAGCAGCCCAGCACCACGTAGGGGCGCTTCTTCGACAGGCTCTCCACCGTGGTGGCGCCCGAGAGGATCAGCAGGAAGGTGGCGATGGGGATCTCGAAGGCGACCCCGAAGGCGAAGAACAGCTTGAGGACGAAGTTCAGGTACTGGTTGATGTCGGTCATCACCGCGACGTTCTCCGGCCCGGTCTGGGTGAAGAACTGGAACAGCAGCGGGAAGACCACGTAGTAGGCGAAGGCGGCGCCGCCATAGAACAGCGCCACGCTGGAGGCCAGGATCGGCAGCGCCAGCGCCTTCTCGTTGTCGTAGAGCCCCGGGGCCACGAAGGCCCAGGCCTGGTGCAGCACATAGGGGATGGCGGCGAACACCGCCACCACCAGGGTCAGCTTGAAGGGCGCGAGGAAGGGCGAGGCCACCTCGGTGGCGATCATCTGCGAGCCTTCGGGCAGCAGCGCCATCAGCGGCTGGGCGACGAAGGAGTAGATGTCGTTGGCGAAGGCATAGAGGCCCAGGAAGATCACCAGGATCGCGATCACCGCACGCATCAGCCGCGAGCGAAGCTCGATCAGGTGCTCGATCAGCGGGGCCTGGTTCTGCTCCTGGGGGTCACCGGTCTTGCTCATCGGGGGGCAGAATCCTTGTCGGCGGTAGAGGCATCGGCGGGGCGCTGGGAATCATCGGCCTCGCTGCCCGTGCGGGCCCTGGCGAGGGCGTCGTCGAGGCGCTTCTCGGGCGGGGCGGCCGGCGGGGCCTCGCCGGCGTCGTCGGCACGCGAGGCCGGTGGGCGCTTGTCGCTCTCCTCCTCGGCGATGCTCTCCACGCCGCGCTTGACCTGCTGGACGCCCTCGTCGAGCTTCTTCTGCTGCTCGTTGAGCTTCTGGCGCAGCTCCTCCGCCTCGAGCTGGGCACTGATCTCGCGCTGCATGCCCGAGACGGTGCGCTTGATCTTGCCGATCCACAGTCCCAGGGTACGGGCGGCCTTGGGCAGGCGCTCGGGGCCCAGCACCAGCAGGCCCACCACGCCGATGAGCATCAGTTCGAGAAAGCCCATATCGAACATGGCGGGTTACTTGCGCTCTTCCTGGCGCTCTTCCTGGTCGTGGGCCTTCTGCTCGGCCTTGACGTCGTAGGTGTTGACCTCCTCGTCATGGCTGACGCGGGCCTGGGGGTCGTCCGCCTTCTCGCCCTCGTCCTTCTCCTTCTCGTCCTCGTGCATGGCCTTCTTGAAGCCCTTCACGGCGCCGCCCAGGTCGCCGCCGACGTTGCGCAGCTTCTTGGTGCCGAAGATCAGGATGATGATGCCGAGAACGATCAGCAGCTGCCAGATACTGATACCACCTAACATAATTGCTTCCTCAGGTTGGGGCTCCGGGAGGTCCCGGAAGGGCCAGTTGACGCTAGGGTTGCCGTGCGGCCTTCTCGTCGTGTCCGGAGACGCCGAAGCGGCGGGCCAGCTCATCCAGGACCAGGCGGTGGTCGAGGCCCAGGTGCGAGAGCATTACCAGGCTATGAAACCACAGGTCGGCCGTTTCGGCGATCAACGCTTGGCGTGCCGACTCGTCGCCATGCTCGGCATCCTTGGCGGCCAGCAGGGTCTCGGTGGCTTCCTCGCCGACCTTCTCGAGTATCTTGTTCAGTCCCTTGTGATGCAAGGCCGCCACATAGGAATCCCGTGGCTCCGCGCGGCGGCGTTCTTCGAGCACAACGTGAAGACGGTCGAGAATATCGCTCATGGGTGAAGGTTCCGTTGCAGTGGGTGGAAGGACGGGGCGGCCCTCAGTGCCAGGCCAGCAGCAGCACGCCGAGGGCGGCGGCGGCCAGGGCCGGCCAGGGCTGGCCCGCGGCCCACTCGCTGAGCGGCTGCCAGGCGAGCGCGGCGGCCAGCAGCAGCAGGCCCAGGCGAATCCGTCGCTGGCTCCTGCCCCGCTGGCTCAGCGCTCGGGAGATCCCGCCCATGGCATCGACCTGGCGGCGCCGCTGGCGGTGTTCCAGCTCGGCACGACTGAGTGCCTGGTGGGCGAGCACCGGCAGCTCGGGAAGCTGGCGAGAGAGCTCCGGGGCCTGCCGCTTGAGCGACTCCCAGAGGCCGCTGGCACCGGCGCGCTCCTTCATCCAGCGCTCCAGGTAGGGCTTGGCCGTGCTCCACAGGTCCAGGTCGGGGTAGAGCTGGCGGCCCAGCCCCTCGATGTTGAGCAGCGTCTTCTGCAGCAGCACCAGCTGCGGCTGGACCTCCATGTTGAAGCGCCGCGCGGTCTGGAACAGGCCCAGCAGCACCTGGCCGAACGAGATGTCCTTGAGCGGCTTCTCGAGGATCGGCTCGCAGACGGTGCGGATCGCCGCGGCGAACTCGTTGGCCCGGGTCTCCTCGCCCACCCAGCCCGACTCGATGTGCAGCGCGGCCACCTCGTAGTAGTCCTGATGGAAGAAGGCCAGCAGGTTGCGCGCCAGGTAGTCCTGGTCCTCGCGGGTCAGGCTGCCGACGATGCCGCAGTCGATGGCGATATACTGCGGGTCCTGGGGATGCTCGAAGGAGACGAAGATGTTGCCCGGGTGCATGTCGGCATGGAAGAAGTTGTCGCGGAACACCTGGGTGAAGAAGATCTCCACGCCACGCTCGGCGAGCTTCTTGAGGTCGGTGCCCTGGGCGAGCAGCGCCGCGGTGTCGGCCACCGGCACCCCGTAGATGCGCTCCTGCACCATCACCCGGCGGTGGGTCAGCCCCCAGTGGATGGCCGGCACGTAGAGCAGCGGCGAGCCCTTGAAGTTGCGCTTGAGCTGGGAGGTATTGGCGGCCTCCTTGGTCAGGTCGAGCTCGTCGAACAGCGTGGCCTCGTAGTCGCGGACCACCTCCACCGGGCGCAGCCGGCGGGCCTCGGGAATCCGCGCCAGCACGCTGGCGAAGCGATACATCAGCGCCATGTCCTGGCGCATCACGCGCTCGATCCCCGGGCGGATGATCTTGACCACCACGGCCTCGCCCCCGTGCAGCCGGGCGGCATGCACCTGGGCGACGGAGGCCGAGGCCAGGGGCTCGGGCTCGAAGCCGGCGAAGGCGTCCTCCAGCGACATCGCCAGCTCCTCCTCGACCAGGGCCATGGCCTGGTGGCCGGGGAAGGGCGGCACCTGGTCCTGGAGCCGCTGCAGCTCGTCGGCGATGTCCTCGGGCAGCAGGTCGCGGCGGGTCGAGAGCATCTGGCCGAACTTGACGAAGATCGGCCCCAGCGACTCCAGCGCCAGGCGCAGACGCTCGCCCCGGGAGCGCTCGCCGATCGGCACTAGGCGCAGCGGGGAGAGCGTGAACAGGCCGCGCAGCCACCAGGGCATCCGCTCCAGCGGCAGGAGGGTGTCGAGCCGGTAGCGGGTGATCACCCAGAAGATGCGCGTGAGCCGCAGGATCATGGGGCCGTCTCCGGCTCGGCCAGGCGGCGTCGCAGCCGGGCCAGGCGCGCCTCGAGGCGGTCGGTGGCGATCTCCATCTCGGTCAGGTGGTCGCGCAGCGCCTCGAGCTGGTGACGCCCCGGCAGCAGCCGGGCCTCCTCGAAGACATACTCGCCCACGTCGGCGCAGAACTCCTGGCGGGTGCGCAGGCCCCAGCGGGAGAGGCTGCGCAGCCCCTCCGCCAGGCTATGGGCCGGGATGTCGCCGAGCCAGCGGGCGAGTTCCGCCTCCCAGTCCAGGTCGAGGTCGAGCAGCAGGTCGCGGGTCGCTTCCAGCAGGTGGGTGCGCCCCCGCACGGCGAGCTTGCCCTGGAACATCAGGCGCTCGACCGAGGCCCCGCCCAGCAGCTCGCCGAGGGTCTCGGCATCCAGCTCGACCACGGCGTCGAAGCCCTCCTCGGCGGTGTCGTCGGGGCGCAGCAGGTCCAGGCCGGCCGGGTGGAAGTGGATGGCCAGCGCCAGGGCGGGGCGCTCCAGGCGAAGCAGGATGCGGTGACCGGCCAGCCGGGCCAGGCGCGACGGGGCCGCCGGGTCACGGGCGAGCAGGGCGTTCAGGGTGCGTTCCAGGCCGGCCAGCAGCAGGGTGGGAGACAGCGCCATCATGCCCTCACAGCTTGATGCCGCGGTGCAGGGCGACGATGCCCCCGGTCAGGTTGGTATACTCGACCCGCTCCAGCCCGGCGGCCTCCATCATCGCCTTGAGGGTCTCCTGGTCGGGGTGCATGCGGATCGACTCGGCCAGGTAGCGGTAGCTGTCGGCGTCGCTCGCCACCAGTTCGCCGATCTTCGGCAGCAGGCGGAAGGAGTACTCGTCGTAGGCCCTGGAGAACAGCGGGTTGCCCGGCTTGGAGAACTCCAGCACCAGCAGCCGGCCGCCGGGCTTGAGCACCCGGGTCATGGAGCGCAGCGCGGCGTCCTTGTCGGTGACGTTGCGCAGCCCGAAGGCGATGGTGATGCAATCGAAGGTGTTGTCGGGGAAGGGCAGGCATTCGGCGTTGGCCTGGACGTACTCGACGTTGCCGCCGACGCCGCTGTCGAGCAGCTTGTCCCGGCCCACCCGCAGCATGGAGGCGTTGATGTCGGCCAGCACCACCCGTCCGCGGGGGCCTACCATGCGCGAGAACTTCCGCGTCAGGTCGCCGGTGCCGCCGGCGATGTCGAGCACGCTGTGGCCCGGGCGCACGCCGGAGCGCTCGATGGTGAGGCGCTTCCACAGCCGGTGGATGCCCATCGACATCAGGTCGTTCATGACATCGTAGCGGGCCGCCACCGAGTGGAAGACATGGGCCACGCGCGAGGCCTTATCCTCGACCGGGACTTCCTGGTAGCCGAAGTGGGTGGTGTGCTTGTCACTGGCGCTCATGCCGTGGGGCTCCCGAATCGCTGCAATGGGGGGAGGCCTGGCGGCCTCGCGATGGGCGCCATTGTAGCCTTCCCCGGCGGCGATTGTCTTGACGCAGGGAATCACATGAACTGACTACCGAAGGCGCCGGGGACAGGTCGTAGAGAGGGTCCTATGCCATGGGTGAGAAGCACCGCTTCGAACGGGCTGGCCATGGATGGCCAGCACCGGTCCTGCAAGCGGAGCGGGATGCGAGAGCGAAGCTGGGCATCGGTAGCGCCCAGGGAGGAGGTCACAGCGCCCCCTCGACGGTCCGGCGCTCCGGGGCCTGTCGCCGGATCAGCCGAGGGGCAGGCTGGTTTTGCTTTCAGAGCTGTTTGATTTCGATGCCAAGGGGCTCCCGGGAGGCGCCGGACTCTTCCAGGCGCCGCAGGTAGTCGGCCCAGTTGGCCTCGCGCCGCCGGATCAGGTCGTAGAGGTAGTCCCAGCTGAAGAGTCCGCTGTCGTGGCCGTCGTCGAAGTGCAGCTTGAGGGCGTAGCGACCGGTCTGGGTGATGTCCTTCAGGCCCACGTGCTTCTTGCCCACCTGCAGGGTAGCGGTATCGGGGCCATGGCCGCGCACCTCGGCAGAGGGCGAGAAGACCCGCAGGTACTCCACCGGCAGCCGGTAGCTTTCGCCGCCCTCGTAGATGAGCTCGAGCTCACGGTCCTTCTTGTGGTAGTGCACCTTGGTGGGAATCGGGGCGGTCATGGTACCTCCTGGCTTGTTTCGCACCTCGAGCTTCGCGCGGCGCGAGGTGCGAAGCCCGTGGCTTAGAGAATATACCGCGACAGGTCCTCGTCCATCGCCAGCTCGCCGAGCTGGGAGTCGACGTAGGCGGCATCGATCGACAGCGGGCTGCCGAAGTCGCCGCCCAGGTAGGAGGCCTCCTCGAGCAGGCGCTCCATCACGGTATGCAGGCGCCGGGCGCCAATGTTCTCGGTGCCCTCGTTGACCTTCCAGGCGATCTCGGCGATGCGCGCGATGCCATCCTCGGTGAAGGCGACCTCGAGCCCCTCGGTGGCCAGCAGCGCCTGGTACTGCTTGGTCAGCGCGGCGGAAGGCTCGGTGAGAATGCGCTTGAAGTCCTCCGGCGTCAGGGCGTTGAGCTCGACGCGGATCGGCAGCCGGCCCTGCAGCTCGGGGATCAGGTCCGACGGGCGCGACAGGTGGAAGGCACCGGAGGCGATGAACAGGATGTGGTCGGTGCGCACCATGCCGTACTTGGTGGAGACCGTGGAGCCCTCGATCAGCGGCAGCAGGTCGCGCTGGACGCCCTCGCGGGAGACCTCACCGCCGCTGGACTGGCCGCTGCCCTTGCAGACCTTGTCGATCTCGTCGAGGAAGACGATGCCGTTCTGCTCCACCGCCTCGACGGCGCGGCTCTTGATGTCGTCCTCGTTGACCAGCTTGCCGGCCTCCTCGTCGCGCAGCAGGCCGAAGGCGTCCTTCACCGCTACCCGGCGGGTCTCGCTCTTCTGCTTGCCCATGCCGGCGAAGAGATTCTGCAGCTGGCTGGTCATCTCCTCCATGCCCGGCGGGGTCATGATGTCGACGCCGGAGCCCTGGGGCGTGACCTCGATGTCGATCTCCTTGTCGTCGAGCTGTCCCTCGCGCAGCTTCTTGCGGAAGATCTGGCGGGTCGAGCTGTCCTGGCGGGGCTCGTCCTCCTGGCCGCGGGGCGGCGGCAGCAGGGCGTCGAGGATGCGCTCCTCGGCGGCGTCCTCCGCGCGGTGGCCCACCTCGGCCTTGGCCTGCTCGCGCACCAGCTTGATGGCGGCCTCGGTCAGGTCGCGGATGATCGACTCGACGTCGCGGCCCACATAGCCCACCTCGGTGAACTTGGTGGCCTCGACCTTGATGAAGGGGGCGCCGGCCAGCTTGGCCAGGCGGCGCGCGATCTCGGTCTTGCCCACGCCGGTGGGGCCGATCATCAGGATGTTCTTGGGCGTCACCTCCTGGCGCAGCTCGCCGTCGAGCTGCATGCGACGCCAGCGGTTGCGCAGGGCAATGGCCACGGCGCGCTTGGCGTCCTGCTGGCCGACGATGTACTGGTCCAGGGCGTGGACGATCTCGCGGGGGGTCATCCGGGTCATGGTCAGAGCTCTTCCAGGGTGACGTTGTGGTTGGTGAACACGCAGATGTCACCGGCGATGGACAGTGATTTCTCGGTGATCTCGCGGGCACCGAGGTCGGTATTCTCGAGCAGGGCTCGGGCCGCGGCCAGGGCGTAGTTGCCGCCGGAGCCGATGGCGATGATGCCGCGTTCGGGTTCCACCACGTCGCCGTTGCCGGTGATGATCAGCGAGGCGTCCTTGTTGGCCACGGCGAGCAGCGCCTCGAGGCGGCGCAGGGCGCGGTCGGTGCGCCAGTCCTTGGCCAGTTCCACGGCGGCCTTGACCAGGTTGCCCTGGTACTTCTCCAGCTGCGCCTCGAAGCGTTCGAAGAGGGTGAAGGCATCGGCGGTGCCGCCGGCGAAGCCGGCCAGGACCTGCCCGTGGTAGAGGCGGCGCACCTTGCTGGCGTTGCCCTTCATCACGGTGTTGCCCAGCGAGACCTGGCCGTCGCCGGCCAGCGCCACCTGGTCACCGCGGCGCACGGAAACGATCGTGGTCATGGAGGGGACTCCTTGGGGAAGCACGGGGCTCCCGATGACTGGCGGCGCCGCGGGCAGGGCCGGGCGCCGTGGATGAACTCAGCAAGTGAAGTGCGGGCGGGGGGCGAGGAATTCAACCTTGGTCGCGCCTCCCTCGCCGGCCGGGCGGGTCAGTTCTGCAGCTGGATCAGCAGCGGCTCGATGCCCTGGGTGACCATCAGGTCCTGGGCGCGGGTGAGCTCGCGCCGGTCGCTGTAGGGGCCGACCTGGACCCGGTGCCAGGTGTCGCCGCCGCCGGCCTTCACCTCGCTGATCTTGGCGAGCAGGCCGAAGTCGCGCAGCCGGCCCGCCAGCCTGCTGGCATCGCCCGCCTCGCGGAAGGAGGCGGCCTGCAGCATGAAGCGGCCATCGGCCGGCGGCTCGTCCGTCGCCTGGGGGGACGGACGGTCGTCCTGCGCCGAGGCGTCGGACTCCAGGTTGGCGGCGATCACCTGGGCGATGGGGTCGTCGTCGCTCGTCGCCGCCGGCGTCTCGGGGCGCTCCGGCGGGGTGGCCGTGGAGGCCGGCACCTTGCCGCCCGGGGCGATCACCTCGGATTCCGGCAGCAGGGTGTAGAACTCGAAGGTCGGCATCGGCGGCGCCTCGGGGGCGGCGGCCGACTCGCCCTCCCCGGGCTCCTGGGGGGGCGCGGGCCTGGTCAGCACCGTGGCCAGCGGCGAGTCGCTGCCCTCCTGCCAGGGGGCGATACCCTGCTGGTGCTGGGCCAGCAGGAAGCCTGCCACCAGGCCGACCAGCCCCCACAGCCAGCCCGGGATGCCGCGGCGCGGGGGTGGCGCGGCGCGTCGCCGCGGGGTGCTGGTGGCGCCGCGCTTCTTCGCTGGCTGCTTGCGGGTGGCCATGGATTACATCTCCTCGGGCGCGCCGACACCCATCAGGTCGAGGCCGTTGCGCAGCACCTGGCGCGTGGCCAGCCCCAGCGCCAGCCGGGCGTTGCGCCGGGCGTCATCGTCGACCATCACCTTCACCGCGTTGTAGCAGGTGTGGAAGTCGGCGGCGAGGTCGAGCAGGTACTGGGCGATCTGCTGGGGCTCGTGGGCGGCGGCGGCATGCTGGACCACCTCGGGGTAACGGGCCAGGCGGTTGAGCAGCGCCTTCTCCTGGTCGGCCTCCAGCAGGGCCAGGCTCTGCACGGCAAGGGCGTGGTCGAAGGGCTTCTCCTCGGCCTCGGCCTTGCGCAGCATGCTGCACACCCGAGCGTGGGCGTACTGCACGTAGTAGACCGGGTTGTCGTTGGACTGGGAGCGCGCCAGGTCGATGTCGAAGGTGAGCTGGGAATCCGCCCGGCGCGCGGCCAGGAAGAAGCGGGTGGCATCGCGGCCCACCTCGTCGATCAGGTCGCGCACCGTGACGTAGCTCCCGGCGCGCTTGGAGAGCTTCACCTCGACCCCGGAGCGGGTGACCATCACCATCTGGTGCAGCACGTAGTCGGGCCAGCCCCGGGGGATGCCGGCCTCCAGGGCCTGCAGTCCGGCGCGCACCCGGGTCACGGTGGAGTGGTGGTCGGCCCCCTGCTCGTTGATCACCGTCTCGAAGCCGCGCTGCCACTTGTCCAGGTGGTAGGCGACGTCGGGCAGGAAGTAGGTGTAGTGGCCGTCGGACTTGCGCATCACCCGGTCCTTGTCGTCGCCGAAGTCGGTGGTGCGCAGCCACAGGGCGCCGTCCTGCTCGTAGGTATGGCCCTTCTCGATCAGCCGCGCCACGGTGGCCTCGACCTTGCCCTGCTCGTAGAGCGAGGACTCCAGGAAGTAGACGTCGAACGTCACGCCGAAGGCCTTGAGGTCGAGGTCCTGCTCGCGGCGCAGGTAGGCCACGGCGAAGTCGCGGATGGCCTCGAGGTCGTCCGGGTCGCCTGCCGCCGTGACGTGTCGGTCGTCGGCATGCACCGTCTCCCCGGCCAGGTAGGCGTTGGCCACGTCGATGATGTAGCCGCCGCGGTAGCCGTCTTCCGGCCAGCCCGGGTCGCCGGGGTCGATGCCCTTGACCCGCGCCTGCACCGAGCGCGCCAGGTTGCTGATCTGGGCGCCGGCGTCGTTGTAGTAGAACTCGCGGGTCACCTCATGGCCGGTGGCCTCGAGCAGGCGGCAGATGCTGTCGCCGATCGCCGCGCCGCGGCCGTGGCCGACGTGCAGTGGTCCGGTGGGGTTGGCGGAGACGAACTCCACCTGCACCTTCCGGCCCTGGCCGCTGAGGTTGCGGCCATAGGCATCCCCGGCCTCGAGCACCTGGCGCACCACCTGGGCGGCGGCGTCGGTGGCGGCGAAGAAGTTGACGAAGCCAGGGCCGGCGATCTCCACCTTCTGCACGGCGTCGCTCGCCGGCAGGGCCGCGACCAGCGCCTCGGCCAGCTCGCGCGGCTTCCTGCCGGCCGGCTTGGCCAGCATCAGCGCCAGGTTGGTGGCGTAGTCGCCGTGGGCCTTGTCGCGGGTCGGGTCGACCTTGATGGTCGGCGCGAGTTCGGCGGGCAGCACGCCCTGCTGCCGGAGGTTGTCCAGGGCGCCCTCGAGCAGCGCGATGATCGTCTCTTTCATGGAAGTGTCCGGTGTCCTGTGGCGTGGGCGGTGCGGGCGACCGCCGGGCGAGTCTGGGGCGCCATTATCGGCAATCGGCGCCGGGCTTTAAAGGTGTGCGGTCAGGCCAGGGTCTGCGGGTCGATATCCAGCGACCAGCGTACCCGTCGCGCCTCGGGGCGGCCCTCGAGCCAGGCGACCAGCCAGGCGCCGGCCTCGTGC
>NZ_JAWSUJ010000125.1:0-10461 GCF_033549285.1 Halomonas sp.
CTCGCGCCTCGTCGACAAGCGCACTGCTGCTGGCACCACAACACGCCCGCAACCCCAGCACCGCGGGCTGGTTCACCTGCAGAACTACCAGGCGCTGATCGAGCGGCAGTTCCGCCAGCAGCCCAGCATAGAGCGGTTCGCCGAGCAGCTGGGCATGACCAGCGCCCACCTCAACCTGCTGTGCCGGCGCCTTGCCAACCGCAGCGCCCTCCAGCTGCTCCATGAGCGCCTGCTGCTCGAGGCCAAGCGCCAGCTCACCTACACCAACATGACCATCGGCCAGGTCGCCGACTCCCTGGGCTTCTCGGAGCCGGCCTACTTCACCCGCTTCTTCAAGCGGTTGACGGGACTCTCGCCCCGCGATTTTCGGCAGCGCCAGCCGCAAGCCTAGCCCCGGAACGACCGCGCCCCCGAACGCCATGGCGTCGGGGGCGCCGTCACGGCAGCCGGCGGATGCCGCTCAGAGCAGGAACAGGGTGGTCAGCACCGGGAAGGCGATCAGCAGCGCCAGGCGCAGGAAGTCCGAGACGATGAAGGGCGCCACCCCCTTGAAGATCTCGCCCAGCCCCACGTGGGGCGCCATGGCCTTGATCACGAAGACATTCATGCCCACCGGCGGGGTGATCAGTCCCAGTTCCACGGTCAGCACGGTGATGATGCCGAACCATACCGGGTCGATGCCCAGCGACTGGATGATCGGGAACACCACCGGCACCGTGATCACCAGCATGGCGATCGCGTCCATGAACATCCCCAGCACGAAGTAGAGCAGCAGGATGCACAGCACCACCACGATCGGCGCCAGCTCCATGCCGTAGAGGAAGTCGGTGATCGAGAAGGAGATGCGCGACACCGAGATGAAGTAGCCCAGGGTCTCGGCCCCCACCAGCATGAAGAACACCACCGCCGAGAGCGCCAGGGTCTCCTGCACGCTGCGCCACAGCTCGGCCCCGCGCATGCCCTTGGCCAGGGCATAGAGCAGGGTGGCGAAGGCACCGACGCTGGCCCCCTCGGTGGGGGTGAAGGCGCCGAAGTAGATGCCCAGGATCATCACCAGGAAGACCGCGAAGAACGGGATCAAGCCCGAAAGCGAGGCCAGCTTCTCCTTCCAGGCCGTGGGCTCGCCGGCCACCGCCAGGGAGGGCTTGAGACGCATCACCACGGTCACCGTGAGCGCATACATCACCAGCCCCATCAGCCCCGGCACCAGGCCGGCCATGAACATGTCCCCCACCGACTGCTCGGTGAGGATGGCGTAGATCAGCAGCGCGATGGAGGGCGGGATCATGATCCCCAGGGTGCCGCCGGCCGCCAGTGCGCCGGTGGCCAGGCCGCGGTCATAGCCGTAGCGCTCCATCTCCGGCAGGGCGACCCGGGTCATGGTGCTGGCGGTGGCCAGCGACGAGCCGGAGATCGCCGAGAAGATCCCGCAGGAGCCTACGGCCGCGATAGCCAGGCCTCCCTTCCAGCCGCCGCAGATCACCCGGGTGGAGTGGAACAGCTTGCCGGCCATGCCGGAGTGCGCCGCCAGTACCCCCATCAGGATGAACATCGGCACGGCACTGAAGCTGTAGTTGGAGAGCACCTCCACCGGCACGGTCTTGAGCTGGGCGATGGCCGCACTCCAGCTGATCACCTGGGCGAAGCCCACCACCCCGACGATCAGCATGGTCAGCGCCACCGGTACCCGCAGCACCATCAGCACCAGCAGCAGGCCGAGGCCGATGGCCCCGATCATCTCACTCGACAGATCAATCCCCACTGGAGACCTCCCCCTCGGCGCCGAAGACGGCACTCAGCACGGCATGGACCAGGCTGCGCAGCCCCAGCAGCAGGCTGAGCACGGCGGCCGCATAGTAGATGGGCCCCATGGGTATCCGCAGGTCCTGGGTCACCTCGCCATGGCGGGCCGCCGCACTGGCGGAGTCCAGCAGGCCGAGGAAGAGGATCAGGCCGAGTGCCGTGAACCCCAGCAGGTAGACGCCATGCAAGCGGTTCTTGATACCGGGCGACAGGCCATGGGAGAAGGCCTCCACCACCACCTGGCTCTTCTCCACGTTGGCCGCCATGGCCGCCAGCAGGGAGAAGAGCATCAGGTAGCTGACCAGTTCCACGCTGCCGGAGACGCGCAGGGCGATGGCCCCCTCGGTGAGCCGGTAGAGATAGCGGGTGCCGACGTCGGCGATGGTCACCCCCAGCAGCGCCACCAGGGCGATGCCCGCGACGAGCTTGCACAGGAGGGCCAGCCACTGGCTGGCCTGTTCCAGGGTGGACCGCATGCCCCCTTACCCCTGCTCGGTGGCACAGGACTCGCTGGCGGCGAGCGCCGCCTCGTAGACCTCGCGCCCCGGCAGGCCGCGCTCCTCGAGCCGGGTCAGGTAGCTCTCGATGCCGTCCTGGAGCGGCTTCTGCCAGTCCGGATGCTCCAGGGGATTCTCGATCTCGCGGATGGTGTGCCCGGCGTCCCTGGCTTCCTGCTTGCCTTCCACGTCCAGGCGGTCGAACACCTCGCCGGCATTCCCGGCCCACCGCATGCCGGAGTTGGCGTCGATGACTTCCTGCTGCTCGGGGCTCAGGCTGTCATAGGCGCGCTGGTTCATGGTGGCCACGAAGATCAGGGTGTAGAACGGCACCTCCGTGTGGTACTCGACCAGCTCGTTGATCCGGAACCCCTTCAGCCCCTCCCAGGGGAAGCTCAGGCCATCGATCACGCCGCGCTGCATGGAGGTGTAGATGTCCGGGGCCGGCATGCCCACGGGGTTCGCGCCCATGTTCTCGAGCATCTCGCCGGCGACCGCGGTGGGGCGACGGATACGTAACCCCTCGAGGTCGGAGGGCACCTGGACATCGGTATCGATGGTGTGAATACCGCCCGGCCCGGTGGTGAAGAAGAACAGCGGCCGGGTATCGGCATACTCCTCGTCCAGATGACCCTCGTCGTAGAGGGTCTGCAGCACGCAGGCGCCCTGGGTCGCTGTGGTGGCAACCCCAGGCAACTCGACGATCTGAGACAGCGGGAAGCGCCCGGCGGTATAGCCCTGAGCGGTGGCACCGATGTCGGCGATGCCGTTGGACGCCGCCTCGTAGATGGAATCGGGCTTGGCCAGGGTCCCGGAGGGGAACATCTCGACCCTGAGCTCACCGCCTGACTCCTCCTCCAGGGTGGCCGCCCAGGCCTCGAAGATCTCCTGGTTAACGCCCGAGGCGCCCGGCCAGAAGTGGGCCATGCGCAGGGTGGTGGCGGCCTGGGCGGAAGTGGCGCTGAGGCCGGCGATGGACGCGGCCAGCAGGCAGGCGGTGAACGTGGTCTTCATGGTGATCCTCCGGTGTTCTTAGTCGTTTTTGTACCGATGTTCGCATAGTGAACATAGGTTCGCGCCATAGGTGGAAGGTAAACCACCCCGGCGATAACGTAAAACGACTTTGGTCTTAGCTGGGGCGCCTGCCTGCCGGCCGCTGCCCCCTCGCCTGGGTTTTACTTCCGCGGCCTATCCCGACAGGGAGGGAACCCCACGTCGAGACCGCCGCTGCCCCTATGCCAATTACAGGGGCCAGCCCATCCCGCCCCCGCCTGGCCACATCGGTCTCTTCTTCTGGTACCCACGACTCGCCTGCTGACGCCCTCCTGACGCCCTCCTGACGCCCTCCTGACGCCACAGAGCATTCAGGGAAGATGCTGTCGAGCGCACCTTACACACAAAAGTGCATGATAATGCATTATCGGAACCCTACCGGACTGGCTAGACGCCTCCAAGCAGGGCACTGTTTTCTTTTATTTTAACAATGACCTTCTACTAAAGGCGTACCCATGTTCGACTTTCCACTCCCCAGATATGCATTATAGTGCATTTCTGTCAGCACGATGATGCCCACCGCAGCCGGGCATCACCAGCCTCCGCATCCACGACACCACAATAATCCTTCGGCGAGACCATCCCTCGTCACACCGGAGCCAGCCCTATGCAAGACACACCGGTGCAGTCCCCTTTCCACTATCGGCGCCCCATCCGCTGGGGTGACACCGATGCCGCCGGCATCGTGTACACGGCGCACTATTTCGATATCTGCATGGAAGCTATCGAGGGCTGGTTCCTCGAGGTCTTCGAGTTCGACTGGTTCTCCATGAGTCAGGATCAAGGCATCGGCTCCCCCTTCGTGCATGCTGAAGTGGACTTCCATGCCCCTCTGACCCCCCGCGACACGCTGCTTGTCAGCGTGGATGTGGAGCGGTTGGGCAACAGCTCTTTGAGCCTCAGGCTTACGGGCCTTCGTGAGCATGGGCATCAGCGCACTTTTACGGGGCACTTCACCTGCTGCTTCAACGACCTGAATTCCTTCACCAAGATCTCGATCCCTCAAGAGCTCCGACACCGAATCGAAACGTACCAGCGTCGTTGCACCGACTGAGTCCCTGTCCCTGACGACCAGCACATCAAAAACAAGGCAATCACAGGAGTCACCATGAACGGTTTCACTGCCTCCGCCAACAAGCCGATGTTCGCCGAGCCGCGTGTCCTCATGGACAAGCGGAACGATGGCAGCATCCTGCTACAGTCCGCCATCACGCTGGACGATCACTACGCCCGCTGCGTCGGTGAGTGGCTCGAGCACTGGGCCCGAGAGGCCCCCGAGCGCACCTGGCTCGCCCAGCGCGGTACCGACGATGAGTGGCAGAGGATCACCTACGGCGAGGCCCGCCAACGCGTGATCGCCATCGCCAGCTGGCTGCTGACCCAGGAGCTGTCGACTGAGCGACCGGTAATGATCCTGTCGGACAACAGCATCGAGCATGCGCTGCTGGTGGTTGCCGCGATGCATATCGGCGTGCCCGTCAGCTCCATCTCTCCGGGCAACTCCCTGATGTCGAAGGACTACGCCAAGCTCAGGGGCAACATCGAGCTGCTGCGTCCGGGCGTGATCTACGCCGATCCCATCGAGAAGTTCCGCCCGGCGCTGGAAGCCGTGGCCGACCTGCATGACGCCACCCTGGTGGCAGGCAGTCAGAGCAACGATCTCATGGCAGGCAGCGTGGCATTCGCTGACACCGAGGCCAGGAGCGACGAAGCGGCGGTGATGGCAGCCTTCCATGCGATCACCCCGGACACCATCGCCAAGTTCCTGTTCACCTCAGGCTCGGTGGGCGTGCCCAAGGCGGTCCCGAACACCCATCGCATGCTGTGCTCCAACCAGAAGGCCAAGGAGCAGGTCTGGCCAATGCTCGCCGAGGAGCCGCCGGTGCTGCTCGACTGGCTGCCCTGGAGCCATACCTTCGGCGGCAACCACAACTTCAACCTGATCCTGCGCTGGGGCGGGTCCCTCTATCTGGATGACGGCAAGCCGACACCCGCGTTGATCGAGAAGACCGCGCGCAACCTCAGGGAGGTCTCACCGACCCTCTATTTCAGCGTGCCACGGGCCTACGACATGCTGGTGCCGCTACTCCGCGAGGACGACACCCTGCGCGAGGGGTTCTTCAGCCGTCTCAAGCTGGTGTTCTATGCCGCCGCCGCCCTGCCCCACCACCTGTGGACGGCGCTGGAGGAGATGGCCCGCGCTACCACCGGCCAGGAGATCATGGTGGTCTCGTCCTGGGGCTCCACCGAGACCGCCCCTATCTGCACCGACTGCCATTTCAACGCCACCCGTTCAGGAGTGATCGGCGTGCCGATCCCGGGCACCACGCTCAAGCTGGTGCCCGGTGCCGACAAGCTGGAGGTTCGCGTCAAGGGCCCCAACGTCTTCGCCGGTTACTGGAAGCAACCGGAGCTCTCTGCCGGCGCCTTCGACGACGAGGGCTACTACATGATCGGCGACGCCGTGGAGTTCGTGGATCCCGAGCGCCCCGAGCTGGGGCTGCTGTTTGACGGCCGAGTCGGCGAGGACTTCAAGCTGCTCACCGGCACCTGGGTCCATGTGGGCAGCCTGCGCATGGCCGGCCTCGAGGCCATCGCCCCGGTCGGTCAGGACATCGTGGTGACCGGCCACGACCGCGACGAGATCGGTTTCCTGATCTTCCCCCACCCCGAAGAATGGCGCCGCCTCTGCCCGGACCTGCCGGCTGACACCCCACTGGAAACTCTGGTGGAACGCCCGGAAATCATCGCACACGTGCGTGAGGGGCTCGCCTCCCTCAAGGCCCAGGGCGGCGGCAGCTCCACCTATGCCACACGCGCCCTGCTGATGAGCGAGCCCCCTTCCGCGGAGGCCGGCGAGATCACCGACAAGGGTTATATCAATCAGCGCATGGTGCTGAATCGCCGCGCCGAGCTGGTCGAGGCGCTATATGCCGAGACGCCGGACCCGCGCGTCATCACCCTGCCCCAATGACATGCCGAGGACACCATGAGCGAGACACTGGTCAAGACATCGCTGGATGACAGCATCTACACCATCACCCTGTCGCGTCCCCAGAAGCGCAACGCCGTCAGCGACCGCTTGCTGGCGGCCCTGGAGGAGGCGCTGGTGGCCACTCCGGACGGCACCCGGGTGATCATCCTCGCCGCCGAGGGCAAGCACTTCTGTGCCGGCCTGGACCTCTCCGAGCACCAGCATCGCGAACCCTTCGGGGTGATGCAGCACTCCCGCGGCTGGCACCGCATCTTCGACCGCCTGCAGAGCGGCGGCATCCCGGTGGTCGCCGCCCTCCAAGGCGCAGTGATCGGCGGCGGCCTGGAACTGGCCACGGCGACCCATGTCCGGGTGGCCGAGCCCAATACGATGTACCAATTGCCCGAAGGTCGCCACGGCATCTTCGTTGGCGGTGGGGCCTCGGTGCGCGTAGCCGACATCATCGGGCCGGGCCGCATGTGCGAAATGATGCTCACCGGTCGCATCCTGGATGCCGAGGAAGGGCAGCGCCTGGGGCTATCGCACTATGTGGTCGACGAGGGCGAGAGCCTCGCCAAGGCCCGGCAGTTGGCCGAACGCATCGCCGAGAACGCCCCCATGGCCAACTGGGCCATGGTCTCGGCCATCTCGCGTATCGCCAACATGGCCAGCGACGACGGACTGTTCACCGAGTCCCTGACCGCCGCCCTGACCCAGACCAGCCCCGAGGTCGTCGCCCGTATCGGCGAGTTTCTGGAGCGCAAGGGCCAGGGCCCGCGGCGCTGATCTGCCACTCACAAGGAGCATTTGCCATGAAATTCCAGGACAACACCTTCATCGTCACCGGCGGCGCCTCCGGCCTGGGCGAGGCCACGGTACGCGAACTGCACGGCGCCGGCGCCCGGGTAGTGATCGCCGACCTCAATGCCGAACGCGGCGAGGCCCTGGCCGCCGAGCTGAATACACAGGGCTCGGGTGAGCGCGCCGCCTTCCAGCGCACCGACGTCACCGACGAGACCGATGCCCAGGCCGCGGTGGACCTTGCCGTGTCCCGCTTCGGCGGCCTGCAGGGGCTGGTCAACTGCGCCGGCGTCGGTGATCCCGCCAAGGTACTGGGCAAGCAGGGGCCGCAGCCCCTGGCCACCTTCTCGCGGGCGGTGCAGATCAACCTGATCGGCACCTTCAACATGATCCGGCTGGCCAGCGCCGCCATGGCCGAGGGCGAGCCCCAGGCCGACGGCGAGCGCGGCGTGATCGTCAACACCGCCTCGGTGGCCGCCTTCGATGGCCAGATCGGCCAGGCCGGCTATGCCGCGTCCAAGGGCGGCATCGTCGCCATGACGCTGCCCATCGCCCGCGAGCTGGCGCGCCACGGCATCCGCGTGATGACCATCGCCCCGGGGCTCTTCCAGACGCCGCTGATGGAGACGCTGCCCGAGGAAGTTCAGCAGTCGCTGGCCGCGTCGATCCCCTTCCCCAATCGCCTGGGCCGGCCCGACGAATTCGCGCGCCTGGCCTGCCAAATCGTCGACAACGTGATGATGAACGGCGAGACGGTTCGCCTGGATGGCGCCATTCGCATGGCACCGCGTTAAGCCGCCCACTCTCCGTTTGAGGATGTCCCATGATCGATTACCAGGCGCCATTGCGCGACATGCAGTTCATTCTCGGCGAGCTCGCCGGCCTCGGTGACGTGGCCGCGCTGCCCGACTGCGAGGACGCCTCCCCCGACCTGGTGGCGGCCATCCTCGAGGAGGCCGGCAAGTTCGCCAGCGGGGTGATGGCCCCGACCAACCGCCAGGGCGACCTGGAGGGCTGCCGCCTGGAGGGCGAGCGGGTGATCGTCCCACAAGCCTGGCAGGCCACCTACGACCAGTTCCGCGAGGCGGGCTGGCTGGGGCTGTCGCTGCCGCCTGAGTTCGGCGGCCAGGGCCTGCCCAAGCTGGTCTCCACCCCGGTGTGGGAGATGTGGTTCTCCAGCAACATGGCCTTCACCATGCTGCCGCAGCTCAACGTCGGCCAGGCCGAGGCCCTGCTGATCGCCGCCAGCGAGGCGCAGAAGGCCACCTGGCTTGCAAAGATCGTCAGCGGCGAATGGGCGGCCACCATGAACCTCACCGAGCCCCAGGCCGGCTCGGACCTGGCCGCCACCCGCATGCGCGCCGAGCCCACCGCGGAGGGTGACTACCGCCTCTTTGGGCAGAAGATCTACATCTCCTACGGCGAGCACGAACTCACGCCCAACATCTTGCACCTGGTGCTGGCCCGGCTGCCCGATGCCCCCGAGGGGGTCAAGGGCCTGTCGCTGTTCCTGGTGCCCAAATACCTCCTGGATACGGACGGCAACCCTGGCGAGAAGAACGACGTACGCTGCATCTCCATCGAGCACAAGATGGGCATCCACGGCAGCCCCACCTGTACGCTGAGCTTCGGTGACACCGAGGGCGCCGTCGGCTACCTGGTCGGCGAGCCCCACCAGGGCCTCAAGACCATGTTCATCATGATGAACGAGGCCCGCTTCGGGGTCGGCGTGCAGGGCGTGGCGCTGGGTGAGCGGGCCTACCAGTCGGCCCTCGACTACGCCCGGGAACGCGTTCAGGGCCGCAATATCGTCAGCGGCGAGGCGGGCCAGCCGATCCTTTACCACCCGGACGTCAAGCGCATGCTGGTGGGCATGCGCGCGCGGCTGCTGGCCATGCGCACCTTCCTCTACACCGCCGCCGGCTGGTTCGACATCGCCCACCACCACCCGGACGCCGAGGTGGCCGACAAGCACCGCCGCTACGTCGACCTCTTGATGCCGGTGGCCAAGGGCTGGTGCACCGAGGTCGGCAACGAGCTGTGCGACGAGGCCATCCAGGTGTTTGGCGGCATGGGCTTCGTCGAGGAGACCGGCGTCGCCCAGCTGTTCCGTGACGCCCGCATCATCACCATCTACGAAGGCACCACCGGCATCCAGGCCAACGACCTTCTGGGCCGCAAGATCCTGCGCGAGAAGGGTGCGACGCTGCGCGAACTGCTGGACGACATGCGCACCGTTGCCCAGGCGGCCCGCGAGGACTCGCGCCTGGCGGAGCTGGCAGAGGGCCTGGAGGAACTGCTCGAGGGGCTGGCCGCGACCACCGACTGGCTGCTCGCCCAGGGCAAGGAGCAGACCGCCGCCCTCTACGGCGGTGCGGTCCCCCTGCTCTATCAGCTGGGTACGGTCGTCGGCGGCTGGCAGCTGGTGCGCGCCGCCCAGGCCGCACAGCGCCAACGCGATGCCGGCGAAGGCGACCCCGACTACCTGGACAGTGTCATCGCCCTCGCCCGCTTCTACATGGCCAGCGTAGCGCCCGAGGCGGCGTCCCACGCCCGAGCCGTGCGTGACGGTGGCCGGGTGTTGGCCCACTTCCCCGAGGCCGGGCTCTGAGCCACCTTTTCCCCCTTCACAGGAGACGCCCATGAAAGTCCTCGTCGCGGTCAAACGCGTCATCGACTACAACGTCAAGATCCGGGTCAAGCCGGACAACAGTGACGTCGACCTCACCAACGTCAAGATGGCCATGAACCCCTTCTGCGAGATCGCCGTGGAAGAGGCAGTGCGCCTCAAGGAAAAGGGCGTGGCCACCGAGGTGGTCGCCGTGACCGTCGGCCCCAAGGCCGCCCAGGAGCAGCTGCGTACCGCCCTGGCGCTGGGCGCCGACCGCGCCATCCATGTCGATACGTCAGCCGAGACCGACGAGCGCGTCGAGTCGCTGGGCGCGGCCAAGGTCCTGGCCAGGCTGGTCGAGGAGGAGCAGCCGGGCCTGGTGATCCTGGGCAAGCAGGCCATCGACACCGACAACAACCAGACCGGCCAGATGCTCGCCGCCCTGACCGGGCTGCCCCAGGGCACCTTCGCCTCCGAGGTGGTGGTCGAGGGGGACAAGCTCAAGGTTACCCGCGAGATCGACGGCGGCCTGCAGACCATCGAGCTTTCCCTGCCCGCCATCGTCACCACCGACCTGCGCCTGAACGAGCCGCGCTACGCCAAGCTGCCCGACATCATGAAGGCCAAGAAGAAGCCGCTGGACGTCAAGACCCCGGCGGAGCTCGGCATCGAGGTGGCCTCCAGGGTCAGGCTGCTCAAGGTCGAGCCGCCGGCCGAGCGCC
>NZ_JAWSUJ010000126.1:0-10308 GCF_033549285.1 Halomonas sp.
GGGCCTGTATCGCCCTGGTGGTGGCCGAACTGCGCGAGGAGGCGCCCAGGGTGCCGCTGGGGGCGCGGCTCGGACAGCAGAAGCGGGAAACCGGCAAGCCTTGCATGAGCGAATTGCGCTTTCAGCAACTGATGACGTCGCGCACGCCGGAGGAATTGGTGCAGCGCCTGCGCCGTGCCCTGGCGCTGATCGACAAGCGCGGCGTCAGCGTCGTCCACCTAGCCGATAACATCGCGCTGTGGTGGCGCGAATATCAGGGCGAAGTGTCGCCGCAACCTACCCGCCGCCTGGGCTTTGTCTGGGCCAACGACTATTTCGGCGCCACGGTCGGCTATCGGCAAGACACCCCGTGATCCGTCAACCACGACAGGGAGCCAACCTCATGAGCCATTTCATCCAGCTACACCTGCTGACCGCCTATCCGCCGGCCAACCTCAACCGCGATGACCTGGGCCGGCCCAAGACTGCCATCATGGGCGGTGCCAAGCGACTGCGTGTCTCGTCGCAGAGTCTCAAGCGGACCTGGCGGACCTCGGCGCTGTTCGAGGAAGCCGTCGGCCAGCATCGCGGCAAGCGCACCAAGCAGGTGGGCATCCAGGCCGCCAAGCACCTGCAGGAAAAAGGGGTGCAAGAGAAGGACGCCCAAGTCTGGGCCACGGAGATCGCCAAGGTCTTCGGCGATGTGGCTAAGGGCGAGTTGGAAACCAGCCAGCTGGTCCACATTGGCCCCGAGGAGCAGGCGGCGGTCGACGCTCTGGTCGATAGGCTTGCCGACGAGCGTCGCGCGCCGACGAAAGATGATCTCGACCTGCTGCGGCACAAGCCGTTGGCCGTGGATATCGCACTATTCGGTCGTATGTTGGCGGCGTCACCGGCCTTCAACGTCGAGGCCGCCTGCCAGGTGGCCCACGCCATTACCGTGCATGCTGCCGAGGTCGAGGATGACTACTTCACGGCAGTGGATGACCTGAACAGCGGCGATGAGCATCGCGGTGCGGCGCATGTCGGCGAAGCCGGTTTCGGTGCCGGCCTGTTCTACAGCTATGTCTGCATCGATCGCCGGCAGCTGATCGAGAATCTGGGCGGCGACGAAGAACTGGCCGATCGGTCCATCGCGGCCTTGGTGGAAGCAGCCGTGAAGACCTCGCCCAAGGGCAAGCAGAACAGCTTCGGCTCGCGTGCTCACGCCAGCTACGTGTTGGCCGAGAAAGGGGCCCAGCAGCCGCGCTCGCTCTCGGCCGCCTTCCTGCGTCCTGTCGCGGGTCAAGACCAGTCGCTGGATGCCATTGCACGGCTTGAACGCCAAGCGCAGGCTTTCGACGATGCCTATGGCCCTGGCGCCGAGCAGCGTTTCGTCCTGGCCGCGGACCCCGACTACCGGGCGCCGCATCTCTCAGGCGAAGTGGCCATGGGTAGCCTCCCCGAACTGATCGACTTCCTGGTTGACGGGCAGTAAGGAGGCGTCATGACGGAATATCTGGTCTTTCGGCTCTATGCGCCGCTCGCCAGCTGGGGCGAGGCGGCGGTTGGCGAGTCGCGCCCCACCGCCACCTATCCCGGGCGCAGCGCCATCGTCGGACTGCTCGGCGCGGCGCTGGGCGTGCGGCGAGACGACGACGAGGGACAGCGCCGACTGCGCGATAGCGTCGGTATCGCCATCAAGCAGCGCTCCCCCGGTAGCCTCCTGCGCGACTACCACACGGTGCAGGTGCCGGCCTCGCAGTCCAAGGTGACCTATCGCACGCGGAGAGACGAGTTGGGTGCGCCCAGGAAGGTCATCAATACCATTCTCTCCAGCCGTGACTACCGCTGCGACGGCCTGTGGACCGTTGCCGCCTGGCTGACGCCTCAGGCGGAGTTGAGGCTCGAGGAGCTGGAGCAAGCGCTCAAGACGCCGTACTTCCCACTCTACCTGGGGCGCAAGGCGTGCCCGCCGGGGGCGCCTCTTGCGCCCCGCAGAGAGGCGTTCGCCCACCTGAGAGACGCCCTGGATGCCGGCTTCCTGCCGCTTTGTGGCAAGAATCAGGACGACGAGGGCAGGGCCTTGAGGCTGCCGGAGAACGTGCTTTACGCCTGGGAAGGTGACGCCGAGGCCCTGGATGGCCATGCCCGCGGCGTGGAGTCCAGCGAGTCCTGGGATGTGCCGCTCAATCGCCGCCGCTGGCAGTTCGGGCCGCGCACCGAGTATCGCCGCGTGGCACGGGCAAGGGAGGAATCCTGATGTACCTTTCTCGAGTACGTGTCGATCTCAATGGCCTCTCTCGAGGGGCCTTGTTCGACATCATGGATGGGCGTGCCTACGCCGCCCACCAACTGCTCTGGCGGCTGTTTCCGGATCACCAGGCCGCGCGGCCATTCCTGTTTCGTCAGGAAATGGAGGAGCCCGAAGAGGGCGGGGCTCCGCGGGGGCTGCCGCTGTTCTATGTGCTGTCTGATCGCGAGCCGGTCCCGATTGCCGGGCTGCTGGAGGCGCAGTGCAAGTCTTTTTCGCCGGTGCTGGAAGTCGGGGATCGGCTCGCCTTCCGCCTGCGGGCCAATCCGACGGTGGCAAAGTCGGTCGCGGGCCAGCGCGGGCGCCGAGCCGATGTGCTGATGGCGGCCAAGTATCCCTTTGAGGCAGGTGGTGAGAGGAAAAGCCAGGCATGCGTCGAAGCAATGGATGTCGCGGCTCGCGAGTGGTTGGTAGGGCGCGCCGAGTCGTGGGGTTTCCGCTTGCCGGTTGAGCCGGAAGTCGGGGCCTATCGTCAGCATGCCTTGTCGAAAGACGGGGGGCGTCCCATCCGCTTTTTCAGCGTCGACTATGAAGGTCTTCTGGACGTCACCGACCCGGGCCGGCTGATCGAAACCCTGGCTCAAGGCGTAGGGCGCGCCAAGGCCTTCGGTTGTGGCCTGATGCTATTGCGTCGGCCATAGCGACATTTCACCGGCAGGGAGGCCAGTATGGGATTCATTCCGCTCAAGCCGATCCCCGAGAAGGACCGCATGTCGATGATCTTCGTCGGCATGGGGCAGATCGATGTGCGCGACGGCGCCTTCGTGGTCATCGACGAGGTCAACGGGGAACGGATGCAAATCCCCGTAGGGTCGGTGGCTTGCCTGCTGCTGGAGCCGGGGACCCGAATCTCTCACGCCGCCGTCAAGCTGGCGTCGGTCGTCGGCACCCTGCTGATCTGGGTCGGGGATGCCGGCGTGCGTCTCTATAGTGCCGGCCAGCCCGGGGGAGCTCGCTCCGACAAGTTGCTCTACCAGGCGCAGCTGGCACTGGATGACTCGCTGCGGCTCAAGGTCGTGCGCAAGATGTTCGAGTTGCGCTTTGGCGAGCCGCCGCCTTCGCGGCGTAGCGTCGATCAGCTGCGTGGCATGGAAGGGGCCCGGGTACGCAAGACCTATCAATTGCTTGCCAAGCAGTATGGTGTGAAGTGGCAAGGTCGGCGTTATGACCCCAACCAGTGGAAGGCTTCCGACGTGGCCAACCAATGCTTGTCTGCCGCCACGGCCTGCCTCTACGGCATCACCGAGGCGGCGATTCTGGCGGCGGGCTATGCCCCAGCCATCGGTTTCCTGCACACCGGCAAGCCCCAGAGCTTCGTCTACGATATCGCCGATATCGTCAAGTTCGAGACGGTCGTGCCTGCTGCCTTCCGAGTGGCGGCGCGCAGCCCGGTCGCACCCGAGCGAGAAGTACGCATCGCCTGCCGCGATGCTTTCAAGCAGACGAAGTTGCTTCAGCGCCTGATTCCGATGATCGAGGAAGTGCTGGCGGCCGGGGAGATCGAGCCACCGCCCCCTGCGCCTGAAGCCATGCCGCCGGCGATTCCCGAGCCGGAGTCCGTCGGCGACCAGGGGCATCGGAGCAAGTGATATGACGATGTTGGTGGTAGTGACCGAGGCGGTGCCGCCGCGGTTGCGCGGCCGGCTCGCCGTCTGGCTGCTGGAGATTCGCGCCGGCGTGTATGTGGGCGATGTCTCCAAGCGTGTACGCGAGATGATCTGGGAGCAGGTTCAGGCACTGGCCGAGGAAGGCAATATCGTGATGGCATGGTCCAGCAACCATGAGTCCGGCTTCGAATTCCAGACTTATGGCACCAACCGACGCGAGCCGATTGATCATGACGGATTGCGGCTGGTGCGTTTTCTGCCGTCTCAGTCAACTGATTGATTTGTCGAGATCTTTAACAATCTAGTCGGGTTAAAAAGTAAGCGAAATCGCCGGTGGAAATTCCGCTGGCGATTTTCTTCTTTGTAAACAGTTGGCTACAATTAGTCCGGTCCCCGCAGGCGCGGGGATGATCCGTAGCACCGCCACGGTAGACACGGTCAGAGGATCCGGTCCCCGCAGGCGCGGGGATGATCCGGTTCCGGAATTCCGGAATTCCTGAGGTAGTTTCCGGTCCCCGCAGGCGCGGGGATGATCCGCGGTCCCCCACAAAGTACCAATCGCGGCGCAACCGGTCCCCGCAGGCGCGGGGATGATCCGGCCTTCCAGGTGGCGATTAATGAGGGCGAGGCCCGGTCCCCGCAGGCGCGGGGATGATCCGACGGCGAGCCGGGCGAATTCCGTATCGTGCTTCCGGTCCCCGCAGGCGCGGGGATGATCCGGCTCCAGGCTATTCATGGGCGCGAGCCGGGCACCGGTCCCCGCAGGCGCGGGGATGATCCGCTGCTATTCTCGCTGCCGGTTTTCTCATCGGACCGGTCCCCGCAGGCGCGGGGATGATCCGACCGACTCGTCCGCCGGCAACAGTGGCATGAGCCGGTCCCCGCAGGCGCGGGGATGATCCGCAGCGCCGCCGCCTCACCGTCGAGCAGTTCCACCGGTCCCCGCAGGCGCGGGGATGATCCGGTGATGTCGACCCTGTCAATGCCGGCGGACATCCGGTCCCCGCAGGCGCGGGGATGATCCGTTGGTGGTCAGGTAGAGGTTGCAGTAGTTCATCCGGTCCCCGCAGGCGCGGGGATGATCCGGTCGAGAAGCCGTCGCCGTCGCCGTAGTCGGTCCGGTCCCCGCAGGCGCGGGGATGATCCGCCTTGGCGGCGCAGGTCGTTCTGCAGGCGTTCCCGGTCCCCGCAGGCGCGGGGATGATCCGTAGCCCTCGACCATGAAGGTGGTGCCGATGTACCGGTCCCCGCAGGCGCGGGGATGATCCTCCATGTACGTGTGTCTTCGACATCAATGATACCCGGTCCCCGCAGGCGCGGGGATGATCCGAAATCGGAATCATCGTGCATGTTACGTTCGGTCCGGTCCCCGCAGGCGCGGGGATGATCCGCACGACCCCACCCTGTACATCAACCTCTACGACCGGTCCCCGCAGGCGCGGGGATGATCCGAGGCCGGCGCTGCCGTCCTTGAGCATGTTGACCCGGTCCCCGCAGGCGCGGGGATGATCCGCTGGATCGTGGCGAACTGGCCGTCTATTGCCACCGGTCCCCGCAGGCGCGGGGATGATCCGGCCTTGAGCGCCTTGAGCGCCTTGAGCGCCTTGAGCAGTTCGGCGCTGAACCGGTCCCCGCAGGCGCGGGGATGATCCGGCAGCCTGTGGACGAACCTGAGCGGCGAGCGCCCGGTCCCCGCAGGCGCGGGGATGATCCGTTGGTCATCACAATATTGCGAATGGCCTGAGTCCGGTCCCCGCAGGCGCGGGGATGATCCGCTATTCAGCCGCAAGAGTACGGCCATCGATACCCGGTCCCCGCAGGCGCGGGGATGATCCGGCAAGACCTATCGTCGTCTGGCCGTCGCTGCCCCGGTCCCCGCAGGCGCGGGGATGATCCGACTCGGTCAGCGGCCGGCGCATCTCCGGCGGGCCGGTCCCCGCAGGCGCGGGGATGATCCGTCCACGCGCTGGATGGTCGCCGCTGATTGGGTCCGGTCCCCGCAGGCGCGGGGATGATCCGGGCGAGGTCGCCCGCCGCATCAGCATCAGCAACCGGTCCCCGCAGGCGCGGGGATGATCCGCAGAGTGACACCTTTGTCTCCAATTCCCCGGTCCGGTCCCCGCAGGCGCGGGGATGATCCGCCTGGCAGAATAACGGTACCACCCCGTCCCAGCCGGTCCCCGCAGGCGCGGGGATGATCCGTTCCTGCAGAAAGGCGAGAAGCAGCTCGAGGCCCGGTCCCCGCAGGCGCGGGGATGATCCGCAGATCGCGCGCGTCTCCGGCGACGAGTTCACCCGGTCCCCGCAGGCGCGGGGATGATCCGGCGTGCACGCAGCGGTATTCGCCGCTGCTGTCCCGGTCCCCGCAGGCGCGGGGATGATCCGGTTCCTGTTGCTACTTCTACCCTTCGTAAAGGCCGGTCCCCGCAGGCGCGGGGATGATCCGGCGTGCACGCAGCGGTATTCGCCGCTGCTGTCCCGGTCCCCGCAGGCGCGGGGATGATCCGCTCCGATTCCTGACGAGTGGATGGACTGCCCCCCGGTCCCCGCAGGCGCGGGGATGATCCGGTGATCCACTGGTTGCCGGTTTCCACCACACGCCGGTCCCCGCAGGCGCGGGGATGATCCGTATGAGGCTCTCGATGCTTTCCGCCACCTTTACCGGTCCCCGCAGGCGCGGGGATGATCCGCGCAAGGTCAACGAGGACGAGCCCCAGGGCGCCGGTCCCCGCAGGCGCGGGGATGATCCGCTTAGTCGCCGCCCGGTGCGCTATCGCCACTGGCCGGTCCCCGCAGGCGCGGGGATGATCCGTTGGGCGAGGAGCGAGGACTGGTAATGAAGCTCCGGTCCCCGCAGGCGCGGCGCATCGGCCTGACGCTGTTCCTGCTGGCCATGGCCGGATTCGCGCTGTTCATCTATCGGCAGTGAGCCCCTTCACGTCAGCGCCGCCGCTCTCGCGAGCCGGCGGCGCTAGCTGCTGCGGGGTCGGTTGTGTCTTCAGGCCCGCTGGGGTTCCAGCACCTGGGTGTGCAGGGCGCTGCCCGCGGAGTCCATCAGGGTGACGGTGAGGGTCTCGCTCTCGCCGTCCAGGTCCACCTGGCCGAAGAACTGGTAGCCGTCGGAGGGCGGCAGGTTGGACTGCCCCTCCGGCGGGGCCTTCTGGAACACCACCTCGGGGCCGAAGGTGCCGTCCAGCTCGCCGGGGCCGAAGGTGCCGGCGTGCAGCGGACCACTGACGAACTCCCAGAAGGGTGCGAACTCCTTGAAGCTGGCCCGGTCCGGCGAGTAGTGGTGGGCGGCGGTGTAGTGCACGTCGGCGGTGAGCCACACCACGTTGTGGATGGCCTCGTCGCGGATGGCGCGCAGCAGGTCGGCGATCTCCATCTCGCGGCCCCGCGGCTTGCCGCCATGGTCGTTGGCGATGGCCTCGAAGTGCTCGCCGTCGCGCACGACCAGCCCGATGGGCATGTCGGCGGCGATGACCTTCCAGGTGGCGGTGGAGCGGCGCAGGCCGTCGAGCAGCCAGCGCAGCTGGTCCTGCCCCAGGAAGGTGGTGGCCTCGCCGCCTTCCTGCCGGTTGCGGCTGTTGGCGGCGCGGTAGCTGCGCATGTCCAGCATGAACACCTCGATGCCGGGGCCGTAGGCGAAGCGGCGGTGGATGCGGCCGGGGGCGTCGGGCATCTGGCGCAGCGGCATGTACTCGAGGAAGGCGCGGCGGGCGCGGGCCGCCAGCAGGCTGACGTTCTTCTCGATGTAGCGGCCGTCGTCGAGGATCTCGCCCGGGTACCAGTTGTTGGTGGTCTCGTGGTCGTCCCACTGGGCGAGCATGGGCACCTCGGCATTGAACTGCCGCACGTTGGGGTCCATCAGGTTGTAGGCGAACTGGCCGCGGAACTCCTGCAGGGTTTCCGCCACCTTGCGCTTCTCTGGCGTGACCAGGTTGCGCCAGGTCTCACCATTGGCCAGCGTCACGCTCTCCTCCAGGGGACCGTCGGCATAGACGGTGTCGCCGGAGTGGATGAAGAAGTCGGGGCGCTGCCGGCGCATGGCGGCGTAAGTGGTCATGCCGCCGCGAGACTCGTCGATGCCCCAGCCCTGGCCGGCGGTGTCACCGGACCAGACGAAGCGCACGTTGCGGGGGGTGGTCGGGGGCAGGCGGAACTGGCCGACGACCGGTTCGCTGACGGCGCGGTGGTCGTCCAGGGCGGCGAAGCGCACGCGATAGTGGGCGGTATCCATGCCGGCCAGGCCGCTCACATCGAGCTTGGCGGTGAGGTCGGTGAAGGGCAGCACCTCGGGGCCGGTGAGCTGGCGGGCGCCGCGGAATCCGGGATTGTCGGCGACCTCCACCAGCATGCGCGAGGGGCGGTCGGCGCGGGCCAAGAGCATGGCGCGGTCGTGGCGCATGTCGCCACTCATCACGCCATAGGGCAATACCGGTCGCCGGCCCCGGGCCAGCACGATGGAGGGGGCGGTGAGGCAGGCGCCGAGGGTGGCGCCTCCCTTCAGGCCGAGCTTGAGGGCATCGCGACGCGAGATCGTCATCGGGGGCTCCTGCGCAGGTAGGTGGTGGTGTGGGCGTCATGGCAGCAGCATGGTCGTGCATGCCCATGACACCGGCTTGTCGGCGTCATGACATTCCCGTTTCCTGAAGAAGGCATTGATGATTCTCTACGCAACCGCCAGGATGGCGGCCTTTTGCGCGGAGGAAGGATGCCCCGTATCCGGCTCGCAGGGCTGCTGGCCCTGCTCCCCCTGTTCGCCCAGGCCGACGTGATCGTCGGCAGCTGGAACATCAAGCACCTGGGCTGGAACAACGACAAGGCCATGCCGCAGGTGGCCCACGTGGCCAACCACTTCGACCTGCTGGCGGTGCAGGAGTTGATGGACCCAGCGGCGCTCGAGGCGCTGGAGGAGGAGCTGGAGGCGCTCTCCGGCGAGGCATGGTCCTCCATGGCCAGCCACGCCCTGGGGCGCAGTGCCTACGAGGAGCACTATGGCTTCCTGTGGCGGGAGCGCGAGGTGGCCTACGAGGATGGCGCCGTGGTGTTCATCGACCATGGCGACGTCTTCTCGCGCGAGCCCTATTCGGCGCGCTTCCGCGATGTGGAGAGCGGCGAGGCGTTCACCCTGGCCACCGTGCACGTGATCTATGGCGACAGCGTGGGCGACCGCCTCCCGGAGATCGAGGCACTGGCCGACTACTGGCAGTGGCTGGGCGAGGTCCATCCGGAGACGCCGCGGCTGCTGGCGGGAGACTTCAACCTGCCGCCCGACCATCCGGCCTGGCGGGCGCTTCGCGAGCGGGGTGCCAGGCCCGCGATCACCGAGGGGCGCTCGACCCTGGCGACCACGGCGGGCCAGTACGCCAGCCTCTACGACAACCTCTGGTACGACGCCGGGCGACTGGCCCCCGACGGCCAGGGCATCCTGCGCTTTCCCGAGCTGCTGCCCCTGGCCCACCAGGCGGCGCGCGACCGGGTCTCGGACCATGCGCCGGTCTACCTGGCGCTGAACGGCGCGGCGCTGGTCGCGACCCAGGCCGGCAGCGGCGAGCTGGTGGCGACCCAGCGGCTGGCGAGCTGCATCGACCTGAACGGCAGCGACGCCGCTCGCCTGGCAGAGCTGCCCCACGTGGGACCGGCGCGCGCCGCGGACATCATTGCCGGCCGGCCATGGCGGGTGCCCGGCGAACTCACCCGGATCGCGGGGATCGGCGACGGGCGGCTGGGGGAGATCCGGCGCAGCGGCCTGCTGTGTGCTGAGAAGGGATAACGAGCCTGGTGGGCTTCCGGCTCACATCGGCCCCCGCCGGATGCTGTATTCTGGCGCCGGCAGGATTTCCAGGAGGTGTTGATAATGCCAAGGGTACACTCCACCCTTGGTAGTACAGCCAACAACCCTGGAGGTTGAGATGAGCGATCTGAAAGAACATAGCTGTGAAGCCTGCAGCCCGGATGCGCCCAAGGCGACCGAGGAAGAAAAGCAGCAGTTGCACAAGGATGTTCCGGACTGGGAAATCCGAGTGGTTGAAGGTGAAGAGCAGCTTCACCGGCTTTTCAAGCTCAAGAACTTCGCCAAGGCGCTGGAATTCACCAACAAGGTTGGTGATCTCGCAGAAGCCGAAGATCATCACCCGGTTATCGTGCTGGAATACGGCAAGGTTGCCGTTAGCTGGTGGAGCCACGAAATCGGTGGCCTGCACAAAAATGATTTCGTCCTCGCCGCAAGAACCGACGCGGCCTTTAACGACATGCAATAACCCCAAGCGCGGCGGAACCCGGCTTCCGCCGCGTTTCCCGCGCGAGACTCCAGTCAGCTTGATTGAGTGTTGTTAATGGCCAAGTAAAGTGACCCAGTACCGGCCAACGCTTCTGACCCACCCCCGAGGTGGCAGCGCTGCCACCATCCACCTACCGTGTCGGCTC
>NZ_JAWSUJ010000127.1:0-9659 GCF_033549285.1 Halomonas sp.
GGACCGCGACCCGACCCTGGAAGCCTGGACGGGCATCCGCCTGGGCGCCGAGGGCGCCGTGCGCGAGCACGGCATCGACCAGGCCTTCGAGAATGCCGAGCGCGGCGCGCGGCTGGCCGAACTGCTCGACGGGTGTCATGCCCTCTACCTGCCGCTGGGCGATGCCGAGGCCCTGTCGCTCGCCGAGGAGGTGCGCGGTGAGCTGGCCGGCCGCTCACGTCGCGGGGCGGTGGCGCCATCGGCCTTCGCCGACGTCAGCGACCTGATCCACGAGCAGCGCCTTCGCAAGAGCGAGGCGGAGCTGGCCCTGATGCGCCATGCCGGGGCGATCTCCGCCCGGGCCCATTTGCGGGCCATGCACACCGCTCGCCCGGGGCTGATGGAGCGACAGCTGCAGGCCGAGCTCGAGCACGAGTTCCGCTGGCAGGGCGGCAGCGGTCCGGCCTACGCCAGCATCGTCGGTGGCGGCCTCAATGCCTGTGTGCTGCACTACATCGAGAACCATGCCCCCCTGGAGGATGGCACCCTGGTGCTGATCGATGCCGGCGCCGAGTTCGATCTCTATGCCGGTGACATCACCCGCACCTTCCCGGTCAACGGCCGCTTCTCCGAGGCCCAGCGGGCCCTCTACGAGGTGGTGCTGGCCGCCCAGGAGCGCGCCGTCGCCGCGGTCCGCCCCGGCGCCACCCTGGCGACGATCCACGAGGGCGTGGTGCACGACCTCACCGCAGGCCTCATCGAGCTGGGGCTGCTGCAGGGCGACGTCCAGGCGCGCATCGACGATGGCAGCTACAAGCGCTTCTACCTGCACTCGACCTCCCACTGGCTGGGACTCGACGTGCATGACGTGGGGGCCTACCGCCACGAGGGCCAGCCCCGCGCCCTGCTGCCCGGCATGGTGCTCACCGTGGAGCCCGGCCTCTACGTGCCCGATGACGACGACCTGCCCGAGGCCTTCCGCGGCATCGGCATCCGCATCGAGGATGACGTAGCGGTGACCCCCGACGGTCACGAGGTGCTGACCGCGGACGTGCCCAAGCGGGTGGCGGAAATCGAAGCCCTGATGGACAGAAAGTGACCAGCCGAGGAGTGGTTGCCAATGCCTTTATGTAATGTACGTTATGAAATAATGGGGCGGTGGCCATGACACCGAATCAAGCAGAAAGGGTGGATATCGCCATCATCGGTGGCGGCCTGGTGGGCGCCAGCCTGGGCTGTGCCCTGGCCGCGCTGGTCGAGCGGGCGGGGCTCAGGGTGGCGGTGATCGAGGCCGCAACGCTGCCGCCACAGCAGGCCGGGCCCTGGCAGCCCAGCTTCGATGCCCGGGCGAGCGCCATCGCGGGTGGCTCCGCCCGGCACTTCGCGAGCCTGGGCGTCTGGGACCGCATGGCCGAGATGGCCGCCCCGATCCGCACCATCCACGTCAGCGAGCGGGGCCGCCTGGGCGTGACGCGGCTGCGCGCCGCGGAACTGGGCGTCGAGGCGCTGGGCCACGTGATCCCCAACGCCTGGATGGGGCGGGTGCTGCATGGTCGGCTGAGCGAGCTGCCGCTGGCCTGGCACTGCCCGGCGAGGGTCGAGGCGATCCACCCCGTCGCCGATGGGCATCGGCTTCAGCTGTCGGATGGCAGCGCGCTGGAGGCCGGGCTGACGGTGCTCGCCGACGGCGGTCGCTCGGGGCTCAAGGAGCGACTGGGGATCGAGAGCCATGAGCGGTCCTACGACCAGGTGGCGCTGATCGCCAGCGTCGAGGTCAGCCGCCCCCACGGCGGCGTCGCCTACGAGCGCTTCACGCCGGCGGGGCCTATCGCCCTGCTGCCCCTCCAGGGCCAGGCCATGGAACTGGTCTGGACCCACGCGCGGGGCGAGGAGGGCCGTCGCCTGGACCTTTCCGACGGGGACTTCCTGGCCGAGCTGCAGCAGGCCTTCGGCGACCGGGCCGGGCATTTCCGGCGGGTGGGTCGCCGCCATGCCTACCCGCTGTCGCTGATCACTGCCCGCGAGACCGCTCGCCCCGGGCTGGCGGTGCTGGGCAACGCCGCCCATGCCCTGCACCCGGTGGCCGGCCAGGGCTTCAACCTGGCGCTGCGCGGTGTCATGGACCTGGTGGCCGCCATCGAGGCCGGTATCGAGCGGGACGAGAGCCCGGGGAGCCCGGCGGTCCTGCAGGACTTCGAGGCGCGTCGGGACGCCGACCGTTCCAAGGTCATCCGTTTCAGCGATGGCCTGGTCCGCCTGTTCGGGGTCGACATGCCTCTGCTCTCCCATGCCCGCGGCGCCGGCCTCGTAGGGCTGAACCTGATGGGGCCACTGCGTCGTGGCCTGGCCCGCCGGGCCATGGGGCTGGAAAGATAACGGCTGGCAGGGTAGCGGCGGGGTAAGGTAGTGCCTGGCGCGCTGGCCGCCGGAACGGGAAGGGCAGTAACGACGGGGGTGGCCATTGGGCACCGACACACGGAACAGAGAGCATGGCCATCGGGGCCATCACGGGGGGCAGAGGTCATGAGCGCAGAACAGGGACCCGCGCCGGCGACGTTCGAGGTGATCATCGTCGGCGGCGGCATGGTGGGCACGGCCCTGGCCTGCCTGCTGGGCCAGGCGGGGCTTGAGGTGGCGTTGCTGGATGCCCGCGAGGCACCGCTCGACCCTGACGCCGCGGGCGAGGGGCCGCCCTCCATGCGGGTCAGTGCCCTGACCCCGGTATCGCGGCAGCTGCTGGAGGGGCTGGGGGCCTGGGAGTGGATGGCCTCGCGCCGGGTGAGCCCCTACCGCTTCATGCAGGTCTGGGATGGCGAGGGCAGCGGCGAGGTGAACTTCTCCGCGGAGCAGGCCGGGGTGCCGGTGCTCGGGCATATCATCGAGAACGACGTCACCCTGGCGGCACTGGAGGCGTGCCTTGCCGAGCTGCCGAGCGTCCAGGCGCGCTTCGGTGCCCGGGTGGCCGGGCTCGAGTCCGGTGACGACGGGCGGACGGTACGGCTGGCGGATGGCAGCCGGCTGACGGCCCCCCTGGTGGTGGCCGCGGACGGCGCCCGCTCACCGCTGCGCGAGATGGCCGGCATCGGTGTCCGGACCCGGGATACCGGCCAGGTGGCCGTGGTCACCACGGTGCGTACCCGCCTCGCCCATGGCGGCGTGGCGCGCCAGGTCTTCCTCCCCACGGGGCCGCTGGCCTTCCTGCCGCTGCATGTCGAGGGTGGCGACCGCCACTGCTCCATCGTCTGGTCCACCTCCCCGGAGGAGGCCGAGCGCCTGGTGGCCCTGCCCGGGGAGGCACTGGGCCTGGAGCTGGCGGCGGCGATCGAGCACCGGCTGGGCGAGGTGACGGTGACCGACCGGGCGCTGGCGGTGCCGCTCAGCCAGCGCCATGCCGAGCGCTACGTGCTGCCGGGCTTGGCCCTGGTGGGGGACGCGGCGCACAGCATCCATCCCCTGGCGGGCCAGGGGGTGAACCTGGGGCTGATGGATGCGGCGGTGCTCGCCGAGGAGCTGGTCACGGGCCGGCGACGGGGGCTCTCCGCGGGGGATGCGACGCTGCTGGGTCGCTATGCCCGGCGGCGGCGCGGCGACAATGCCGCCATGCTGGCGCTGATGGACGGTTTCCGGCTGCTGTTCGGGGCCCGCCATCCGGCGCTCACCCTGGCGCGCAACCTGGGGCTCTCCGGCGTCGACCGGCTGGGCCCGCTCAAGCGGCTGCTGATGCAGCAGGCGACGGGGCATCGTGGTCGCCTGCCCCGCGCCTGCCGGCCGCTCAGCCGCCGCGACGCTGGCTGAGCACGTTGAGGGCCTTGAGCAGGTTGAGGGCCTCGCCGAGCTGGTAGTCCTCGCGCAGGCGCTCGCTCATCTCGCTGCGGGTGCGCTGCTCGTCCTGGGAACGCAGGTGGCCTTCCAGGTCAGATTCGCGCACGTCCAGGCCACTGCCCTCGGCCACTTCCAGGCGGCCGCGGATCACCTCCACGTCGGGCTCGATGCCCTGGGCCTGGATCGAGCGCCCGTCGGGGGTGAAGTAGAGCGCGGTGGTCAGCTTGAGCCCCTCGCCGTTGCCCAGCGGCATGATCTGCTGCACCGAGCCCTTGCCGAAGCTCTCGGTCCCCATCACCACGCCGCGGCGCTGGTCCTGCAGGGCGCCGGCGACGATCTCCGCCGCCGAGGCGCTGCCGCCGTTGATCAACACCACCAGCGGCACGTCGGCGGCTGCCGTCTCGCGACCGGCCGAGAAGCGCATCTCGCTGTCCGGCAGGCGCCCCTCGGTATAGACGATCAGCCCCTCGTCGAGGAAGGCATCGGCGACGTCCACCGCGGCCTGCAGCACCCCGCCGGGGTTGTTGCGCAGGTCGAGCACCAGGCCCTTGAGTGGCCCGTCGCGCTCCAGGCGGCGGATGGCGCTGCCGACCTGTTCGCCGGTGCGGGTCTGGAACTGGCTGACCCGCAGGTAGCCGTAGCCCGCCTCCAGCAGCTCGCTCTTGACGCTCTCGGTGCGGATGACCTCGCGGGTCAGGGTGACCTCCTGGGGGGCGCTCTCGCCCTGGCGCAGGATGGTCAGGCGGATCTCGGTGCCGGGGTCGCCGCGCATCAGGTTGACCGCCTCCTGCAGCGAGAGGCGGTCGGTGGGCGTGTCATCGATGCGCAGGATCTTGTCCCGTGACTGCAGGCCGGCCCGGGAGGCCGGCGTGTCGTCGATGGGGGTGATCACCGTCAGCTGGCCATCCTCCATGCCCACCTCGATGCCCACGCCGCCGAACTCCCCCTGGGTGGACTCGCGCAGGCTCTCGAACTCCTCGCTGTCCAGGTAGGCGGAGTGGGGATCGAGCTCGCTGAGCATGCCGCGCATGGCGTTGCGCAGCAGGTCGGCATCCTCGACCTCCTCGACGTAGGCACGCTTGATGCGTTCGAACACCTCGGCGAAGGCCTGGATCTCGGCGACCGGCAGGTCATTCTCCGGGCTCTGGTCCTGGGCGGCGACGGGCAGGGGGGCGAGCGCCAGCAGGGCGGCCGGCAGCAGTGCCGACACCAGGCGGCGCGTCACGGTGGGCAGAGCGGCGGGACATGGGGGCATGCAGATTCTCGCGGTTCCGGAGGTGGCAGCCCAGCATAGCCCGGGGCCGGGCATCTATGGAATAGCCGGGCCTCAGGGCTGGCGGGCGATCCAGCGTCGCGGGTCGATGGGGTCGCCGCCGCGGCGTACCTCGAAGTAGAGCCCCGGCCGCTGCTGGCCGCCGCTGTCGCCTACCGCGCCCAGGGTATCGCCGCGGGAGACGGCAGAACCGACCTCCGCGGTGAAGTGCTGCAGGTGGGCATGCAGGGTCATGACCCGGTCGCCGTGATCGACGATCAGCAGGTTGCCGAAACCGCGCATCCAGTCGGCGAACACCACCCGGCCGGCGTGCACGGCCTTGACCGGGGTGCCCGCGGCGGCCCGGATCAGCAGGCCGTTGCGATGCACGCCCGCCCCCTCGTGGAAGGTGGAGGCGATGCTGCCCTGCACCGGCCATGGCAGCTCGCCGCGGGTCTGCTCGATGGCCGTGGAGGGCGGTGGCCGCTCCAGCCGAGCCAGCCGCTCCTGTACCTCGCGCAGGGTGCGCTCGGCATGGGCCCGGTCCTGGGCGAGCGTCGCCAGGCGGGCCTGTTCGCTGGCGAAGCGCTCGTCAAGCTCGGTCACCAGGGTGGCACGCTGCGCCATCTGCTCGGCCAGGGTGGCGCTGCGCTCGGCAAGCTCCTCGGCCACGGCCTCGAGGCGCTCGGCGCGCTGCGACAAGGTACGGCGAGTCTCCGCCAGCTCGTCATCGAGCCGCGCCAGCGCGTCGAGGCGCTCGTTGCGTGCCCGGGCCAGGCGGTTGAGGTAGGTCTGCAGGCGGTCGAGTCGCGCCGGGTCGTCCTGGTTGAGCAACAGCTTGAGCTGGGGGGTGCGGCCGAGGCGATAGAGGGCATCGAGCTGGGCCGAGAGGGCATCGACCTGCTCGGCACGCTCAGCGGCCAGCTGATCGCGGCGCGCCTCGAGGCTGATGATCTCGTCATCGAGGGTGCGCCGCTCGGCCTGCAGGGCGTCGAGGCGGCGGTGGGTCTCGGCCAGTGCCGTCTCCACCTCGCGCAGCGCCTCACTGGCCTCGTCCCGGGCCTCCCGAGTGGTGGAGAGCTGCGTTGAGACCTCCTTGAGCTCCTCGCCGAGGGCATCGAGGCGCGCCTGCGCCTCGCGCTCGGAGGGCTGGGCGGCCAGCGGGGAAGCCAGGCCCAGCAGCAGGACCAGTCCCGGCAGCCATGCGCCGAGCGCCGCGATGCCTCTCGCCATTCCCTGGCCTCCCCCCGACCGGCTCAGTCGCGCTCGATCAGCACACGGCCGGTCATCTCCTCGGGGATCGGCTGGTCCATCATCGTCAGCAGGGTCGGGGCGATGTCGCACAGGCTGCCGTCGTCCAGCAGTCGCGCCGGGCGCTCGCCGACATAGATCAGCGGCACCTCGAAGGTGGTGTGGGCGGTCTGGGGCGCCCCGGTCTCGGGGTGGACCATCTGCTCGGCGTTGCCGTGGTCGGCGGTGACCAGGCAGGCACCGCCGACGCGCTGGATCGCCTCCACCACCCGGCCGACGCAGGCGTCCACGGCCTCGATGGCCTTCACCGCGGCGTCGAAGTCGCCGGTGTGGCCCACCATGTCGCCGTTGGCGTAATTGCAGACGATCAGGTCGAACTGGCCACCATCGATCGCCTCCACCAGGCGGTCGGTGACCTCCTCGGAGCTCATCTCGGGCTTCTCGTCATAGGTCTTCACCTCCTGGGGGGAGGGCACCAGCACCCGGGTCTCGCCCCGGTACTCCTCCTCGCGGCCGCCGGAGAAGAAGAAGGTGACGTGGGCGTACTTCTCGGTTTCGGCGATGCGCAGCTGGGTGAGGCCGCGCTTCTCCATCACCTCGCCCAGGGTGTTGACGAGCTCCGCAGGCGGGAAGGCCGCCGGGGCCGGGATGTCGGCGGCATACTGGGTCAGCATCACCAGGCCGTCGGCGGCGAGCCTGGGCCGCACGCGGCGCTCGAAGCCGCTGAAGCCCTCCTCGACGAAGGCGCGGGTCAGCTCCCGGGCGCGGTCGGCGCGGAAGTTCATGAAGATGGCGGCATCGCCGTCCGCCATGGTCACCGGCGCGCCGCTCGGGCGGATGCTGGTGGCGGTGACGAACTCGTCGGTCTCGTCGCGCTCGTAGGCCCGGCGCAGCCCCTCCTCGGCCCCGATCGCCTCGAATTCCCCCTCGCCCTCGGTGATCAGGCGGTAGGCCTTCTCGACACGATCCCAGCGGTTGTCGCGGTCCATGGCGTAGTAGCGGCCGATGATCGAGGCTACGAAGCCGTTTTCCGGGCCGACCAGCTCGGCGAGGCGGGCGTTGGTGCGCTCCAGCGAGTCCATGGCGCTCTTGGGCGGCATGTCGCGGCCGTCGAGGAAGGCGTGGACGTAGATCTTCCGCGCGCCGCGGCGCGCGGCCAGCTCGGCCATCGCCAGGAAGTGCTCCTCATGGCTGTGCACGCCGCCCGGCGAGAGCAGGCCCAGCAGGTGCACCGCCTTGCCGTCTGCCACGGCGGCATCGATCGGCGCGGTGAGGGCCTCGATGGTGTCCAGGTCGCCGTCCTCGACGGCCTTGGTGATGCGCGTGAAATCCTGGTAGACGATGCGCCCGGCGCCCAGGTTCATGTGGCCGACCTCGGAGTTGCCCATCTGGCCATCCGGCAGGCCCACGTGGCGGCCGTCGGTATGGATCAGGGTGTGCGGCTGCTCCTGCCACAGGCGATCCATCACCGGGGTGCGGGCGGCGAGCACGGCGTTGTCCCTGGCGTCCTCGTTGTAGCCATAGCCGTCGAGGATGATCAGCGCCACCGGGCGCGGGGTGGGAGTGCGGGGGTCGGTCATGGGGAGGGCCTCTTTGTCCTTGTCAGCCCCGGCAGGCGCGCGGGCGGTCACCGGGGTCGCGACTTGCATCTGCTTGCGGCATCATATCGCAGGGCACCGCCGGACGTCATTTGAGCGGCCCCGGCCTCAGGGCTATCGCAGATGGAAGTAACGCTCGAGGCTGTTCCGGCGACAGGTCTTCTGGGAGGCGCTGTGAACCCCTCCCTGGGCGCTACCGATGCCATCCCTGGCATAGGACCTCCCCTTCGACCTGTCCCCGGCGCCTCTCGCTTCGGGTAACTGCGATTGCCCTGCCCGTAGGCCGCGGCCTGCCGTGGCTTTGTGTATACTGGGCGCCGCCGCGACTGGCCGGCCCCGTTCACCGTGCACCCGAGACAAGAGTTAGCCGAACCCATGATCGATCAGCTGTTCGAATTCGTGCAGAATCACCCGCTGCTGGTGGGGGCCTTCCTGCTGGTGTTGACCGCCTGGATCGCCTATGAGGTCCGCAACAGCAGCAGCGGAGGCGTGACCTCCGGAGAGGCGACCCAGCTGGTCAATCGCGAGGACGCCGTGGTGCTGGACCTCCGCGAGGCCGGCGAGTTCAAGGCGGGCCACATCGCCGGGGCGCGCAACATCCCCCAGAGCAAGCTCGACGAGCGCATGCGCGAGCTCGAGAAGTTCAAGGGCAAGCCGATCATCGTGGCCTGCAAGCATGGCCAGAGCGCCGGCGTCGCCCAGGCCAAGCTGACCAAGGCGGGCTTCGAGCGGGTGCTCAAGCTCAAGGGCGGCATGGCCCAGTGGCAGGCCGATGGCCTGCCGGTCGTCAAGAAGTAGCGCCACCAGGCCGCGACGCATCATCGACACGCATTCACCGAATCAAAGGACCTTTCCCATGGCGGAAGAGAACAACCAGAACGCCGGCGCCAACGGCCAGGCGGCCGGCCAGCAGGACAAGCCCCAGCTGCAGTTCGCCCTGCAGCGCATCTACGTCAAGGACATCTCCTTCGAGGCACCCAACTCGCCGACGGTCTTCCAGCAGCCGTTCAAGCCCAAGGTCGGCCTGGACCTGAACACCACCAGCCGCCAGGTCGGGGAAGGCCTCTACGAGGTGGTCGTCAAGGTCACCGCCCAGGTCACCCACAGCGAGGAGGGTACCACCTCCTTCCTGGCCGAAATCGAGCAGGCCGGCCTGTTCCGCATCAGCGGCATCGAGGGTCAGCAGCTCGACCACACCCTGGGCGCCTTCTGCCCCAACATGCTCTTCCCCTATGCCCGCGAGTGCATCGACAACCTGGTCAACCGGGGCGGCTTCCCGCCGCTGATGCTGGCGCCGGTCAACTTCGAGGCGATCTACGCCCAGAAGAAGAAGCGCGAGGCCGAACAGGCCCAGCAGTCGGGCGAGCAGGCGACCCAGTAAGGGTGAGCGCCTCGTGTCAGTGAATGTCCTGCACGTGAAGGCCCCGCGCATCCACGTCGCCGCCGACCTTGCCGTCGGCGGCGACGTCGTTCTGCCCGAGGGGCCGGCCCGCCACGTGGCCCGGGTGCTGCGCCTGGCCGAGGGTGCGTCGCTGCGGCTCTTCGACGGCGCCGGCCGGGAGGCCTGGGCGGTAATCACCGAGGCCTCCCGCAAGCGAGTGGTGGCGCGCATCGAGGCCGTCGCCCCTGGCGCCGGCGAGTCGCCGCTCGTGGTGCACCTGGGGCAGGCGATCTCCAAGGGCGAGCGCATGGACTACGCCATTCAGAAGGCGGTCGAGCTCGGCGTGGCGGCGATCACCCCGCTCTATACCGAGCAT
>NZ_JAWSUJ010000128.1:0-9632 GCF_033549285.1 Halomonas sp.
GAGGAGCCGGGTGCGTCAATTGCGCATGCCCGGATCTGAGGGGGGCCGGGTCGAGCAATCGCCCGGTCTACCCGACTGATATCTGCGATGCGCCGGCGATGCATCGCGTCTTCGACGAGTATCGGCCGGACGTGGTGATGCACCTGGCCGCAGAGAGCCACGTGGATCGTTCCATCGACGGGCCTGCCGCGTTTATCCAGACGAATCTGGTCGGCACCTCGGTGCTGCTGGAGGCCGCCCGTGGCTACTGGAAGGCCTTGCAGGAGAGCGACCCGGCCAAGGCCGCCGGCTTTCGTTTCCACCATGTCTCGACGGATGAGGTGTATGGCGACTTGGGGGTGCCAGAGGCGCCTGTGAATGGTGAATTGAGAATGGTGAATGGTGACCCCTCACCCCTCACTACTCACCACTCACTATTCACCGAAACCACGCCCTATTCCCCCAGCTCGCCGTACTCCGCCAGCAAGGCCGGCTCCGACCATCTGGTACGCGCCTGGCAGCGGACCTTCGGCCTGCCCACGCTGATTACCAACTGCTCCAACAACTATGGGCCCTGCCAGTTCCCCGAGAAGCTGATCCCGCTGATGGTCCTCAATGCCCTGGCCGGCAAGCCGCTGCCGGTCTACGGCGACGGCCAGCAGATCCGCGACTGGCTCTACGTGGAAGACCACGCCCGCGCGTTGATCAAGGTGGCCATCGAAGGTCAGGTGGGGGAGACCTACAACATCGGCGGCCATAACGAGAAGACCAACCTCGAGGTGGTGGAGGCGGTCTGCTCGTTGGTGGACGAACTCAGGCCCGCCTCTTCCAGCTTCCAGCTTCCAGCTTCCAGCTTGATCACCTTCGTGAAAGACCGCCCCGGCCACGACCTGCGCTACGCCATCGACGCCGGCAAGATCGAGCGCGAGCTGGGCTGGGTGCCGCAGGAGACCTTCGAGACCGGCCTGCGCAAGACGGTGGAGTGGTACCTGAAGAACCGAGAATGGTGGCAGCGGGTGCTGGATGGCAGCTATCAGGGCGAGCGGCTGGGGGCGCTGTGACATACCCTTCAGCGGATAATATTGAGATTATCCCTTTCAGGGGATAGCATAAAGCGTATCCGCTTTAGAGGATGAGGAAGAAATGAAGATTACCTCTGCAGATAGTCTGGCCCAGGCGTTCAAGGAGGCCCGTGTCCGGGGTGGCCTGACCCAAAGTGAGGCCGCTCAGGCCGTGGGAATCAAGCAGGCGACGGTATCGGCATTCGAGAATCACCCCGAGAGAAGCCGAGTGGACACTCTCTTCAAGCTGATGGCGGCGCTCGGTCTGGAAATGCATGTGACCGAGAGAGATCAGAACCACGGCGGTCAGATCTGGGGCGAGGAGTGGTAGCGCGTGGCGAATCTGGTGGTGGCGCTCAACGGTATCGAGGTAGGCCTGCTCAGTCTTGCACGCTCCGGTGCCTTGTCATTCCGCTATCTCCCGGAATGGGTGCAACGCCCGGGGGCACGCGCCATATCGCTTTCGTTACCGCTCTCTCAGGCCAGTTATCACGGTGAGCGAGTCTACAACTTCTTCGATAACCTGTTGCCGGACTCTGATGCCATCCGCGCCAGAATGCAGGCTAGGTTCCAACTGTCGACGGGGCATCCTTTCGATCTGCTGGCCGCCATCGGTCGGGACTGCGTCGGCGCCATTCAGCTGTATCCTGAAACAGACACCATACCCGATGTTCACCAGGTGGTGGCTGAACGCTTGAGTGATGACGAGATAGCGTCACTACTTTGCCGCTATCGAGAGCTACCGCTTGGCATGACACGAGATGGCGATTTCCGTATCTCGCTAGCCGGTGCGCAGGAGAAGATGGCACTGCTTTGGTTCCGGGAAGGCTGGCATCGCCCGCTATTCGCTACGCCTACCAGCCATATCTTCAAGCTGCCGATTGGCTTTCTCAGTCACAGCAATATCGATCTTCGTGACAGCAATGAGAATGAGTGGCTATGCCTGAAGATTCTGGAGGCTTTCGGGCTGCCGGTAGCGAAAGCCGAGCTGGCACGCTACGGGGCCCAGAGTGTGCTGGTGGTCGAGCGGTTCGACCGACGCTGGTCAAGCGACAGACGCTGGTTGATGCGGCTACCACAAGAAGACTTCTGCCAGGCCCTCGGGGTCGCCCCAGCACTCAAGTATGAAAGCGACGGAGGGCCTGGGATCAAGGCGGGCATGGCGCTACTGCTGGGTTCACAACAGGCACTGCAAGATCGGGACACCTTCTTCAAGGCCCAGATCATGTTCTGGGTATTGGCCGCAATCGATGGGCATGCCAAGAACTTCAGCATATTCCTTGAACCGCAGACGGCTTACCGGATGACCCCGCTGTATGACGTGATCTCTGCCTACCCACTGATGGCAAGGGGCAGCCTCCCCGAAGAAAGAGCCAAGATGGCGATGTCGGTAAAGGGCAAGAATCGGCACTACCGCTGGTCGCGTATCGCGTCACGCCACTTTGTCAGCACGGCTGAGCAGGTGGGATTTTCGCGGCAACGCACCCTATCGATCATCGAGGGGATACTCGATCGGGCAGACAGCGCCATGGCCGAGGTAGAGGCCCAGCTACCCAGCCATTTTCCCAGTACTGTTAGTGACCCTGTCATGGAGAGAGTGGCTCGACAGCTCAAGCGACTTGAAGAGGAATTGGCGAATTGAGTATGCATCAAACATGAAGATCCTGATCACTGGTGGCAGTGGCCAGGTTGGCTTCGAGCTGCAGCGCCAGCTTTGCCTGTTGGGTACGGTGATGGCGCCATCTCGCCAGGACCTTGACCTCGCCGATGCGGTAGCAGTGGATCGGTGGCTCTACTCTCACCAGCCCGAGCTGATCGTCAACGCCGCGGCCTATACCGCGGTGGACAGGGCCGAGGACGAGCCTGTGCTGGCGCGGCGGCTCAACGCCGAGCTGCCTGCCCAACTGGCCGCATACTGTGCAAGCCGAGGTCAGTGGCTGGTGCACTACTCCAGTGATTACGTCTACCCAGGCAGCGGTGAAACACCCTGGCAGGAGCAGGACGCCACTGGCCCGCTCAACGTGTATGGCCAGACCAAGCTTGAGGGGGACGAGGCAGTGCAGGCGAGCGGCTGTGCGCACCTGATCTTTCGCACCAGCTGGGTCTACAGCGCGCGCGGCCACAACTTCATGAAGACCATGCTGCGCCTGGGCCGTGAGCGCGATGCGCTGAAGGTGGTCAGCGACCAGGTCGGGGCACCGACGCCGGCTCGGCTGATCGCTCAGGTGACGGCTTTGGCGCTTTACAAGGGAGCAACGCCTGCCCCCTCACCCCTCACCCCTCACCAGCGAAGCGCTCACCCCTCACCAGCGAAGCGCTCCCCCCTCACGCTCCACATGCCATCAGGCATCTATCACCTGGCGCCACGCGGCGAAACCAGCTGGCATGGCTTTGCGTGCGAAATCTTCCGCCAGGTACGCGAGCTTGGGGAGCCGTTGGCGATTTCACCCGGAGGCGTGGCAGCTATTTCCAGTGCCGAGTATCCTGTGCCCGCAGCGAGGCCGCTGAACTCGCGGCTGGCACTGACCCGGCTGGAACAGGCATTGGGGCTGTGTATGCCTGATTGGCAGGAGCAGCTGTCACTGACCCTGGCCGAGGTGCTGGCCAGCTAGCAGGAATATGCCTGGGCGTTGTCTGCCTGTTGGCCCAAAGGATGAACAGGAGTGTTCGCATGGAGCGAAAGGGTATTGTGCTGGCAGGAGGCTCGGGCTCTCGGCTCTATCCGCTTACGCTGGGGATCTCGAAGCACCTGCTGCCTGTCTACGACAAGCCGATGATCTATTACCCGCTTTCGGTGCTGATGCTGGCCGGAATTCGCGAGATCCTGATCATTACCACGCCGCAGGATCTGCCCCTCTTCCAGCGGCTGTTGGGCAACGGGGAGGCCTTCGGCGTTCATCTGGAGTATGCGGTTCAACCCAGCCCCGGGGGCCTGGCCCAGGCCTTCCTGATCGGCGAGGCGTTTATCGGCGATTCCCCCGTTTGCCTGGTGCTGGGGGATAACCTCTTTCATGGCCAGCACTTCACCGGCCAGCTGAGGCAGGCTGCTGCCCAGGCGAGTGGAGCGACGGTGTTCGGCCACTATGTGAACGATCCGCGGCGCTTCGGGGTGGTGGAGTTCGATGAATCCGGGCGTGCGGTATCGATCGAGGAGAAGCCGGACAACCCTCGCTCGAACCATGCCGTCACGGGGCTCTACTTCTACGACAATCGCGTGGTCTCGCTGGCCCGAGAGGTAACCCCCTCGTCCCGTGGCGAGCTGGAGATCACCAGCCTGAACAACGTCTACCTGCAGATGGGCGAGCTTGAAGTGGCCAGCCTGGGGCGGGGTTTCGTGTGGCTGGATACCGGCACCCATGACAGCCTGCTCGAGGCGAGCCAGTACGTTCAGGCGATCGAGCATCGCCAGGGGCTCAAGATTGCCTGCCTGGAGGAGATCGCCTGGCAGCAGGGCTGGATCAGCCTCGACAGCCTGGCGGCACGCGGCCGGACGTTCCACAACACCGACTATGGCCGCTACCTGTTGAATGTGGCCGACAATGCCAGTCGATACGGTGCCAACCGATAAGGAGAAGGGAGTTGCCTATGCAGGCCGTTGCCCTGGAGATACCCGATGTGAAGTTGCTGACGCCCGACGTCTTCGGTGATGCGCGTGGCTTCTTCATGGAAAGCTATAATCGGCGCACCTTTGACGAGGTCATCGGCGAGGAGGTCTCCTTCGTTCAGGACAACCACTCTCGCTCCGCGCAGGGGGTGCTGCGGGGCTTGCACTACCAGGTCCAGCAGCCCCAGGGCAAGCTGCTGCGGGTACTGCAGGGCGAGATCCTCGATGTGGCGGTGGACCTGCGCCGCGAGTCTCCCGACTTCGGCCGCTGGGTTAGTGTGCTGCTGGACGCCGAGAACCACCAGCAGCTGTGGGTGCCGCCGGGGTTTGCCCATGGCTTCGTGGTGCTCAGCGAGAGTGCCGATGTGTTCTACAAGACCACCGACTACTATGCACCCCGGCATGAGCGGGCCATCCGCTGGGACGATGCCGTGCTGGGCATCGACTGGCGGCGTGAGCTCTGGCAGTGGAAAGGCGAGCCAACGCTTTCGCCACGCGATGCCGCCGCGCCCTCTTTTCACGAACAGACCAACTGAACCGTTCTGATGCCTCAATCCTTGATGACCGATACCGCCCGTGAGCGGCGAGTTTCCGAGCAGGTGCTGATTCCTCAGCTGTCGCTGCAGTCGATGTTCTGGCGGCCCAAGTTCACCGATGATTCGGCATGGTATCCACATGTGCCGGTGGCCTTCTGGCTGATCGAGGCTCACCACCCCCAGCGAGTCGTGGAGCTGGGGTGTGATGAGCCGGTGGCGTATTTCGCCTTCTGCCAGGCGCTTGAGCGCCTCAATCCGCTGTGTGAAAGCCTGGCCTTTACCACCCAGCCGCCACGCCGGGCCTGGCTCGACTATAACGACGCCCAGTATCAGGAGTTCTCTGCACTGCAGCAGGCCACCGAACAGCAGGCCTTGCAGGCCCTGGATGACGGCGATGTGGACCTGATGCATGTCTCGCCGAGTGCTGCCGCCGCGGTGCTGGAGAACTGGGAGGCGTGGGAACGCAAGTTGTCCCCCTCCGGGCTGGTGGTCATCAGCGAGGCTCAGGGCCGGACGGGAAGCCGCCATGGCGCGGAGCTCTATCGCTATCTCAAGGGGTATTATTCGCATTTCCTGTTTGCGCAGGGCGCCGGCCTGGGCATCGTGGCCGTCGGCGACCAACAGTCCGATGTCGTGTCGCGACTGCTGGCGTTCTCGCCTCGCGACCCTTCTGCGCGATTGATCCAGCAGGTCTTTTCGCGCCTCGGGTTGGCCTGTGCCCCTGCCTCGGCAGGCGATTCGTCCACCGAGGAGCGGCCGAGTGAAGAGCTCGCCCAGGCAATTGCCGAGCGAGATGAGCGCATCAGGGAGTTGGCAACCCTCACCCAGCTACTTGAAAGTGCCGAACAGCGTGAACAGCAAGAGCGCCAGCGGCGCGAACAGGCAGAGCAGGCGAGGGCGCAAGCTGCCGAGGAGCGTCGGGCCCTTGAGCAGGCTCATACCGAGCTGGAAACCCGGCTGAAGACGGTATCCGCCGAGCTGACTGCCCTGAAGCAGGCGGCCGACAAGGCCCGAGCCGACCAGCAGGCGGAGGTGACGTCGCTCAAGGTAGCGCTGGATCAGCGCAACCGGGAAGTCGCCGAGCAGCAGGCAAGTCGGAAGAGAGCCGAGGAGCGCCTGGCAACGCTTGAGGCGGAGTTCGACAAGGAGCGCGCCGCCAGGCAGGAGGTCGAGCAGGTTGCCGCGGTCGAGCGTGAACAGGATGGGCGCCGCCTGACGGAACTACGTGAGCGCGCCGACCAGCTGGAAGCCGAGAACCGCTTCCTGCAGGCCGAGCAGGCGCAACGCTTCGATGAGATCGCCCAGCTGACCAGGATGCTCGAAGAGCGCCCCGCCGAGGCGCCTGCAGAGGACGAGGAAGCGCCAGAAGCCAGCCAACCTCAGGTGGCCGAAGCGCCGGCTGCCTCCGGGGAGGAAAAGAGGCCGCGCCTGGTGGAGCGCTTCGTCATGCGTGGCAAGGATGCCCGCAAGCTCAAGCGCCAGGCCCAGCTGGTGCAGGGCTCCGGGCTGTTCGATGCCGAGTGGTATCTGGCGACCTATCCCGACGTTCGAGGGGCTGGAATGCCGCCCCTGGAGCACTTCCTGCGCTTCGGTGGCCAGGAGGGACGGTCGCCCGGGCCGAACTTCGATAGCCACTGGTACCTGACCGAGTACCTGGATGTCGCCGAGTCAGGCATGAACCCGTTGTTGCACTATCTGAAGTTCGGACGCTCCGAGCAGCGCTTGCCGCTGCCGGGAGGCGTGCGCTGAACCCACGGGAAATGCGTCAGCGCTTGCGGAGTTTGGGCCGGCAACTGGTGGCAGGGCTTGGCCTGGCGAAGAAGTCGGCGGAAGGCCCTCCGCCCTGGTTCGATGAAAACTGGTACCTGGCCGAGTACCCCGACGTTGCCGCCGCCGGAATGGACCCCTGGGTCCACTACTGCCGCCACGGCAAGGCGGAGGGGCGCCTGCCGCGTCGCAACCGTGCCCTGGCCTGGGAGCACCATCTGTGGCGTGGTGGCGAGGCGGTGATGGCGCCGCGGCTTGAGGGCCTGCTTGATCATTCCGATGCCACGCCGGAGGAGCAGGCCTACGCCCGCTGGGCCCTGGCGCGCTGGCGCGCCTGGCAGGGAGATTGGCGGGAAGTGGTGGCGCTCCTGGAAGGTATCGATAAGTCGCGCTCCTGCAATGATGCCGGTGGCCCCCGGCAGGGCATCTATCTGCTGCTGGTCGAGGCGCTATGCCGGCTGGCAGAGCAGGGGGCGGGCGATGAGGCGCTACTGAAGCAGGTGCTTGGTGAGCTTCGGGCGCACTTTCCGGATGCGGCCGATACCCGCCTGGCCGAGGCCAATGCTCAGCGGGTGCTTGGTGATGAGGCGGCGAGGTTGGCGGCCATCAATGCGCCGTTTGCCCGGCACGGCCTGGACGAGGTGACGTTGCGGGATGCGGGTAAGACACTGAGCCTCGATAACCTCACTCCTTACTCCTTACTCCTCACGCCTCACGCCTCACCCCTCTCCCCTCACCAGCCCGAAGGACGCTCCCCCCTCACCCCTGACCGGCGAATCCCGCCCTCTTATCTCGGTCATCGTGCCGCTCTACAACGCCGAGGCAACGATTGCCACGGCGCTGCACAGCCTGCTTGCTCAGACCTGGCGACCTCTGGAGATCATCGTGGTCGACGATGCCAGCCAGGATAGCGGCGCATGTGTGGTAGAGCGCTTCGCGGGCGAGTGCCCCGAAGGCGTAAGCCTGCGCCTGGTGCGGCTGGGCGAGAACCGTGGTGCCTATGCGGCACGCAACGTCGGCCTGGCCGAGGCCCAGGGTGAGCTCATCACCACCCACGATAGCGATGACTGGTCGCATCCGGAGAAGCTGGCACGCCAGGTCGAGGCGCTGCTTGCGGCCCCGCAGGCGCTGGGGTGCCTGTCGCACTGGGTGCGTGCCACGCCGACCCTGTTCTTCCACCGCTGGCGAACCGAGCCGGAAGGCTGGACCTACCGCAATATCTCCTCGCTGATGTTCCGCCGCCGGGTGTTCGATGCCCTGGGCTTCTGGGACGAGGTCACGATCAATGCGGATACCGAGTTTCACGAGCGGGTGTTGGCCGCCTTCGGTGATTCGGCAGTGGTTGATGTGCTGCCTGGCGTACCGTTGGCCTTTGGGCGAGCCGATGAGGGCTCGCTGAGTCAGCACGGCGCGACCCACCTGGTTACCCAGTTTGTGGGGGTGCGCCACGACTATATGGCCAGTGCGCGGCGCTGGCATGCGTCGGCTACCCACCCATCCGATCTCCACCTTCCCCGCCAGCCTGGTTATCGCCCCTTTGCGGCACCTGCCGCCATATGCCGCCAGGTGTTGCCCGTTCGCTTCACGCATCCCATGGATGAGCTGCAGGCCTGTGAGCTGTGCGATCCAGGCTGGTATTGCCGGACCCATATCGACCTTCAGCATCAGCGCATCGAGCCGCTGGTACACTATTGGCAGGTCGGGGCATCCGAAGGGCGCGATCCCGGCCCGAACTTCAGTGCCTCGGGCTATCTTGCGCGTTATCCGGATGTGGCGGATTGGTTGGCGGAGAGTCGGCTCACTCCTCTGCAGCATTTTGTGCGACATGGCCGCGAACGGCTCCATGAGCCGCTGCCGGTCCTGGAGGGTCGGCAGCCGCACCGCGAGGGAAGGCCGACACTGCTGCTGGTGGGCCACGCGGCGGGCACCACCCTCTACGGCGCGGAGCGCAGCCTGCTGGATATTGCTCGGGCGCTGATGGCCCTGGAGGTGAATCTGGTGGTGGCCTTGCCGACGGCGGTGAATGGGGGCTACCTGGGCTCGCTTCAGGCAGTGTCACTGGCCGTTGCCGTCCTGCCCTATGGGTGGTGGCAGAACGGCAAGGTGCCCGAGCCGGCTACGGTTGGCCATTTCCAGGACTTGATGCATCGTTTCCGGGTCGACCTGATGCATGCCAACACCCTGGTGCTGGATGAGCCCCTGGTGGCGGCTCATGGGCTGGGAGTGCCGGCCGTGGTGCATGTTCGCGAGTTGCCTGAGCACGACCCGGCACTTTGCGAGACGCTGAATGCCACACCGGCGTGCTTGCGCAGGCGGGTGCGGGAGAGTGCCTCCGGGATCATCGCCAACTCCCGGCATGTTGCGAAATGGCTCGGCGCTGGAGTGCCCACGGCAGTGGTCCCCAACACCGTCGAGATGTCGGCGCTGCTGGCGCTTCCTGAACCGTCACTTGAAGGCAGCGCTGCTTCAGTAGGCATGCTGAGCAGCAACCTGCCGAAGAAAGGGCTTGATGACCTGGAGGCGATGGCCGGTCATCTCGAGTCCATGCTGCCCGACGCTAGGATCAAGATCTTTGGACCCCATACCCCTGCCGTGGAGGCGCTGCTGCCAGGGAAAACGCATGAAAAACCGCTCTACGACGGGCTTCGTAGCGCTTTACCAGTAGGAGCTAATGTGGTCATCTAG
>NZ_JAWSUJ010000129.1:0-9530 GCF_033549285.1 Halomonas sp.
TCACCTCCTCTACTGGACATAACATCAGTATAGGAAAGACTGACGCGGTGGTGGCTGATCAACATGAGTAATCAGGATAGCTTTTGCCGATGCTTGGAGTCTATAGGGGCTGCCAAGTGGACAGTTGCCACCTATTTTCCTTTCCTGGTGCACCCCGAGACCAATATGTTTGTCAAACCGACCATCACCCAGCATGCAGCAGAGCTTTGTCGCTTCGAGATCAATTATCAATCGAAGCTCAACTGGCTGACCTACAAGGCGGTGCTGGACCTCTCTGGTACGATCAAGAAAGGGATTGCTAAGAAGCTGGAGCCAAGGGATATGATCGATGTCCAGTCGTTCATGTGGTGTGTTGCGCCGCACTGAGAGGTTTTTATGAGTGCTCAAGGAAAGCTTTAAAAATATTATTTAAATAAAGTTGCGAGCGGAATATCTTGCAATCCTTGCCTTATCCGACTAGTTAAATCAGCGGGTCGCTAACGCTAAAATCCGCGAAAAGTGCTTGTTTTATACCATCCTGGACAATTCTTTTCGCGATGAGTTTACCACCGAATAGCGCGCCGCCCATCCCGAACTCATCAGGGTAAAAACTTCGCCGAGACGCTTCTTGAACGGATCAATCCGGAGAATGTCAAGAAGAAGGCGTCGGAGAAGCTGAATGGTAAAAAGTCAAGTAAGGGTAGTGTCTTGGCCTAAAATGGTTTAAATTATCAGATGGTTAGCCTTAGGAAATATATGGGATGCGGGAGGGGATTATGGCTGATTTTGGAGAGTTAAAAAGAAAAAGTCTTCGTGAGATATGGCAGCATGAGGCTACTGCATTTACTCCTTGGTTGGCTAGAAATATTGAAGCCTTGGGTGATGCCTTGGGTATGGAGCTGGAGCTTGCCGGTGAGGAGGTCGCTGTAGGTGATTTTTCGCTTGACCTTCTGGCCAATGATCTTGGAACGGGAGGAAGGGTAATTATCGAGAACCAGCTGACTCCTTCTGACCATGATCACTTGGGAAAGCTCATCACCTACGCTGCAGGGTTTGGGGCGGAGAAAGTCATCTGGTTGGCGGAAACCCTGCGTGAGGAGCACCGCCAGGCACTTGAGTGGCTCAATCAGCGAACTGATGAGGAGACACAGTTCTTCGCGGTTACCGTTGATGTGTTGCAGATAGATAATTCTCGCCCAGCCTATGATTTTAAGGTTCTGGTAATGCCTAATGAGTGGCAGAAAACTGCCAAGCGAAGGAGGAGTGCCCCGAATAGCGACAAGGGGGAGCGGTATCGTGAATTTTATCAACGCTTGATAGATGATCTTCGAGAGAAACATCATTTTACCGGCGCCCGCGTTGGGCAGCCACAAAACTGGTACTCCTTCTCTTCGGGTCACACCGGGATACGCTATGGGCTTGTCTTTACTCAGGGGGGGAAGGTAAGAGCTGAGCTCTATATTGATCTTGGAGATGCAGAGAAAAATCAGCAGGTCTTCAATTACCTCGAGCAGCGAAAGAACGAGATAGAAACCGACTATGGTGCGTCGCTTTCTTGGGAGGGGCTGGATAATCGTAGGGCTTCAAGGGTTGCGATCTACCGTGAAGGCTCTATTCAAGATGAAGGTGAGACGCTGGATGATATCCACGACTGGTCAGTGGGAGAGCTGCTCAGGATGAAGCGAGTGTTTTCTGAAAGGGTCAGGGAAATTGTCCGAATGCTGTAATTTGCTATCGAAGCTCTGGAGAGAATCATGCTCAACCGCTCCGCCCTGCTGCTGCGCTACAAGGCCCCGGCCGTGCAGTGGATCAACGACGCCGATCCCTCGCCGGGTGGCAGCTGCGTTACCTTGGAAGAGGTCAATAGCGACCTCACCGTCTACCTGGTCAGCGAGGACGTTTCCGCATCGCCCGCGGCGGTACGGAAGTGGGTCAAGGCGAATTGGTGCAACCTCTTCGAGTCGGAGCTGGAGGGGTGGTACACCGATCCTGCGCTGTGGCCGAAGCTCACCCTGAAGCGCTTCGACGAGTGGTTCGATGTCGAGTGCCACAGCGTGATGATCGATACGTTGGGAACGCCCATCGAGGACGATGAGCCACAGGACTGATCAGGAGCCACCATGAAACCCTTCTCCATCCTGCTGATCCGCCTGCTGGGTCTCTATCTCTTCCTGAAGACGCTGTTTGCGGTGGTGCCGGCGTTGGCGCTGCTGGGACCCAATGCTGCCGAGCCCGGGGTCGGGAGGTTGCTGCTGATCTATGTGGCGACGGTGGGGGGGCCGATGCTCGGCGGCGTGCTGCTGTGGTGCTTCGCCGGCCGGCTGGCGGAGAGGCTGCATGGCGGCGTCGAGGCCGACGCCGGCGCTCGCATCGCGGACGAGGACCTGGTGCGTGCCGGCACCTTCCTGATCGGCGTGTACCTGGTGGTGCGTCACGTCGGCATGCTGGTGGCGGCCTACACGGGCGCGGGCGCCGTGGCCTACGACGCGCTATTCGTGGTGCTGGCGGGCCTCGGCATGATGCTGGGCGGTGGGTCTCTGCTGGCACTTTATCGCCGGCTCAAGTATCTGGGGGTGGATCGGTAGGCCGCCCATACGTGTGGCGTAGGCTGGATCAGATGCCGGTTATCAGGAAGTCGACCGCGGCCATGATCTGGTCGCGATAGATGCCAAGGTCATGAACGGTTTTACCGAGTCGCTTCCTTTCGATGCCGGCGAGTTCCTGCGTCAAGGCGATGTAGCGTTCGCCATCGATCTCGATGATGGGGTTCAAGTAGGTCATTCGCAAGCTTTCGGCTTGAGCGGCAGGGCAGAGTGGTACGACAACAGTCGTGCGCAGCTCTTCGAGCAGGTCGCTCTGGATATCAAGCAGGTAGGGATAGCGTTTGCACGAGGCCGGGTTTCTGTTTTCGTAGGCGTTGAACTGGGCCATCAGAACTGCCGTTCGCCATCACCGAAGGTGCCGTGCTCCTCCACGGTCCGATTGTAGGCGCGGATGGCAGCTTCATTTTCCCGCCGCCACTGCTCCTGCTGCGCGGTACGCACCCTCTCGGTCAGTGCGCTCTCGAAGGTGGCAGAGAGGTTGATCCCCAGGCGCCTCGCCTGTTGGAGCAGGTCGCTGTTGATGCTGACGTTGGTGGGCTTCTTGGGTGCCGTGACATCGAAGAGTGGTGACATGCTGCATGTTCCCTTGTGCGAGGGGCTATGCGCATAGCGTATGCGCACTAATGCTCCACAACAAGCGAGTCCCTCGTAGCGGGTGTCGGTCGGGCCGAGAGCGGCCTATCAGCCGCCGGCGCCAAGGGTCAGCCGCAGGGCCTGCAGGCTGTCGAGTTCCAGGCGGGTCTCCTCGGAGAACACCGGATGGCCGATGACGCGGATGTCGAGGCTCGCCTCGGCGCCGCCGTAGGTCACCTCGGCGGTGACATGGGTGTCGCTGGCCAGGGGGGCCATGGGCGCGAAGTCGACGCGCCTGACCTCCACGGCGGTGAGGCCGAGGTCGTCGAGGCGCTGGTCGAGGGCGCGTTTGATCTCCACGCCGTAGTAGAAGTAGAGCCCGCCATAGGCCAGGCCGGCCAGCGCGGCGAGAGTGAGGATGAAGCGGACCATGGCCGTCTCCTTGGTGACATTCCGGGTGGGGTTCCTTCGCGTCCGCGTTTATAGCACAGCCGCGGGGCTATCGGGGCCGCCAGGCCCCTTCGCGGATCACCGGGCAGCCGGCCACCTCGCGGTTGTAGAGGTAGAGCCAGGCGGGGCCGAAGGCGGTGGCCAGGATGACGCGTTCGTAGTCGCCATGCTTCGGCGTCCGCACCCGGTAGTCCTCGAGCCGATCCAGCCCGGCCAGCAGACGGGCGCTGACCTCGAACACCTCCACCTCGATCCCCCGCGAGGCCTCGGGCTTGGCCGCGGGATAGGGCCCGAGGTCGTAGAGGGTCGCCGAAGTGAGGCGGTCGGCCCCCAGGAAGTGGGCGCCTTTCAGCCAGTGGTGGTTGCGCAGCCCGCGCTTCAGGGTGCCGTAGACGGCGACCAGGGGCGTGCGGGTGATGGCGAGGGCAGGAGTGTGCATGGCGGGCCGGCTCCGGAACGCTGTCATGTGCCTGTCGGGAGGATACCCCCGACGCCTGGCTCGATGCCATGGCGTCGCCGTTGTTCGCCCGGGGCGTCCCGGGCATGCCGGTGCCATACTGCCATCAGCGTCGTCGCTTGGCCCGGAGGACTCTCCCATGAGCAACTTGATCAAGGATGCGACCCCGTCATCCTCGCTGGACTGCCCCGTGGTCGATGGGCGGCGAGAACTGCAGCATCTGTCATCGCGCCACGCCGAGGTCGGCGGCATCCCGATCCACCGGGCATTGCCATCGCGGCAGCGGCGCCTGGTGGGGGGCTGGTGCTTCCTCGACCACGCTGGGCCGGTGGTGTTCAAGGGCGAAAGCCGCGGGATGCGCGTGGGGCCGCATCCGCACACTGGCCTGCAGACCTTCACCTGGATGATCGCGGGGCGTGTGCTGCATCGCGACAGCCTGGGCAGCGAGCAGGTGATCCGCCCGGGGCAGGTCAACCTGATGACGGCGGGCCGCGGCATCAGCCACACCGAGGAGTCGCTGCTGGACGACCCGCAACTGCATGCCGCCCAGCTGTGGATCGCGCTGCCCTACGCCCACCGTCACACGGCGCCGCGCTTCGACCACTACCCCGAACTGCCGGTGTGGCGTGACCAGGGCGTGGAGCTGACCCTGCTGGTCGGGGAGTTTGCCGGCCGCCGGGCCCCCACGCTGACCTTCTCGCCGCTGGTGGGGCTGGACCTCGCCGCCGAGGCGGCGACCACCCTGCGCCTGGGGCTGCGCCACGCCTTCGAGTACGCCGTGCTGCCACTGGAGGGCGAGGTGACACTGGAGTGCGAGGCGTGTGCCGCAGACGAGCTGGCCTATCTGGGGCGTGGGCGGGATACGCTGGAGCTGGCGCTGCCGGCGGGCGCCAGGGCGCTGCTGCTGGGGGGTGAACCCCTCGGTGAGGAGGTGGTGATCTGGTGGAACTTCGTCGGCCACAGCAAGGCCGAGATCGCCGAGGCCCAGCGTGAGTGGGAGACCGGCGGCGAGCGTTTCGGCAGCGTTCCCGAATATGAGGGCGAACGGCTGATGCCGCCGCCGATTCCCTGGAAGGTCTAGCCGGCCGGCGGCCACAGCTCAGCGGCGTGCCATGGCGGCTGTTGGCGAGACGCCCTGGGCCACGGCGGCGTCATGCTGGGCCTCCAGGGCACGCCGGAAGGCCTCGCGTGCCTGCAGGCGAGTCCAGTAGTCGCGCACGTTCGGCTTGAAGCGCTCGTCCAGCCCCAGGTGGCTGGCCAGCAGCAGGGCGTAGCCCACCGAGACGTCGGCGGCGGTGAAGCGCTCGGCGCAGAGCCAGCGCCGGGTCGCCAGCCGGGGCTCCAGGGTCCGCAGCCGGGAGAGGAACCAGCGGCTGTAGTCCTCCACCACCTGGGGCTGGCGGCGCTCCGGGGGTTCGAACTGGCCGTAGCGCAGCACCAGGGTCTGGGGGAAGGTCAGGGTCGCCTCGCCGAAGTGCAGGAAGTTGAGGTAGTCGCCATAGGCGGCATCCTGGCTGGCCACGTCCAGGCCGGCCTCGGGATGGCGGGCGGCCAGGTACTGGCAGATCGCCGCCGACTCGGTCATGCACACCTCGTCGTCGAGGAAGGCGGGCACCGTGCCCAGCGGGTTGATCGCCAGGAAGGCCTCGTCGCGCACCCGCGGCGGGAAGTCGTGCAGGATCAGCTCATAGGGCAACCCCAGTTCCTCGAGCATCCAGAGGGGGCGAAAGGAGCGGGCGTTGATGCAGTGATGCAGGCGGATCATGGGCTCTCCTGGCGTGAACGTGATCCCCGTCGGGGCAGGCGATGGGCAAAGGCTACTATGCTGCCCTCAGCCTGGGTAGGTCACCCGGTGCCTGCCCGAGAGATCCCCCGCTGGCCAGAGGAGTCTGCCATGCATATCGCCGTTCTCACCGTGAAGATTGCCCTGCCGGGCTGCCGCTCGCTGAAGGAGAAGCGCCAGCGCATGGGCGGCCTGCACGAGCGCTTCGGACGCCAGCCATCGATCGCGGTCTGCGAGAGCGGCGACCTCGACCGCCACGATGCCAGCGAGTGGACCTTCGTGGTGGTGGGCATGTCATCGCGGGACGTGGCGTCGCTGTGCAGCGAGATCGAGGACAGGCTGCAGCGCACGGTCGACGGCCGGGTGCTGGAAGCCACCCGCGAGTTCCTGTGAGCCATAAGGGGCATTGCCAGCTGCCGGGGAACCTGCGGTAGCCTAGGGAAAGTCCTGACCAGTTGTACAATGTCTACAGCCAGACCGGGAGGTCATCGCATGTTGCAACAATCCTGCCTGGGCATCCTGCTGCCCGACGACGGCCCCGATGACTACGAGTGGTACACCCTCGGCGACGAGGTGGCCGGGCTGCCGCGGATCCAGGTGGGCAAGGTGGAGAGCGATGGCCACCATGCGCTGTCGGCGCTGCTGGCGCTGGGCGAGGTGGAGCGGCTGGCGCCGGCAGGCCGGAGCCTGGCCGAGGAGGGCGGTGCCGGGGCGGTGGTATGGGCCTGTACCAGCGCCAGCTTCATCGGCGGGCTGGAGTGGGCCCGGGAGCAGAGTGAGGCCCTGGAATCCCGGCTGGGCGTGCCGGTCACCAGCACGGCGCTGGCCTTCCACGAGGCGCTGGCTGCCCTCGGCCATGCCCGGGTGGACCTGCTGAGCCCCTATCCGGACGACGTGACCCTGCGGCTGGTGAGCTTCCTGCGGGAAGGGGGCGTGACCGTGGTCAACGACAAGGCGCTGGACTGTCCCTATGCCGCCGATTCCCACCGCGCCGACCTTGGCGCGGAGGTGCGGCGCTTCTGCGCCCGCTACCCCGATGCCTCGCGGCCGCTGCTGGTGCCGGACACGGCGGTCAACTCGCTGTTCCTGCGCGAGGCCCTGAGACGCGAGACTGGCCGGGAGCTGCTGACCGCCAATCAGGTGACCCTGTGGGCCGGGCTCAGGCAGTTGGGCGCCGACCTGCCGGAGGGCCTGCTCGGCCCCCTCGCCGCACACTGATCGCGTCAGGGTGCCGGGGCGGCAGGCGCCGCCCCGATGCGACCCCGGGGCAATTACCGGTTGTAGGGCATGGCCTCGCGCAGCCGCTGGCGCTGCTCGTCGGTGAGCAGGTCCTGCATCTGGTCACGCAGGCGCAGCTGGTCGGCCATCATCTCGCCCTGCAGCTCGGCCATGCGGGTATGCAGCGCCTGCACCTCGTCGGGGTCGGGGCGCTCCTGCTGCATCTGGGTGAACATCTCCTCGCGCAATGCCATCATGCGGTTCATGCGCTCAACCTGGGCGGGGCGGTGCTCCTGCATCAGCTCCCGCGCGGCGCGGCGCTGCTCCTCGTCGAAGAGCTGCTCCAGGCCACCCGGGCCGAAGCCCATCATGCCAGGCCCCATCTGGCCCTGGCCTTGGCCATACCCTTGGCCATGGCCCGGCCCCATCATCATGCCGGGGCCCATCTGGCCCTGACCCGGGCCATAGCCGTGACCATACCCTTGGCCATAGCCCGGTCCCATCATCATGCCGGGGCCCATCTGGCCCTGACCCTGACCGTAGCCCGGTCCCATCATGCCAGGCCCCATCTGGCCCTGGCCCTGACCGTAGCCCGGTCCCATCATGCCGGGACCCATCTGGCCCTGACTCTGACCGTAGCCCGGTCCCATCATCATGCCGGGGCCCATCTGGCCCTGACTCTGACCGTAGCCCGGTCCCATCATCATGCCGGGGCCCATCTGGCCCTGACCTGGGCCATACCCTTGGCCATAGCCCGGCCCCATCATGCCGGGCCCCATCTGGCCCTGACCTTGGCCATAGCCCGGTCCCATCATCATGCCGGGGCCCATCTGGCCCTGGCCTTGGCCATACCCTTGGCCATAGCCCGGCCCCATCATGCCGGGGCCCATCTGGCCCTGACCTTGGCCGTAGCCAGGCCCCATCATCCCCTGGGCGAGGGCGGTGCCGCTGGCGACTGTTCCCACGGCCATGGCCAGGCCAAAGGCGAGCGACTGCTTGCGAAGGTTCATGAGGCATCTCCCTTGGAATTCATATTGCTGGCGTGTCGTCGTGCCTGATCACCGCGGCGCCGAGTCCGCGGTGGTGACCTGTCCTCCAGCATAGTCCGTCAGGCCCCGGACCCCTTGACGCATATCAATCAACCCGGAGGCGTGTGGAATGTCGCGATGACCCTCACTGCCGCGGACGCGCCTCGAGCCAGGCGACCAGCGCCTCCAGGGGCATCGGCCGGGCAAACAGGAAGCCCTGGAAGACCTCGCAGCCGTGATGCCTCAGGTAGTCGTGCTGCTCGCGGGTCTCGATGCCCTCGGCGACCACCCTCAGGTCGAGCTCCCGGGCCAGGGTGATGACCCCCTGGCAGATGGCGGCATCCTTGTCGCTGCCGGTCACGTCCCTGACGAAGGTCCGGTCGATCTTGATCTTGTCGATGGGCAGCGAGCGCAGGTAGCCCAGGCTCGAGAAGCCGGTGCCGAAGTCGTCGATGGCAGTGCTGATGCCCATGCCGTTCAGGGCGTTGAGGATGTCGATGGCGCCCTCGGTATCGCGCATCAGGATGCCCTCGGTGAGCTCCAGCTCCAGGTGCGAGGGCGGCAGGCCGGTCTCGTCCAGCACCCCCCTCAGGGTGGCCAGGAAGCTCGGCCGGTGGAACTGCATCGGCGAGAGGTTGACCGCCATGCGCCCCGCGAGCAGCCCCTGGTCGACCAGGGTGCGGGCATCGCGGCAGGCCCGCGCCATCACCCAGCGGCTCAGCGGGATGATCTGGCCGGTCTCCTCGGAGAGCGGGATGAAGTCGGCGGGGGAGATGAACCCCTTGACGGGGTGGCGCCAGCGCACCAGCGCCTCCAGCCCGTCGACGCGACCGGCGGCGTCGAGCAGCGGCTGGTAGTGCAGCACCAGCTGGTCGTGATCGATGGCCTCCTGCAGCTCGTTGCGCAGCATCACCCGCTGGGAGAGCTTGCTGTCCAGGTCGCCGGTGTAGCACTGGTAGGCGTTGCGCCCCTGCTGCTTGGCCTTGTACATGGCCATGTCGGCATGCTGGAGGAGCTTCTCGGGGTCCTCCAGGGGCTCGTCGTTGATGGCGATGCCGATGCTCGCCGAGATATGCAGCTCGTGGCCGCTGACCTTGTGGGGGCGGGTCAGCTCCAGCAGCAGGCGTTCGGCCACCTCCTCGGCCTCGCCGGGATGCTCGAGGTCCGGAAGCAGCAGCACGAACTCGTCGCCGCCGAAGCGCGCCAGGGTATCGCTGGTGCGCAGCCCCCCGGCCAGGCGTCGGGCGACGCTGATCAGCAGCTGGTCACCCACCTTGTGGCCCAGGGTGTCGTTGATCGGCTTGAACTCGTCCAGGTCGATGAACAGCACCGCCAGGATCTGCGCATGGCGGCGGGCCAGGGCGAAGTCGTGGACCAGGCGGTCGCCGAACAGCGCGCGATTGGCGAGCCCGGTGAGGGCGTCGTGGGTGGCCTGGTAG
>NZ_JAWSUJ010000130.1:0-8743 GCF_033549285.1 Halomonas sp.
GGAGCCGGGTGCGTCAATTGCGCATGCCCGGATCTGAGGGGGGCCGGGTCGAGCAATCGCCCGGTCTACCCGACTAGTCTGTACATGCATACAGGAACGGCCCGTCAACCGCGCCCCTTGTGACTCGGAGGCATGGATGCAGGAGCGCGAACGCTGTTTGTTAAGTGGACATTGGACACGCCGGGACGGGGGATTTCAACCCCGGTCCGGGGTGGTGTCGTTCAGTCAGTGGGTGCCGATCAGTTGGTGAGCGTGCCGTCGCGGTAGTCCCTCAGCGCTTGCTCCAGCTCTTCGTGTGCGTTCATCACGAAGGGGCCGTAGTGGGCGATCGGCTCGCCATGGGGTTCCCCGGCCAGCAGCAGGGCCTCGGCGCCCTCGCGGCTGGTCAGCGCGAGCTGCTCGCCGCCGCCGAGCCGGGCGAGCCGGCCCTGGGGCACCGGGCTGCCGGCGATCTCGAGGCCGCCCTTGAAGACGTATACCAGCAGTGTGCTGGCCTCGGCGGCCAGCCTGAGCTCGCCCCCGGCCGCCAGCCGGGCATGGGCCACCGCACCCTGGCCGGCCAGGGCTTCCAGGGGGCCCATCACGCTCTCGCCGGCGGTGTCCTGCCAGCGCCCGCCCAGGGCGACGAGGGTGGCGTCCTGGCCGCTCAGCGTCGGCATCTCTGCGCCGCGCACGTCACGGTAGGTGGCCGGGCTCAGCTTGTCCCTGGCCGCCAGGTTCAGCCACAGCTGGAAGGCGTGGAGGCCCTGCTGGTCGGTCAGCGGCATCTCAGAGTGGATGATGCCGCGGCCGGTATGCATCCACTGGGCATCCCCGGCCCGGATGGTGCTCGAGTGGCCCATGTGGTCCTCGTGGGTCAGCCCGCCGTGGATCACGTAGGTCAGGGTCTGGATGCCGCGGTGGGGATGGGGCGGGAACCCGCCGATATAGTCATCCGGCCGGTCGGAACCGAGCTCGTCGAGCATCAGGAAGGGGTCGAGCCCTCCGCGGAAGTCGTGGATGCGCTGGATCCTGACGCCGTCGCCATCCTGGCTCGGCTGGCTGGTCACCAACTGGGCGACCTGTCGGGTAGACGGGGTGGGGGCCATGGGGTGTCTCCAATTTTGTAACGTTTGACTGGCATTTTAGGTCGGATTTTTCGAAAATTAAGCGCAACGTTTCGCTCTATTAATTCGAGGAATTCGAAATGTCCCGTGTCACCCTGGCCCAATGGCAGATGCTGGCGGCCGTGGTCGACCATGGCGGCTTCGCCCGTGCCGCCGAGGCGATCCACAAGAGCCCCTCGACCCTTAACCACGCCGTGCACAAGCTCGAGGAACAGCTCGGGGTGGCGGTGATGGAGCCGGTGGGCCGGCAGGTGCGTCTCACCGAGGCCGGTGAGCTGCTGCTGCGCCGTGCCCGTCAGCTGCTCGAGAATGCCGCCTCGCTGGAGGATGTGGCGAATCGCCTGGCCGAGGGGCTCGAGGCGGAGGTGGTGCTCGCCGTCGACCAGATCTTTCCTCCCGACGCCCTGGCCCGGGCGCTGGAGGCCTTCTCGGCGTCCTATCCCCATGTGCGCGTGCAGCTCCATGAGACGGTGCTCAACGGCGGCATCGAAATGCTCTATGACGGCAGCGCCGACCTGGTGGTCTCGGGCATCTCGGCCCAGGGCTTCCTGGGCGAGCCGCTGGTCAGGGTGCACTTCGTGGCCGTGGCCCATCCCGATCACCCGTTGCACCGCCTGGGGCGCCCGCTCGACCTGCGCGACCTCGAGCAGCACCGGCAGCTGGTGGTGCGCGACTCCGCCCTGCGCCAGTCCATGGATGCCGGCTGGCTCAAGGCGGAGCAGCGCTGGACGGTGAGCCACCTGCAGACCTCCATCGACATGCTCGAGCGCGGCCTGGGTTTCGCCTGGATTCCCGAGACTCGCCTGCGCCAGGCGCTGGCCGAGGGGCGTCTCGAGCGGTTGCCGCTGGCCGCCGGCGGCAACCGCGAGTACCCGGTGCAGCTGATCCATCGCGACCGGGACCGGGCGGGGCCGGCGACCCATGCCCTGGCCGAGGCCCTGAAGGCGGCGGTGGCGGCCTGCCCGCCGGAAGGTCCATTCGAAGCCGTCGAATGATGAAGCGCAAAACCTGCGCTTGAGCGTCGACGGTTTCGCCTTATGCTGGGTGCAACCTCGTTATCGAGCACTCGCTCACCGGCATGCAAGGAGATGACCCATGGGGCTTCTGATCGACGGCACCTGGCACGACCAGTGGTATGACACCGACAAGCACGGCGGCGAGTTTGTGCGTGAATCCGCCAAGCTGCGCGACTGGATCACCCCGGATGGCGGCGCGGGGCCCGACGGCCAGCCGGGCCTGGCCGCCGAGACGGGCCGCTACCACCTCTATGTCTCATTGGCCTGTCCCTGGGCGCATCGCGTGCTGATCATGCGCCGGCTCAAGGGGCTCGAGTCGGCCATCGGGGTCTCCCACGTCAGCCCGCTGATGCTCGACCAGGGCTGGACCTATCGCGAGGACGAGGGCTCGAGCGGAGACCCGGTCAACGGCGTTGACTTCCACCACCAGCTCTACACCCTGACCGACCCCCACTACACGGGACGCGTCACCGTGCCGGCGCTCTGGGACAAGTCCTCGGGGCGCATCGTCAACAACGAGTCCGCGGACCTGCTGAGGATGCTCAACGGCGCCTTCGACGGGCTGACCGGCAACCGCCTGGACCTCTATCCCGCGGATCTGCGCGAGACCATCGATGCCGTCAACGCCGACGTCTACGACCACATCAACAACGGCGTCTACAAGTCCGGCTTCGCCACCGAGCAGGCGGTCTACGAGAAACATGTGGTGGCGCTGTTCGAGGCGCTCGACCGCATGGAGGCGCGCCTGTCGGAGAACCGCTACCTGGCGGGCGAGTGGTTCACCGAGGCCGATATCCGGTTGTTCACTACCTTGATCCGCTTCGATGCCGTCTATCACGGCCACTTCAAGTGCAACCTGAGGCGCATCGAGGACTACCCGAACCTCGCCAACTACGTGCGCGAGCTTTACCAGTGGCCGGGCATCGCCGAGACGGTGGACTTCGATCATATCAAGCGCCACTACTACGCCAGCCACGACACCATCAACCCGACCGGCATCGTGCCCTACGGCCCGCTGCTCGACCTGGACCGGCCGCATGACCGCGACCGCCTGCCGGGCAAGGGGATCCGGGAGAAGGGGTAAGCTTCAAGCGCCGAGCACCGAGCGCTGAGCGCCAAGGTCCAAGGGCGGACCTCAGCGCACGCCAATCGCTTTGCGAGCAAAGCTCCTACGACAACCTGTCCAGAGGCTCCACATCCTGTAGGAGCGCTGCTTGCAGCGCGATCCGCCGCGAAGCGGCGGCCTCAATGTCGGGAATTCTTGGCCAGCCAGCGATCCAGCGCATTGGCGAACTCGCGGCGGTCGCTGTCGGAGTAGCCTCCGGGGCCGCCGGTATGCTCGCCGCTGGCACGTAGCGTCTCCATGAAGTCCCGCATCTGTACCCGGGCGCGGATGTTGTTCGCATCCAGTCTCTCGCCGCGGGTGGTCATCACCCCGGCGCCGCGCTCGATGGCCTCCAGGGCCAGCGGCAGGTCCGAGGTGATCAGCCGGTCGCCCGACTGGAGGCGCTCGACGATCTCGTTGTCGGCGGCGTCGAAGCCCTGGCTCACCGCCAGGCCCTTGACCCATCGCGAGGGCGGCAGCGGCACCGCATGGTTGGCCACGAACCAGGTCGGCGTGGCGGTACGCTCGGCGGCGCGCACGATGATCTCGCGCGCCACCCTGGGGCAGGCATCGGCATCGACCCACAGATTCGGCATGCAGTACTCCCGCGGGGTAGGGATCTCGAAAAGGCTGGCCAGTGGCAGTCGACGATGGTAGCATGCGCGCTCCTCGCATGTGTTGACCCCACCATCATGACGACGCCACGCTGCCCAGGCAGGTGGGCGCCGAAACGCCGGGCCCAGTGATGCAAGCACTGACCCACACGCGTTCGAATTGTGTAGATGGAGCGCCGCCGAGATCACGCCACCCGGGCGAGATCGGCGCAAACGGTCGCCACAGCGGTTCACGGGCCATCCCCGATGGCGTGGACCGAATGCCAGGTGCGACCGGCGTCCCCGACTCCGATTTCCTCATCTGACGCTCCGTTGGACGGAACCCAGATGCCTGAGCGTATTGCACGTGTCAGGGACGCCACTGAATTTCTGCCGGCCCCGTCGGCCTACCAAGGTGTGATTAATGACCTCGACTTCTGTCGCCTCGCCGAGCTTCGGCGATCTGGCCCTGCTGCCCGCCGTTCTCTCTGCCGTGGAATCCCAGGGCTACGAGACCCCGTCACCGATCCAGGCGCAGACCATCCCTGCGCTGCTGGAAGGACGTGACATGCTGGGCCAGGCCCAGACCGGCACCGGCAAGACCGCTGCCTTCGCCCTGCCGCTGCTGTCTCGCCTCGAGCTGACCCGCCGTGAGCCCCAGGTGCTGGTGCTGGCGCCGACCCGTGAGCTGGCCCAGCAGGTGGCCGTCTCCTTCAGCAAGTACGGCCAGAACCTCAAGGGCCTGGAAGTCGCGACCCTGTGCGGCGGCCAGGAGTACCGCGAGCAGCTCTCCGCGCTGCGCCGTGGCGCCCAGGTGGTGGTGGGGACCCCGGGCCGGGTCATCGATCACCTGGATCGCGGCAGCCTCAAGCTCGACGGCCTCTCCGCCCTGGTGCTCGACGAGGCCGACGAGATGCTGCGCATGGGCTTCATCGACGACGTCAAGCGCGTGGTGGCCGACACGCCGAAGGACGCCCAGCGGGTGTTCTTCTCCGCCACCCTGCCGGCCGAGATCGAGCGCATCGTCAACCGCTACCTGGTCGACCCGGTCAAGGTGGCCATCGAGTCCAAGGTCGGGACCGCCGCCAGCATCGAACAGCGCATGGTGCGGGTCGACGGAGGCGCCAAGCAGGAGGCGCTGGCGCGCATCCTCGAGGTCGAGCCGGTCGACGGTGCCATCGTCTTCGTGCGCACCCGGGCCGCCTGCACCACCCTGATGGAGCAGCTCTCCGCCCGTGGTATGAACGTCGCCAGCCTCTCCGGTGACCTGGACCAGAGCCTGCGCGAGCGCACCATCACACGCCTCAAGCGTGGCAAGATCGACATATTGATCGCCACCGACGTGGCCGCCCGTGGCCTGGATGTGTCGCGCCTGACCCACATCATCAACTACGACCTGCCCCAGGACGCCGAGGCCTATACTCACCGCATCGGCCGTACCGGTCGTGCCGGGCGCACCGGCATTGCGATCACCTTCGTCGGCTTCCGCGAGGGGCGCAAGGTGGGCTGGCTCGAGCAGGCCACCGGCCAGAAGATGACCGAGATGGCCGTGCCCGACGAGGCCGCCATCCGCGCCCACCGCGACGAGATCTTCCACCAGCGCGTGGTCGCCGCCCTGACCGCCGGTGCCGACGAGCAGCGTGCCCTGGTCGAGCGGATGATCGAGGAGGGGCATGATCCCATCGAGCTGGCCTGTGCCTTCGCGCGCATGGCGCGTGCCGACGAGGCCCCCATCGGTCGCCTGCAGGCACCGCGTGCCGAGCGCAATGACCGCAACCCGCGCGATGCCAAGCCGAAGCGTCGCAGTGATCGTGAAGACCGGGCGCCGCGCGAGGGCATGACCCGCTATCGCGTCGCCGTAGGCCACCAGGATGGCGTCAAGCCCGGCCAGCTGGTCGGGGCACTCGCCAACGAGGGCGGCATCGAGGGCAGCCGCATCGGCCGCATCGACATCCGCACCGCCTTCTCGGTGGTCGAGCTGCCGAGCTCGCTGCCGGAGAGCATCCTGAGCAAGATGGCCCGTGCCCGTGTCGCCGGTCGTCCGCTGGAGATCAGCGAGGACAAGGGCGCCCCCGAGCGTGCCCCGCGTCGTCGCCAGGATGGTGACGCGCCGATTCGCCGCCGCACCAGCGCCTGATCCCGGCCGGGCATGAGCCCGGCCCCGGAACGCAAGGTCCCCGCACCACCCGGTGCGGGGACCTTTTGCGTTCAGCGCCTCACCCGGCCTCAGGCCTGGGTGTTGCCTCGCGGGCCCTGGCCGCCAGGAGGGCGAAGCGCGTCAGCAGGCCGGTCGCCTCCGGCGTCTCGGTCACCTCGTCGATCAGGCGCTCCGGCGTCTCGCCCTGGTCCTGCAGGGCCTGCCGCTGGTGGGCGAGATAGGCGCGCATCACCGCCGGGGTGAACTCGGGGTGGAACTGCACGCTCCACTGGCGGGAGCCATGGCGCAGCGCCTGGTGCGGGTCATGGGCATTGGCCGCCAGCACACAGGCCCCGGGCGGTGTCGCGAGGACCGTCTGGGCGTGGCTCAGGTGGGCGTGGAACCTGGCCGGCAGGCCGCCCAGCAGCGGATCCCGGCGACCGGCCTCGGTCAGGGTGACCTCGCGGGTGCCGGACTCCCGGCCGGCGGGGTGGAAGTCGCTGGTGCCACCGAAGGCCGCGGCCATCAGCTGGTGGCCATAGCAGACGCCGAGCATGGTGATGTCGCGGGCACGCGCCTCGACCAGCCACGGCTTGAGCGCCTCGCTCCAGGGCTCGGCGTGGCTGACCATGGCGTGGGAGCCGGTGATCAGCAGGCCGTCGATGTCATCGAGCGCCGGCAGGGCCTCGGCGCGCGGGGCATCGAGGACCGCCACCTGGGTGTCGGCCGGCGCTGTTGCGAGGGCGCGCCGGAAGAGGGTCTCGAAGTCGCCGTGGTCGCGGGCCACGTCGGCAAAGCTGTCTCCGGTCTTGACGATCAGCAGGCGGGGCATGGGGGCTCCAGGCAGCGGTGGGCAGGGAGCCGGCATTCTACTTTCGTTGCAGCCGCTCGCCCAGTGCCGCCATGAAGGCCGCGCCCGCCTCGAGCTGCTCGATGTCGATATACTCGTCGGGCTGGTGGGCCTGGCCGATGCTCCCCGGGCCGCAGATCACCGTGGGCAGCCCCTCGCGCTGGAACTGCCCGGCCTCGGTGGCATAGGCCACGGCACCGGCAGGGCGCTCGTCGAGCAGGTCGCGGCACAGGGCGAGCACCTCGGCATTGTTGTCGTCGGCGAGTGCCGGCACCGTGGTGTTCAGCGCCTCGGTGACGATGGCGGCGTCCGACGCGCGCTTTCGCATCTCGGCCTCCAGCCCGGCCGCGGTGTCGTTCACCCGCGCGAGCAACTCCTCGAAGCGATCCGAGGGCAGGTGGCGGATCTCCCACTCGAAGCTGCACTCCCGGGCCATGATGTTGATGGCCGTGCCGCCCGCGATCTTGCCGACGTGCAGGCTCGAGTGCACCACGTTGAAGGCCTCGTCCACGCGTCCCTCGGCCCTGAGTTCGGCCATCACGTCCTCGATCCGCGTCACCAGGCGGGCGGCCACGTGGATCGCCGAGACCCCCTGGTTCACCTGGCTGGAGTGGGCGGCACGACCGGTCACCGTGGTGCGAAGGTTGGTCGCCCCCTTGTGGGCCACCACCGGGTGCATCATGGTCGGCTCCCCGACGATCACCGCCGCGGGGCGAGGGTGGTCGGCCAGCAGTCGCTCGATCATCCGCGGGGCGCCGATGCAGCCCACCTCCTCGTCGTAGGAGAACGCCAGCCAGATGGGCGTCGCCAGCGCCTGATCCACCCAGCGTGGGACCTCCGCCAGGGCGCAGGCGATGAAGCCCTTCATGTCGCAGGTGCCGCGGCCATAGAGTCGGCCGTCGCCCTTGTCGACCAGGGTGAAGGGATCGGTGGACCAGGGCTGGCCATCCACCGGGACCACGTCGGTATGGCCGGAGAGCACCACCCCGCCGGCCACGGCGGGGCCGATGCGCGCTAGCAGGTTGGCCTTGCGGCCGTCGTCGCTCTCCACCCGCCAGTGCGCCACGCCGTGGTCGTCGAGCCAGCCCTCGACCCACTCGATCAGGGCCAGGTTGGAGTCCCGCGAGACGGTGGCGAAGCCCACCAGGCGGTCGAGTATCTCGGCGGCGGTCATGATCAGGCTCCCGGGTAGCTGGTGTCGGCCAAGCCTAACACGGCTGGTCGGCCGGCTGGACGCTCCTCACCGGGCGAGGGGTGGCTTATGCTGTGGGAAAGCCGCAGGGGACGACCATGGATTCACGGGTGGAGAAGCGCGCCTCCGACGACGCGCCAAGCGGCGACCCATGCCGCAGGGGAGAGAAGCTCAGCGATCGGGTCTACGGCGACATCATCGATCGCATCATCAACCGCGACTTCGCGGAGGGCGAGCGCCTGCCCTCGGAGGAGCTGCTGGCGAGCCGCTACGGCGTGTCCCGCCCGATCGTTCGCGAGGCCCTGGCCCGGCTGCGGGACGATGGCCTGGTGCGCTCGCATCGCGGCTCCGGCAGTTTCGTCCAGCGTCGCCCCGATCGCGCCATGCTCGAGTTCGCCCCGCTGGAGAGCCTGGCGGACATCCAGCGCTGCTTCGAGTTCCGGATCGCCGTCGAGTCCGAGGCCGCACGCCTGGCGGCGCTCAAGGCCACCCGCGAGGACCGGGCGGCGCTCACGCGGGCGCTGGCGCTGCTCGAACAGCGCATCCGCGACAACGCCCTGGGGGTGGATGCCGACTTCGGCTTCCATCTGGCCATCGCCCGGGCCACCCACAACCGCTTCTTCACCGACACCCTGCTCTCGCTCGAGGCGGCGATCACCTATGGCCAGAACCTGGCACGCGGGCTGGGCCTGAGGCGCCCGGAGCACCATGTCCCGGAGGTCCAGCAGGAGCATCGCGACATCC
>NZ_JAWSUJ010000131.1:0-8594 GCF_033549285.1 Halomonas sp.
CGCCGAGCTCAACGATCATCTGCGCCGCGTGGGCGAGCTCGCCCACCGCGGCGAGGTGCGCGCGCTGGTGCTGGGCTCCGAGGGCAAGAGCTTCTCCGCAGGCGCCGACCTCAACTGGATGAAGCGCATGGTCGACTATGACTTCGAGGACAACCTGGCGGACTCCCGGGAGCTCTCGGCGCTGATGCACGGCCTGGACACCCTGCCCTGCCCCACCGTGTGCCGCGTGCAGGGCGCCACCTTCGGCGGCGCCGTGGGGCTGGCCGCCTGCTGCGACATCGTCATCGCCTCCGAGAAGGCGAAGTTCTGCCTCTCCGAGGTGAGGATCGGCCTCTCGCCGGCGGTGATCAGCCCCTATGTGCAGCGCGCTATGGGCGAGCGCCAGATGCGCCGCTACGCCCTGACCGCCGAGGTGATGGACGCCGCCACGGCCGAGGCCCTGGGGCTGGCCCACCGGGTGGTCGCGCATGACGACCTGGACGCCGCCGTGGCGGCCATGGTCGACACCCTGCTTGGCACCTCGCCCCAGGCCAGCCGCGCCACCAAGGCGCTGCTCGCCGAGGTGGCCCGCGAGCCCGACAGCAACACGACCCGCGATCATACCTGCCGGGTGATCAGCGAGCTGCGGGTCAGCCATGAAGGCCAGGAGGGGCTCGCTAGCTTCTTCGAGAAGCGCCGCCCCGCCTGGGCCCCCGATTCCCCCTCGAACACGGAGCGCCGACAATGAGCCAGACGACCCATAACACCAAGCGCTTCGACACCCTGCTGGTCGCCAACCGCGGCGAGATCGCCTGCCGCGTGATGCGCACGGCGCGTGCCATGGGCCTGCGCACCGTCGCCGTCTACTCCGACGCCGACGCCAACGCCCGCCACGTGCGCGAGGCCGACGAGGCCATCCGCCTCGGTCCCGCCGCGGCCCGCGAGAGCTACCTCAAGGTCGAGGCCGTGGTCGAGGCCGCGCGGCGCAGCGGCGCCGGCGCCATCCACCCCGGCTACGGCTTCCTCTCCGAGAACGGCGCCTTCGTCGAGGCCCTCGACCAGGCCGGCATCGTCTTCGTCGGCCCGCCCGCCTCGGCCATCGCCGCCATGGGCGACAAGTCTGCCGCCAAGTCGCGCATGGCCCACGCCGGCGTGCCGCTGGTGCCGGGCTACCACGGCGACGACCAGGACGACGCCCTGCTCAAGGCCGAGGCCGACAAGATCGGCTACCCGGTGCTGCTCAAGGCCAGCGCCGGCGGCGGCGGCAAGGGCATGCGCGTGGTGGAGTCCGCCGCCGGCTTCCAGGCCGCCCTGGACGGCTGCCGCCGCGAGTCCCAGGCCGCCTTCGGCGACCAGCGCATGCTGATCGAGAAGTACCTGACCCAGCCGCGCCACGTCGAGGTCCAGGTGTTCTGCGACAGCCACGGCAACGGCGTCTACCTCTTCGAGCGCGACTGCTCGGTGCAGCGCCGCCACCAGAAGGTGCTGGAGGAGGCCCCGGCCCCGGGCATGAGCGAGGGCCTGCGCCGCGAGATGGGTGAGGCCGCGGTGCGCGCCGCCAAGGAGATCGGCTACGTGGGTGCCGGCACCGTCGAGTTCCTCCTGGATGCGGACGGCTCCTTCTTCTTCATGGAGATGAACACCCGCCTGCAGGTGGAGCACCCGGTCACCGAGATGATCACCGGCCAGGACCTGGTCGAGTGGCAGTTGCGCGTGGCCATGGGCGAGCGGCTGCCGCTGGCCCAGGACGAGCTGACCATCACCGGCCACAGCTTCGAGGCGCGGCTCTACGCCGAGGACCCGGAGCAGGACTTCCTGCCCGCCACCGGCACCCTGACCCGCTTCGCCATGGACCTGGAAGGCGCCGGCCTGGACCCCGAACGGGTACGCCTGGACAGCGGCGTGGAGACCGGCGATGCCGTCTCGATGCACTACGACCCGATGCTCGCCAAGCTGATCGTCTTTGGGGACGACCGCGCCCAGGCGCTGGCGACGCTGAACCGGGCGCTGGCCGCACTCGACGTGCAGGGCGTGGTCACCAACCGCGCCTTCCTGCAGCGGCTGGCCACCCACCCGGCCTTCAAGGCCTGCGAGCTCGACACCCGCTTTATCGAGAAGCACGAGGAGACCCTCTTCGCACCGCGCCGCTACAGCATCGAGGAGTATGCCGGAGCCGCCCTGGTGGGCCTCAACCAGCTTTCCCGCGAGTGCGAGAGCGACTCGCCCTGGGACCGCCACGACGGCTTTCGTGTCAACGCCCCGCACACCATCCGCATCGCCCTCTGCGACCCGGCCCATGCCCAGGACGACGACGACTCCGAGGCCGTGGTGGTGGTCGAGGGCACCCGCGCGGACAATGCCGGCCCCTGGCACCTGACCATCGGCGGCGAGACGCTCACCGCGCGCCTCGACCCGCTGGCCGGCGACGCCGTGGCCATGACCCTGGACGGCCACCGCCGCCGCCTGCAGGCGCGCCGCGACGGCAACGTGGTGGTGATGGTCGACCCGCGCGGCGAGACCCGCCTGTTCTGGCGGCGCATCGACGCCATCGACCACGGCCACCACGAGGCCGAGTCCACCCTCACCGCGCCCATGCACGGCACCGTGGTGGCGCTGCTGGTCGAGGCCGGCGCCCGCGTCGAGAAGGGCATGCCGCTGATGGTGATGGAGGCCATGAAGATGGAGCACACCATGTCCGCCCCCGCCGACGGCCATGTAGCAAGCTTCCACTTCCAGGCCGGTGATACCGTGGGCCAGGGCGATGTGCTGCTGGAGTTCGCCCCCGACGAATAATCGGGTGAACGCCCTTCGTAGGAGCGCTGCTCGCAGCGCGATAGGAGGCCGCAGGCCTCCCCTGCCCCTAAACCGCCACACAGGCCACAGCAATGCGAGCCGGCCAAACAGCAACGCTATCCTCCAAGGCTAGCGGCGCCGGGGACAGGTCGTAGAGGGGGTCCTATGCCAGGGATGGCATCGGTAGCGCCCAGGGAAGGGTTCACAGCGCCCCCTCGAAGACCTGTCGCCGGGTAAGCCGCGGCGAGTAGTCACCTCATCGGTTCGCCCTGAGCAAGACAGGAGAAGATTCATGGCATTCCCGAAACACGTTCGCCTGGTCGAGGTCGGCCCGCGCGACGGGCTGCAGAACGAGCCTGAGCCGATCAGCACCACCACCAAGCTCGAACTGATCGAGCGTCTCGGCGCGGCCGGCATCACCTACATCGAGGCAGCAAGCTTCGTCTCGCCCAAGTGGGTGCCGCAGATGGCCGACCACCAGCAGGTGATGAAGAACCTCGCCCGCCGCGATGGCGTCACCTACGCGGCGCTGACCCCCAATCTCAAGGGGCTGGAAGGCGCGCTGGAGTGCGGCGTCGAGGAGGTGGCGGTGTTCGGCGCCGCCTCCGAGGCCTTCTCGCAGAAGAACATCAACTGCTCCGTGGCCGAGTCCCTGGCCCGCTTCGAGCCGGTACTCGAGCGCGCACGTGAGGCCGGCGTGCGGGTGCGCGGCTACGTCTCCTGCGTGCTGGGCTGCCCCTACGAGGGCGAGATCGCCCCCGCCAAGGTCGCCGAGGTAAGCAAGGCGCTGTACGAGATGGGCTGCTACGAGGTCTCGCTCGGCGACACCATCGGCACCGGCACCCCGCTCAAGGCCAAGCGCATGATCGAGGCCGTGAGCCGCGACATCCCCATGGACAAGCTCGCCGCCCACTTCCACGACACCTACGGCCAGGCGCTCGCCAACCTCTACGCCGTAATGGAGGAAGGCATCGCGGTAGTGGACAGCTCCGTCGCCGGCCTCGGCGGCTGCCCCTATGCCAAGGGCGCCTCCGGCAACGTGGCAAGCGAGGACGTGGTCTACCTGCTCGATGGCCTCGGCATCGAGACCGGCATCGACCTCGAAGCCCTGGCCGCCACCGGCACCTGGATCACCCAGACCATCGGCCGGCCCAACCGCTCCAAGGTGGGGGTGGCGCTGGCGGCCAGGTAATCGCAACGCCAGAATGAAAAAGCCCCGAGTCAGGTGTCTGACTTGGGGCTTTGTTTATGGGCAATTTAACGCTGAGCTTAGCGGCGCCCTTGTAATGGAGGCGAAGCCGCAATGAAAAGGGCGTCCGGCGGCCATCGGCCGCGTACTACAGCGACTTGTTAAGCGCTGTGCTACAGGCCACGTTCAATAGCCTGCTTTATGACCGGCGCTACGGTTTCCGGAGTGATGCCCCGGTCTCGGCAATACTTGGTTTGCAGCCATGCGGATAGCTGCTTTTGGCCTTTGCTGGCATTACAGCCGCAACAGCAAAGAGCAATATTTTCTCGAGTAATGATACTGGCATCGTTGATGATGTGCTCCCAGCTTGCCGCAGATTTTCTTGAGACTTTCACGGAGGTAAATTCATTGCGGCAATAGACGCATTCCGTGTCTCGGGCTCGGACCTCTTTTTCCAGCCAGTCCGGAATATTCCAATTATTTGCCATTACTCAAACTTACCTTCTACCGCTTAACGCCAGCCATAAGCGGCGCCCTGACAGGGGCGTCCGGTGGAGGGCCATCGGCCCGTAACAGACTTAATGGCCTGGTTATGAATGATCGCTGTCACGCACACTGGCCAAGGCACCCTCGACATTCGACACTAAATAGCTTTCGTACCATGCCGAAAGGTTTTCAATCGCTGATTCAAGTGATTGCTCCTTTCCTGGTGCATAAGGATCAATGCCCTCTATTGGCACCTGTAATTGCTGCGCACCAACAAGCTCAGCGGCAAGCGACCCCACTTGCTGCAGAACGCGGCTGACTGGCTGAACAAATGGGGCTGACTCGCCCAACTGGCCGCGACCGCGAATAACCATATAACGGACATTCTCCGGGGCCGTGTGGGCACTCTGCAAAGCATCCCATACCGTACCCACCTCCTGTCCATTGACTGTTTGGATTGTGGCGCTCCGCTCCTCGTCCGTGATCTCTAGCTGATCTAAAGCTTCACAGGCATCAAGTGCGGAATTTACGAGCCTGCGAACCAATTTCCAATCTGTGGCCATGAATCCCTTCTCCTGTCTCCGGCCTTGTATTCATAACGCTTAGCTTAGCGGCGCCCTTGTAATGGAGGCGAAGCCGCAATGAAAAGGGCGTCCGGCGGCCATCGGCCGCGTACTACAGCGACTGGTTATGTGTGCCCGAACTAAAGCACAGGCTCTAGCCCCCGACGTGATCTACAGTGGCAAAAGCTAGGGCTTTACCACCGACAAAGGACAGCATATATGACTCCGACCACGACGTGACTGACACACCGGACTTATCCACCAGATTCCAAGTTACAGAGGCAACCGCGCACTCAGAACCAAGCCAGTTTACGGCAAGATTCGAGTAACGACATTCACGGCACCCTTGCGAGTGATAGTCATCCAAATAGGACTGAAAATACGCTGCCAGCTGCGAGCGTGAGTCGAAAACATTGCACGAATCACCCGGCCCTTTGGCCAAATAAGGAAGGGTGAATTTGGTAGCCACGCGATCACCATCGAAGCTCGAAAATGCCGCGACAAAATCTTCAAAAAACTCCCTGATGGCGGCTTCCCTTATGTCATCCATGTGGACGTATCTCCTTGGAGTGGCCGGAACTCACCACATAACGCATGCAGCAGGGGCGTGACGTCAGGAGCGTCCCTTGCCTGCACTTGTTAACTTTTTCACAGACCACTGAGGGAATCCTCAATTTCCTTGACGATTTCGACTAACGAGCGGCCTTTAGGCTGGCTTGTGAGCACAAAGGCGGCTTCCATTGGGTCAAAGAGTGCATTCGCATTGTCGAATGACGAGAACTCACCAACAACGAAATGGCCATAGTATCTGGAGCTAGGAGCTTGGAAAACACTCCAACAACCCCCGTGCCTTTCCACGAATAGCTCCCCTAAGAAATAGCCTATGCGGACAGTTATCCAGTTCTTAGATTCAGCAGAGATTTCCTGGTCCGACAGCCACGAACTTATCGGCTGCAAGAATTTCTCTGGATTGATGAGAATTTCATGTGGATTTTGAAAGCCTAGTCCTTTCGAGAAATCGTGAAGGACGGGAAGCCTTTCCTCGCGGAAGGAATTAAACCGTTCTTTCTGTTTCTCAATATCTAAGGACATTCTCAAGCTCGATTATAAAGTTAACGCCTGCAGTTGCGGCAGGTGCGGAGTGCAACGGAGTACCTGTCCGACAACCTGCACTGGTTAGTTGCTGGTGGAGATTGAGTCATATTTCTTCTGTATTTGATCTTCTTCCATTTTTTGGAAATTCTCGACTTTAAGCCTCAAAAAACCATCTGGATTCAACTTACAGTGATAGTGGTGATGCTCTTTCAAACGAGAGTCTTTTTCCCTTTCGATCTCCCTATCTGATTTTTCTTTTCGCCCCGTCATCTTCAACCACTGCTGGTAGGCTTTCCAAAAACTATAAGCCAGAGCAATTACCGATAGCCACACAGGGCTAAAAAACTCAAGTAGCGCAATAGCGGCAGGCACGACGACTGACCAGACAATCAGCAATCTTTTCGCTGTTCGTATTGGCTTTAGGTTTTCTCGTGCTTGGGCACTGACTTCGCTCTGAGTTCTGTAATTCAGGTCTGAGTATATTTCTATCAAATACCCTGGATCCTGCAGTTCCTCTGGAAACTCTTCATCTTCAAGAAGCTCCCACCGATAGCGCAGCTTTTCTTCATCCATGATAGCGGTGAGATGACTACAAGGACGGACTTTTTCAAGATCAATAAGATCGCCGCGCCTATCAAATGCACTAGCCATGACAGGTACTGGATACCGAGCGATCCACTTCCCGGCTAGATCCTCCAAGTCTGTGGCCACCTTCTCACCTGCAACGTCAGAAATATATGTCACGGTGAGGGAGGCAAATGGGACTGAACCAACAGGTGGAGAATACTCAAGAAAGTAGCTATCAGTTCTTTCGTTGATGTGATCGAAGTATATTTTTTCTGCCACTATCTCATGACCTTGTCTGGCAACTAACGTTTGTAGCAGGGGCGCGACGTCAGGAGCGTCCCTTACCTACACTGGTTATGTGCATTTTCAGCAAGCCGTCATATACAAATGAAAGACTATCAATTAGTTCTTTTACTAGACCATCCATAATCGGAATCACAGCATCGAACTGGTCAACAGATTCCTCAATGACTACATCTTTAATTTTCTCGTAAGACATTAACTCTGTAATCTGTCTTACCGATATAGAATCCGACTCTGAATTTTCTATAGCCTGTAATACGCTTAAATTCTTACTTGAGAAACCGGCTTGATGCGCAACCTTATTTCGCGGGGTTCGCAAGTGATCTATTGCGCCCTCCATCCTATTTAAAATCTCAACTGAACATGGAGAAAAACTCCGCAACTCTTTATGAACAGTGCGCTTCCCTCCTAATTTTTCAATCTTACTATTCTCCATCAACATCGTTGATCCAGCCAGTAGATATGATCGATCTACCACGCCAGTCAACCTGAGTAGAAAGTTTTCTATATGAAAGGCGTGGTGTTCAGAGAAGCTGTAGCCTGAGCCAAGATGATCTGTTTTCTTTAAATACTCGATAGCAATCGACATATTTTTAAAGGCATTATCAATCTCAGAAACCCTAGAAAAAACTTCTTGTGCATACACTTCAATAGCAGGCGCTTCATAGCTACTATCTCCATTTGACAATGCTGTCAATCCTTTGGTCAGGGATTCAGTAACCAATGGAAAGAGCTGCTTTATTTTCGGATGCTCTGAGTGCACTGCGCTACTCCATTTGCACATAACGCCAAGCGCAACGGCGCGAGCTTGCGAGCGTCCGGCACACGAAGTGTGCGAATTGACGCGCATTGTTAGCGCTTTTTCTAAATGTAGCCATGGCAGATCCATTCGCCACTACCAATTGTAGTGGAGCACGTAGTTTGCCCTGGCTGTGGCCACGATGGTGTGTATGTATACTCAATGCTCTCAGTCTCCGGATAGTAGGTAATAACGTCAGAAACATCCGGCAATCCTACAGCATACTCCGGAACCAGCGCATTTAGAGATTGGGGAAACTCCCCATTCTCTACTTTGTAACTATTTAGCAACACTAGCAGCGAGTCTGCCTGATCTCGATATTCCCGCCCCTTTGGGTCGTCACCTACAGGCCATACCGCACAGCCTGCGAGCGATAATATAAGGACGACAATTAAAAAATACTTGGCCATAGTTGACATCGCTAACGCTAAGGTAACCGGCGCCGGAGCGCCAGCGGAGGGAACCAAAAGCGGCACGCTTTTGGCGTCCGGTTGACCGCTTGGTTACATGGTGATTCTGTAGTATTGGCCATACTCTCCATCCTTAGAACCATTGTGCGTGGCCTGCCATCCCAATTTTTGAGCTACTCTCTGGCTAGCCAAATTGTCATCCGCGATGAAAACCTGAACGGTCTCTAAGTGCCTAGGCAGATATTTTCAGGCACAATGCCAGTAGGATCTCAGCTTAGGACGGCAGCATGGCAAGGCGCTTCATCTCTCCCCTGACAGAAGCCGACCGGCAGACGTTGGCACATGTCCATGAGTACGGTCAGAAACGCGCCTCGCGCCGTCGCGCTCATGCGATCCTCTTGAGCGATCAA
>NZ_JAWSUJ010000132.1:0-8078 GCF_033549285.1 Halomonas sp.
ATTCTTGTGTAGTAGCTTGAATTATAACCGATTTTCAGCCGCTTTTTGCATGTCTGGTGCAATTTTCGGGCTAGCAGAAGGGTGCAGTGAAGCTTGTATATAGCCAATCTCTTACCGAGAATCAGCCGACTTCGCTTACAAACACCTCAGCCAGTTGGACCACGTTCTTGATGGCCTCTGCTTGCATCCAGCGGTACTCATTCACTGGCTTCCGGCCAAAGATGACTGGTATAACCATGACGACTGTTGTCCTGCTCGCGCGGGAGACATCGGCAGAGCATCACCTTCAAGCCCACTGAACCCAGGACTCAGGGGCGGGCATGACGCATGATTTGCGTAACCATTGGACCGAAGCCGCCTGCCACACCTGCTTTGAGTAGCAAGTCGCCTTTCCCTTCCTCGCAGGATGCACGGAGTCATACCTTGGACAGATTGGCGGTCATGAGGGCCTTCTGCCGCATCGTGGAACGTGGCAGCTTCGCCAGGGCGGCGGAGGATCTCGGCGTATCACCGGGACTTTTGAGTCGCGACACCAAGCGCCTGGAGCAGCACCTGGGCTGCATCTTGCTCACCCGTACCACCCGCCGGATGGCACTGACCGAGCAGGGCCGCCTCTACTACGAGGAAAGTCGCCGTCTGCTCGAGGAGGTCGAGCAGGTCGAGGAATGGGTTCGCGAGCATACCGACCGCGTGCGGGGGCGGCTGCGTATCAATGCACCCCAGTCCTTCGGCCTGATGGTGCTCTCGCCGCTTTTGCCCGGTTTCATGGAGCGCTACCCCGAGGTTGAGGTATCGCTGGCCCTCGAGGACCGTGTGATCGACATGGTCGAGGGCGGCTTCGATCTGTCGATCCGGGTGCGCGCCACCCTGCCGGACTCGAGCCTGATCGCCCGCCGCATCGCGCCAGTGCATCAGCGGCTGTTCGCCAGCCCGGCCTACCTGGCGGCCCACGGCACTCCGCAGATGCCGGAGGAACTCGCCACCCACGAAGCGGTGAGCTACCTGCTGGCCGATGATGCAAGCCACTGGTCGCTGCATGGTCCTGACGGCGCGGTTTCGGTGGCTTGCCCCGCGCGCCTGGAGGTCGGCAGCAGCCTAATGCTGCGGGATATGCTGATCGCCGGTCGGGGCATCGGTGCCCTACCGGACTTCATCTCCGATCGGGCCGAGGCAGCCGGCCAGCTGGTGCGGGTGCTCCCGGCGTTCGAGCTGCCGACCCGGCAGGTCTATGCCGTCACCGCCTCGCGGCTGGGCACCGATGCCAAGACCCTGGCCTTCCTTGGCCATCTCAAGGAACGGCTGGAGAGCTGACCCCCCGACACCGAAGCCCGCGCCTCCTGATATTCTTTACCATGAGTAAAGAATGTCTTTTCCCTTTCCCGCTTATTCTCGCATTCATGCTGCTTCATGCTCTGTTTCGTCACCCCACCGAAACAGAGAGGCTCACCATGACCCGTGTTCTCGTTCTCTACTACTTCAAGCTATGGCCATATCCGCGCCCTTGCCGAGGCAGAAGCCGAGGGCGCGCGCAGCGTCCCTGGCGTAAAAGTCGACATCCGTCGTGTACCCGAGACGGCACCGTTGGCGGTGCGCAAGGCGGCAGGCCATGTCGCCGACGACACCCCGGAGGCCAAGGTCGAGGACCTGCCCGACTACGACGCCATCATCCTTGGCACGCCGACGCGCTTCGGCAACATGGCCGCGCAGATGAAACAGTTCATCGATCAGGCCGGCGGTCTATGGGCACGCAATGCTCTGGTCGGCAAGGTGGGTGCCGTCTTTACCTCCACCGGCTCGCAGCATGGCGGCCATGAGGCGGCGGTGCTCTCCACCCAGGTGCCCCTTCTGCATTTCGGCATGCTGATCGCCGGGCTGCCCTACACCTTCTCGGGCCAGATGCGACACGACGAGATCGTCGGCGGCTCACCCTATGGCGCTGGCACCGTGGCCGGCGGGGACGGTTCGCGCCAGCCAAGCGATACGGAATTGGCTGGCGCCCGCTTCCAAGGACACCACGTGGCTGAGATTGCTGCACGCCTGGGCGCTGGCCGAGACATCTCGTCATTTGTCTCACAGTCTACCGAGGAGGTGAGCGCCTGATGTCTCTCTCGCCTCCCTCACTCAACCTCGACTTCTTCCACGATGTCGTTTGCGGCTGGTGCTTCAGCCTGTCGCCGCGGCTGCACCGGCTGGCCGAGGAGTTCGAGCTGCACATCCGCCATCGTACCTTCGTCCTGCAGAACAGCCCCGCGCGCATGGTGGAAGTCTTCGGCTCGATGGCACAGGCCAAGGCGACGATCCTCGACCACTGGGCGGCCTGCCAGGAAGCCAGTGAGGCACCCCAGCGTTTCAACATCGAAGGCATGCGCTCGGCTCCCTTTGACTATCCCCATGGCTTGCCCGGGGCACTGGCCTGCCAGGCCGCACAATCCCTGGCCGGCCAGGCAGGGCACTGGCAGATGTTCGATGCCATCCAGGCCGCGCACCTCAGTGAGGCCCGCAACGTTGCTGACCCCAGGGTGCTCAGGGCCATCGCCCAAGAAGCCGGGTTTGGCACCTCTGCTTTCTGGCGGCTGATGGAGGACCCGGCGACCCTCGAGGCCGTCCAGGCCGATCAGCGACTGGCCCGGCGGCTGCGGGTCAGCGTAGTGCCCACGGTGATCGTGCGCGAGACGGGACAACGGCTGGTCAATGGTCCCTTAGACAGCCTGCGCACGCAGCTACTCGACAACCTGCGGCTCGTCGCCAACGAGCTCACCTCCTGATCTCCTGCGCCGGGCGAGCCCGGTGCCCCTGCCGATGCGAGGCATCGCCATGAACCGCTTGACCGACTTGCTGCTCACTGCCCTGGCGCCCACCGTGGGGGCAGCACCTACATTGTCACCAGCGAGCTTTTGCCTACGGGCTATCCGGTCACCCTGGCCGTGCTCCGCGCCTTGCCTGCCGGCCTGTTGTTGCTGTTGCTGGTCCGCCAGCTGCCGGGGCGCGACTGGTGGGGCAGGGTGCTGCTGCTCGGCGCCTTCAATTTCGCGATCTTCTGGACATTGTTGTTCGTGGCGGCTTATCGGCTACCGGGTGGCGTGGCCGCCACCCTTGGCTCGCTGCAGGCGCTGTGGGTGGTGCTGCTGGCTCGCGGCCTGCTGGGGACGCCGATCATGGCGTTCTCAGTCTTGGCAGCGATGGCCGGTGCCGTCGGGGTCGCCCTGCTGGTGCTCACTCCCGCCGCTGAGCTTGACCCGCTCGGCCTGGCAGCTGGTCTCGGAGGTGGTCTATCGATGGCGGCCGGTACCGTGCTCAGCCGCAAGTGGCAACCACCGGTACCGCCGTTGACCTTCACCGCCTGGCAGCTGACTGCTGGCGGCCTGCTGCTGGTGCCACTGGCCTGGTTCGGCGAACCCGCACTGCCCGCTATGACAACGACCAATCTTGTGGGCCTTGGCTACCTCGGCTTGGTCGGCGCCGCCCTGACCTATTTCCTGTGGTTTCGTGGCGTCGCCCGCATCGAACCGGCGGCAGTCTCTATGCTCGGGATGATGAGCCCGGTGACCGCCGTGGCGCTCGGTTGGATGCTGCTGGATCAGAGGTTGAGCCCGCTGCAGGCCGGCGGCGCTGTGGTCGTGCTCGGCTCGGTGTGGCTCGGGCAGTGGGCGGCGCGCCGCGGATCAGGTCCTGCTACTGGAGCGCACTCTATGACCTGGCCATTGCCGCGGTGATGAACGTGATTTGCTGGGCGTCGCCGTTTCGGGCGGTATGTTGGGATGAGAGAACTTGCGCAGGCTGGCGGGGACCCGTAGGCATGAACAGGGTATGGGCCGCACTTTCTGATACGTGCGCACGGCGCGCTCGTGAGCCTACCGCCGGACAATGCGAGAGGATGACGATGAACAAGGTGTGCATCGTAGGGGCTTCCGGGAAGCTGGGGCAGTACATGGTGCAGCACGCTCTTGATCGGGGTTACGAGGTGGTTGGCGTGTGCCGCCCGCAGAGCGTTGGCAAGCTCGGGGCCCTCAAGGATCGCATCACGATCGTTCCGGGAGCGACCAACGACCGGGAGGTGATTGAGAAAGCCGTCGAGGGGTGCGATGGGGTGCTCACGGTGTTGGTGCCCTGGGGCGCTAAGCAGTATGCGACGGGAACGGCGGAGGCTGTGCTCGACCACGCGAAGCCGGGAGCACGCCTCGTCTTTTCCTGTGGCTGGCACATCTCCCGAGATGGTCAAGACGTCTACTCCTGGAAGCTCAAGACCTTCGTGAAGGTCTTCGGATGGCTGGCGCGCCTGACCCGTTTCGCGGACCTGGATGACCAGGTGGAAGCCTGCCGGCGCGTGTTCGAAAGCGATACCCGATGGACCGTAGTCCGAGCAAGCGATCTCGAGGAAGGCGATAGCCAGGGCCTTCCGGTGTGGAGCCGGCATGTCGGTGATCCCATCCTCGCGAGCAACCTCACCCGCAGGGTGGATTTCGCCCGCTTCATGGTGGCGGCCCTTGAAGATGAAGCACTTGTCCAGGAGGCGCCGGCCATCGCGGGTTGCCAGACTGTCTGATGTCTGAAATTCATCGAAATGGACTGATCGCCGAACCATCTGCCACAAGACCATTTTTCTTTGTCTTGTTATTTTCACGCAGCAGGTCTTCGCGGATTCCCTGCCCATTTAGAGGGACAGCGCTAAGGGTCAACTTGGGTGCCTGCGGGACTGCCAGTGTCATAGTATGGCGTTGCCCGGCCCGCAGATGCGCCTGTTCGGGGTAGAGCAGGGCCACCGAGCCGCAGTCATAGGCATTGGCATAGGCTGCCATCTGGTAGAGATCCGCTGCGGATAGCGCCGCTAGCGGGTCGGGCCCTTCGATGCGTTTCCACTTGGTATCCAGGATGATCACAGGTTGCTGGGACTCGTCCAGCAGGCTGATATCCGGAAGCATCAGCAGACGGCCGCGTCCGTTCTCCTCATGGCCCAGGTGTCTCCGCGGGCCTTGTTCCACCAGCTTGAGCCTGTAGCGGCGTGCAAACCGGTGCAGCCGGGTGGCGGCGTAGCGCTCGAAGAGCCGGTTCATGTCGAAGAGCAGGCTGAAGGCCTGCTGGCGCCCCGAACGTGTATCTAGAAACTGGCCGTCCAGGAAGAGGTGAGCCAGCGTCACCAGCGGGGCTTAGCACCCCAAGTCAACCAAGGAGGAGGGGAGTTCAGTGGAGACGTTACGGTTTTGTGAGTAGTTTGGGTGAGGTGTTCGCGGGCAGAAGTAGACCTGGCGACGGGGAGAGGATCGCGAGGGCGATTGACTGGACGGGTAGGTGAGCGTGCTCAGCGTTGCTGGGAGTTTCCGACGTTTGCTACCTATTTGCTACCTAAGGCAGATGCCAACGAAAAACGGTCACCTGCTCTGTGAGCTAAGTGACCGTTTTTACTGATGTTTCTGGTCGGAGCGACAGGATTCGAACCTGCGACCTTTGCAACCCCATTGCAACGCGCTACCAAGCTGCGCCACGCTCCGATGCCGTTTTCGGGATACCCGGCCTGTGGATCCTGGTCCCCGAGAACGAGGCGTATACTAGCGCGTCGCGGGGCAAATGAAAAGTCCCTTTTGCGCTTCCGTATCAATTGCTTGGCCGGATGTCTCGACGAGGCCCCGGATCCCGCCGCTTCTGTCACACTGTCAGCCACGAGAAGAGCTGCCGAGAAGAGGGCGGAGATGCCGTTGATCATGGGAATGAGCATGCTGCTGGCCTGCCAGTTTGCCGGCGAACTGGTGGCGCGGGGGCTCACGCTGCCGATACCGGGGCCGGTGATCGGCATGGTGATCCTGCTGGCGGCCTTGATGATCCGCGGCAAGGTGCCCTCGAGCCTGCGCCTGACCGGGGAGGGGCTGCTGCGCTACCTGACGTTGCTGTTCGTGCCCGCCGGGGTGGGGTTGATGGTGCACTTCGAGCTCATCGCCGCCGATCTCTGGCCGATCGTGGTGACCCTCGTGGCTTCCACGGCGGTGACCCTGGGGGTGACGGCCTGGGTGCTGGAGCGCCTGCAGCATGGGCATGCCCGGCGTAACGGCCGACCGGGGGGCAAGGCATGAACATCGCCTCCCTCGACCAGCTGTGGGTCTACCTCTCGGGGAATCCGCTGCTCTCGCTGCTGGCGACCCTGCTGGTCTTCGCCCTGGCGGTACGGATCAACCGCGCGGTGGGGGGTACCCCGCTGCTGCACCCGGTCACGCTCTCCATCGTCATGCTGATCGCCCTGCTGCTGCTGGTGGACATGGACTATCGCACCTACTTCGAGGGGGCCCAGTTCATCCACTTCCTGCTGGGGCCGGCCACGGTAGCCCTGGCGATCCCCCTCTATGACCATCGCGAACGGGTCCGGCGCCTGCTGTGGCCGCTGCTGCTGGCCTGCGGGGCGGGGATCTTCACGGCGGTGGCCTCCACTCTGGGGTTGGCCATGCTGCTCGGCGCTCGCACCGAGACGCTGCTGTCCCTGGCGCCGCGCTCTGTCACCTCGCCGATCGCCATGGGCATTGCCGAACAGATCGGCGGGATTCCGTCACTCGCCGCCGGCCTGGTGTTGTTGACCGGCTCGATCGGCTGCGCCCTTGGGCCCTGGATCTTCCGCTTGCTGCGCATCACGGATCCGGTGGTGCAGGGGTTCACCCTCGGCCTGGCGGCCCATGGCTTCGGCACCGCCCACGCCTTCGCTCGACTGGGCGCCGTGGCCGGTGCCTTTTCCGGCCTGGCCATGGGGCTGACGGGCCTGCTCACCGCCTTCCTGTTGCCGCTGATCACTCGCCTCTTCGGTTTCGGCTGAGCCTTGCGCGCAGGGGAATCCGGGCACGGCGCGACAGGATAACCACGTGCGAAAATCGTCTGACCGCGCGTGGCGTGCCGGTACTACACTTCTCGGTTGCACCACAACGCCCTTTTCGAGGGATACCATCATGTCAACCGCTAGAAATATCGTGCCAGAGCTGGCCATGCCCGACCCGGTGGTGTCACCGTCGGCATCGCCCGTGGGTACCGGCCCGTCGCCGGTGTCATTGATCGAGGCCTCGCTGCCGGTATGCGACTGGTGGCGCCTGCACTGGATGGATGCGAGCCATCCGATGATCCGGCTGCACCAGGCCTGGATGGCCTCGCTGGTCGAGGCGGCCCAGTTGGAGGTCGAGTTCCTGTCTGTCTGCACCCTGGCGAACAGCAGGGTCGCGAGCTGTCTCGCCGACCCCTGGGCGCTACGGAAGCCGGCAGACCTGGCCCGCTGCTGTCAGGACGCCGCGAGGGAGGTGGTCGATGCCCAGGAGGCGCGGCTCGACAGGGTGACCCAGCTGCCCAAGGAGTTCCGTCAGCGCCTCTGGGAAGAGATCTGCTGAACTCCCGCCTCGCGGCGATGGCCACCCCATCAGCTCCACCAAACGAACGGCACGGCAGGGGTGACCCTGCCGTGCCGTTCTCCTCCCTGCGCGACGCGCGTGGCGCTGCTCCCGGGTGTCATCGAGGATGGCTCAGATCTCCTCCCAGAGACGCTTGCGGAAGTCATGAGAGAGTTCCGCTGCCTTCTGCATCCGCTCCATCTGGGCGTCGGTCACCTCCTTGATGAGCTGCTGGTAGCGCTCCTGCATCTCGGCCGGAGTGTGAGGGGGCTCGCCTTCGAAGGACTGGGATATCTTCTGGCCGCTCTCGGCGAGTGCCTTTAGGAACTCGGCCTCGAACTGCATGGCATCGGCCATGCTCTGCATCCAGGCCAGCTGCATGCGCGCCATGGGCGTGGCTCCCTGGCTGAACTGTTTCTGCCACCACTCCATCATCGGCTGGGCCGCTGCCAGGGCGGGGTTGGCCGTGGTGTCTTTGGGCTTGGTCATGGTCAGTCTCCTTCAGGCGCCTGGCGGGATCTTGGGTCAAGGTCGGCTTTCATCCTGAGTATAGAAGATGATTGCGGTTTGGTGCGTTGCAGCGAAAGGGATTTCCTCGCCGAGGGAAGGCGTGGCGTGGAATGCCTACACGGGTCGCCTCTCTCGGCATGGTCTAGTCGGGTAGACCGGGCGATTGCTCGACCCGGCCCCCCTCAGATCCGGGCATGCGCAATTGACGCACCCGGCTCC
>NZ_JAWSUJ010000133.1:0-7978 GCF_033549285.1 Halomonas sp.
CCAAGCTGACTATAGGCAGCCGCCGAGTTTCTGTCTCTACAAGAGGGTGCCAACCCTAAAGCGTTTCTCAACGCTAGCAGCGCAGCGGTTTCCGCGAGAGCAGCCTCCTTGCGGCGGAGCTCACGTTTGAGCTCCTTGTTCTCCTGGCGCTCCGCCTTGCGGGCTTCGCTGACCTGCTTCGAAGCGGCATCGCTCCGGTCGTTGGCACCTTCGCAGCTCGCCCGCCAGCGCTGGATCTGCTCGGGGTAGAGGCCCCGCTGCCGGCAGTACTCGGCACGCTCGGCTTCACTGAGGGCCGCCGTTTCCAGTACGGCGTGGAACTTGTCCTGCGAGCTCCAGCCCTCAGGGTCATCACTCTGGTCCGGCAGGAGGCGGCCTGCTTGCCGAGCCTTCTTGCGCCAGGTGTACAGCGTTGCCGCGGAGATGCCTTCTTCCTGGGCCACCTCCGCCACCGTGCGATTATGCGGCGGGAGCAGCTTCTTGAGGATGGCTTCCCGGCGCTCGTCGGAGTACTTCATCGGAACCTCGTCACGCCCCACATCGTTCAGAGTCTAACAGCCGCTGACACTCCAACTAGCTTGACAGTGGGGGCCGGGAAGGGCGCCTGCTCAAGATCAACCGTGGCCTGCACCGCCTGGCCATGGCGCAGCGGATGGGGCTCGATTCCGTGCCGGTGATGGTGAAGGCCGTGCACCGTGAGTGGTGGCATGAGGTCACGGCGGGCACGACCGGCCGAGCGGCCCTGGAGGAGGTAAGCGCGGCGTTGACGACATGCGAGCCGGAAACCGAGCCGGGAGAACTGGACCCGGCTGCAGGTCAGGAATCCGGAAATGCATCCAGGTAGCTCCCTTTTAGTAAAACTTCAGCTCGACGTTGGTACCCTTCGCCCCCGAGCTTGTTTGCCCTAAGAGTCCCCCTGAGCGCCGGCCATTGGTCGGCGTTTTTCGTTGGTAGCCGGCGCAGGTGTGCGTCGATCCAGACGATGTGGTCGTCTCGGTCGATCGGCAGGTTGTTGTAGTGCAGGTCGCGGTGGGTGTAACCGGTATGGGCGAGCTGGGCGACCTCCTCGCAGAAGCGAGCCAGGAACGCCAGTCGTCCTTCCTCGTTCAAGCCTTCGAACACCTCGCCGCCGGGCCTGGCTTCTTGCAGGTGTTCCATCAGGAGCAAGGAGGCGTTGCGGTTGCCGGGATTGAGCGAGATCCCCCAGCCGTGGCAGCGGGGTGTCTTCAAACCGGCCCGGCGAAGGATTTGCAGGCAAGTAAACTCCTTGCGTGCATCGGTCTGTGCCAGCCAGCGCTTCTCCAGGTAGTCGCGCAGTAGCCACTTCAGCGGCGCCTGCCGCTTCATGTATTTGTCGGGTACCACCTTGGCGAGGATCTGCCGGTCGGCCGAAAGGAAGAAGCGGCTGCTGCCTAATGCCTCGAAAGCCTCGGTGGTAGTGGTGCTGGTCAGAGCCAGCCTGCCCGGCAGGCCGTCGGGATGGAAGACCAGGTAGCGTCGTCGGCGGTCGTTGAAGGGAATATCCAGCAGCTTCACGTCATGTCCTGATTTTTCAGTTTTTTTATCATGGTGCCTCAATCTGGGGCAGCACGATTTCCTCGAGGAACGGCCCTTAGTGGCGTGTCTCGATCACGAAAGGGCCTGGTCCATGCGAACGAGCGCATTGGCCGGGCCTTTTTCGTTTTCGGGCGCCACCCGATAGTCGGCGATGACGAAGGCGAAGCGTTTGTAGGCCATGGCGGATTCCTGGCTGGCAAATCTGCGCAAGGCTATCACAGTGAGGAGAACAAGTGGCGGGGACGCGGCCGCCTTACGAGTGCGTTACAATCCACGCCGACGCGACGCGGGGAGAGACCATGAAGCTTCTGATTACCGGCATGGCCGGATTCATCGGCCACGCCGTGGCCCGGCGCCTGGCGGGCGATGGCCACGAGATCGTCGGGATCGACAATCTCAACGACTACTATGACGTGTCGCTCAAGCAGGCACGGTTGCAGGATCTCGCCGACTGCGAGAACGTGCGGTTCATCCGGCTGGACCTGGCCGACCGCGCGGGGATGGCGGCGCTGTTCGCCGAGCACCGCTTCGACCGCGTGGTGCATCTGGCCGCCCAGGCCGGGGTGCGCTACTCGCTGGAGAACCCGCATGCCTATGCCGACAGCAACCTGGTGGGGCACCTGAACGTGCTGGAGGGCTGTCGTCATCAGGGAGTCGAGCACCTGGTCTATGCCTCGTCGAGCTCCATCTATGGCATGAACGACCGGGTGCCCTTTGCCACCTCGGATGCCGTGGACCATCCCATCAGCCTCTACGCGGCCACCAAGAAGGCCAACGAGCTGATGGCGCATACCTATTCCCACCTCTATGACCTGCCCACCACCGGGCTGCGTTTCTTCACGGTCTACGGGCCCTGGGGACGCCCGGACATGGCGATGTTCAAGTTCACCCGGGCGGTGCTGGCCGGTGAGCCGATCCCGGTCTACAACCATGGCGAGATGGAGCGGGACTTCACCTATATCGATGACATCGTCGAGGGGGTCGTGCGGGTGCTCGAGCGCATCCCCCACCCGGACCCTCAGTGGCAGGACAGCGAGTCGGGCCCGGACAGCTCCAGTGCGCCCTATGCGCTCTATAATATCGGTCATGGTAGCCCGGTCTCGCTGATGGGGTTCATCAGTGCGGTGGAAGCGGCCACCGGGCGTGAGGCGATCTGCGACTTCCAGCCCATGCAGCCGGGCGACGTGCCCCGCACCTGGGCGGATACCCAGGCCCTGTTCGATGCCACGGGCTATCGGCCCCAAGTGGGCGTGGAAGAGGGCGTGAGGCGGTTCGTGGAGTGGTATCGGGCGTATTATGGGGTTTAGGGCATGTTGCCATTATCTGCTTTTTTCGCGATGCAAGTCGAGCCGTCGAACCGATCGCTCCCACAAGCAATGTAAATACAACTGTTGAACAGGACATGGCAGGAGACAGGGAATGAAGATCACCATCTTTGGAACGGGTTATGTGGGGCTCGTGACCGGCACCTGCCTGGCCGACGTGGGCCATGACGTGCTGTGCGTGGACGTGGATGCGGAGAAGATCGCGCGGCTCGAGGGCGGCGAGATCCCCATCTTCGAGCCGGGGCTCGAGCCCATGGTCAAGGACAACGTGGAGGCGGGCAGGCTGCGCTTCACCACCGATCCGGCGGAGGCGGTGGCCTTTGGCACGCTGCAGTTCATCGCGGTGGGCACGCCGCCCGATGAGGACGGCAGCGCCGATCTGAAGTACGTGCTGGCGGTGGCCGAGACCATCGGCAAGCACATGACGGACTACAAGGTCATCGTCGACAAGTCCACCGTGCCGGTGGGCACCGCCGACCGAGTGCACGAGACCGTGGCAGGAGCGCTCCAGGCTCGTGGCGAGGAGATCGAGTTCGATGTCTGCTCCAACCCGGAGTTCCTCAAGGAGGGCGCGGCCATACAGGATTTCACCCAGGGGGCCCGGATCATCGTCGGCACCGAGTCCGAGCGGGTGAAGACGCTGATGCGCGAGTGCTATGCCCCCTACATTCGCCTGCACGACAAACTGATGTTCATGGACGTGCGGGCGGCGGAGCTCACGAAGTATGCCGCCAACGCCATGCTGGCGACCAAGATCAGCTTCATGAACGAGATCGCCAACCTGGCCGAGCGGCTGGGGGCCGACGTGGAGCAGGTGCGTCGCGGGATCGGCAGCGACCCGCGCATCGGCTACCAGTTCATCTACCCGGGCTGCGGCTATGGCGGCTCCTGCTTCCCCAAGGACGTGCAGGCGCTGGCGCGCACCGCCGGCGACGTGGACTACCAGGCCGAGCTGTTGACCGCGGTGGAGGGCGTGAACCGGCGCCAGAAGCGGACCCTGTTCACCAAGCTGGCCGGGGCCCTCGGGGGGGAACTGGCCGGCAGGACCGTCGCCCTGTGGGGCCTGGCCTTCAAGCCCAACACCGACGACATGCGCGACGCGCCCAGCCGCACCCTGATGGAGGCGCTGTGGGAGGCCGGTGCCAGGGTGCAGGCCTACGATCCCGAGGCGATGAAGGAGTGCCGGCGGCTCTATGGCGAGCGCGACGACCTGCTGCTGGCGGGGGATCGCATCCAGGCGGTGAAGGGCGCCGATGCCCTGGTGATCTGCACGGAGTGGAAGGAGTTTCGCAGCGTGGACTTCGCCTGGCTGAAGCAGCAGCTGGCCACGGGGGTGATCGTCGACGGCCGCAACCTCTTCGAGCCGGACGCGGTCAAGGCCGCCGGGCTGCGCTACTTCGCCGTGGGGCGGGGCGACTCGTTGCGGGCTTGAGCCAGTCTTGAGGCAGGCTGGAAGACTGTTGCGCGTCTGCCTGCAGAGGGAGAGTAAATATGATCGATTCGATACAGCGCTTCTTCAGCGACATCCTTATAGCGGGTGATAGCACGGAAGCGTCTGCTCCCAGCCTGGAGCTCGCCACGGCGGCCCTGCTCTTCGAGGTGGCGCGTGCCGACTATCACCTCGACGACAGTGAAGTCGCCCTGCTGCGCGAGCGGCTGCAGCGGCGTTTCGACCTGGCGGACGCGGATCTCGACGAGCTGATGCGTCTGGCCCGTGAAGAGGCCGACTCGGCCGTCGATCATTACCAGTTCGTCAGCCTGATCAAGGAGCACTTCGACTACGATCAGCGCTGCGAGCTGGTGCGCATGATGTGGTCGCTGTCGCTGGCCGATGGCGAGCAGCACCACCTCGAGGAGCACCGTATCCGTCGTCTGGCCGAGCTGCTGCATGTCGGCCACTCGGACTTCATCCGTGCCAAGCTGCGGGTGCTGGAGGATAATGCTAGCGACTGATCGCGAGCCGCGGGTTTCCCTCTGCGTCGCTAAGGTGCATGCTCGATCCAGCCCCCGAACAGCAGACAAGGAGTCAGTGATGGCGCGTGAGATCGTGGTGATGGGTGCCGGGATAGTCGGCGTGTCGGTCGCCTGGTACCTGGCGAAGCGTGGGCACTCGGTGACCCTGGTCGACCGCCGGGAGCCGGGGCGCGAGACCTCCTTCGGCAATGCCGGCATCATCCAGCGCGAGGCGGTGCAGCCCTACCCCTTCCCGCGAGACCTCGCCACCATGCTGCGGGTCTTGCCCAACCGCCAGGTGGATATCCGCTACCGGCCCGGCGGCATGGTGCAAGCCGCGGGGCCGCTGCTGCAGTACTGGCAGAACTCCTCTCCCAAGCGCTATGCGCGCATCGTCCCCGAGTATGCCTCGCTGATCTGCCTGTCGCTGGAGGCCCATGCCCCAATGGTCGAGGCGGCCGGGGCCGACGCCCTGGTGCGTCGTGAGGGGTGGCTGGAGGTCTATCGCACCCGGGAGGCCATGTCGGCGCGCCTGCGGGATGCCGAAGCCAACGCCGAGCGCTTCGGTGTCCGCTACCGGGTGCTTGATGCGAGTGAGCTGGCGATCCTGGAGCCCGACCTGAGCGATGAGCTGGTCGGGGCGATCCACTGGGAACAGCCCTGGACGGTGGCTGATCCCGGTGCCCTGGTGCAGGCCTACGCCCGCAGTTTCGAGGCGGAAGGGGGACGTGTGGTGCAGGCTGACGTGACCGACGTCGCGCGCCAGGGTGCCGGTTGGCGGGTGGCCACCTCCGAGGGGGCGCTGGACGCCGAGCAGGTAGTGATGGCGATGGGGCCCTGGTCGCGGGAGTGGCTCTCGAGCCTCGGCCTGGATATCCCGCTGTTCGTCAAGCGTGGCTATCACATGCATTACGGGTCGACCGGCGCGGCCAGGCTCGGCCACTGGGTGATGGACGCCGAGGTCGGCTACCTGCTGGCCCCGATGCAGGCGGGGATTCGCCTCACCACCGGCGCGGAGCTGGAACGCCTCGAGGCGCCGCCGCACCTGGCGCAACTGGCCGCTGCCGAGCGCGTGGCGAAAAAACTGTTTCCGCTGGGCGAACGGTTGGATCCCGAACCCTGGAAGGGTGCGAGGCCTTGCACGCCGGACATGAAGCCGGTGATCGGCCCGGCGCCTGGGCAGGAAGGGCTCTGGCTGGCGCTCGGCCATGGGCATCAGGGCTTCACCCTGGGGCCGGCTACCGGTCGTCTGCTGGCACAGATGATGGAGGGGGAGAATCCCGAGATCGATATGGCGCCGTTCCGGGCCGACCGGTTCTGAGGCTGACTTTTTGTGGGAGCGGTCGGTTCGACGTTTCGACTTGCACCGCGATTCGAACAGCCGGGTGCAAATCGCCGTGCAAGCACGGCTCCCACAAGGTGGCTTTGTGCTGATCCTATGGGAGCGGTCGGTTCGACGTTTTGACTGGCACTGCGAAAAGTGGCGGGCGCAAATCGCCGTGCAAGCACGGCTCCTGGTATGGATTGACCCGCCTCGGTGGGTCGGTTGAGGCGTAGGGCCAGGATCAGGCGGCGCGGGGCTTGATGTGCCGGTAGTGTCCGTGGCGCTTGGCCTGCTCCAGATCGTAGGCGTTCTGAAGGCGCAGCCAGTAGCCCTCACTGGTGCCGAAGTAGCGCGCGAGACGTAGGTCGGTGTCGGCAGTGATGGCACGAGTGCCCCGGGTGATCTCGCCGATGCGCGTGGCGGGCACGCTGATCGCGGTGGCCAGGGCGTTCTTGGTCAGCCCCAGCGGCACGATGAAGTCCTCGAGGAGGATTTCCCCGGGGTGGATGTTGGGTAGCTGTTCGGTCATGGTCGCCTCCTCAGTGGTAGTCGACGATTTCAACATCATGGGCATTGCCACCTTCGAAGCGGAAGCAGATGCGCCATTGTTGGTTGATACGGATGCTGTACTGGCCGCTGCGGCCACCTTGCAGGGCTTCCAGACGGTTGCCGGGTGGAATGCGCAAATCGTCCAGGGTGGCGGCGGCGCTCAACTGGCGGAGCTTCTTTAGGGCGTTGCGTTGCATGTCCTGGGGGAGCTTCTTGGCGACCTTGCCATCGGCGATAGTGGCGGTCTGCTTGTCCCTGAAGCTCTTGATCATGGGGCTGGCGCCGCAGGCATTGGGATGACTTCAATATAACGCCTTGCGTTATATGACGCAAGGCGTTTGGTCTGGGCGAGTGCCGTTCACGCGCGGCTTATCGCTTGGCCTTGCGCTTCTGCTGGACAAGATGGCAAACCAGCTTGATCACCAGGGTGAAGACGAACACCAGCCAGCCGGCGGTGGCCAGCACGTTGAACAGCAGCATCTTCTGTTCGCCGTTCATCGGGGTGATGAGGTGGTCGATGATGATGGCCAGCAGGAAGGCCAGGGTCAGGGGCAGGGCGAGGATATGCATCCACATCTCGGTGCGCCGCTTGCGGACGTGGTAGCGGCCCAGCAGCACGCGGATGGGGCGGTGAACGAAGCTGATCAGGATCAGGCTGCCGACCATCAGCAGGGCGGCGAGGCTGGGTTCGATGCTGCCCAGGTGCGCGGAGATGCTGACCGACCAGTAGAGCACCAGCCACATCAGGCCGGCCAGGATGGCAACGATATCGGCGTAGTGTCTTACCTTGGGCATCGAGTCCTCATCGGGCCGGGCGTCGGTGGCGACGCGAATGCTGGCGCCATGATACGGCATTCAGTGCCGCTTGAAGAGTCGGCGCACCCAGTACCAGCGGTTGATGAGCAGGGCCGCGAAGATCAGCGAGCAGCCTGCCAGCTGCAGTAGCGTCATGCTCTCGTCGAACCACCAGGCGGCCATCAGCGCGGTCCAGACCGCCTCGAGCATCAGGATGACCGCGGCATGGCTGGGGGTGGTCAGGCCCTGAGCATGGACCTGCAGGAAGAAGCGCAGGGTGCTGGCGAAGAGGATGCTGGCGGCGAGCCAGCCGAGGGTGGCCGCCGAGAGGCGTGACGGCCAGGCCTCGAAAGGCAGCGAGGCAAGCGTCAGCACCAGGCCCACCACCAGCAACTGGATGGCGGTCAGCGGCAGGGCGGGCACCCGGCGCACCACTCGAGAGTTGGCATTGATCAGCACCGAGAAGACCAGGGCC
>NZ_JAWSUJ010000134.1:0-7926 GCF_033549285.1 Halomonas sp.
GGCGGTGCTGCTGCTGGGGGCGCTGCTGCGCCTCGCCTTCCGGCGCCTGCTGGCCGCCCGCGACGCCATGGCCGACATCGCCAGCGGCCACGCCGATCTCACCCGCCGCCTACCCGAGTCGGGGCGCGACGAGGTGGCCCAGATCGCCGCCGCCTTCAACCGTTTCGTGTCGCGCATGGAGGGGGTGATGCGCACCATCCGCGACAGCAGCCAGCAGGTGCGCCTGGCCGCCGGCGAGATCACCCACGGCAACCAGGACCTCTCGCGGCGCACCGAGAGCGCCGCCGCCAGCCTGCAGGAGTCCTCCGCCTCCATCGAACAGATCAGCAGCACCGTGGGCCACACCGCCGACTCCGCCCGCGAGGCCAACGGCCTCTCCCAGTCCGCCGCCGAGGTGGCCGGCCGGAGCGGCGAGGAGATGCAGCAGGTGGTCGCCACCATGGAGGAGATCCGTGACGCCTCCGGGCAGATCGCCGCCATCGTCAAGGTGATGGACGGCATCGCCTTTCAGACCAACCTGCTGGCGCTCAACGCCTCGGTGGAGGCCGCCCGGGCCGGCGAGGCGGGCCGCGGCTTCGCGGTGGTGGCCGGCGAGGTGCGTCAGCTCGCCACCCGCAGCGCCGACGCCTCCCGCGAGATCCGTGCGCTGATCGACCGCTCCGAGGAGAAGGTGGCGGGCGGCACCGACCTGGTGCGCCAGACCGGCGACACCCTGCAGGCGCTGGTGGAGCGGGTGGCCCGCGTCGCCGAGGTGCTCGGCGAGATCAGCGCCGCCACCGGCGAGCAGAGCGACGGCATTGGTCAGGTCAACCTGGCGGTGGCCGACCTCGACCGCGTGACCCAGCAGAACGCCGCCCTGGTGGAGGAGTCCACCGTCGCCGCCGAGCAGCTCAAGGAGCAGGCCGACCTGCTGGCCGAGGCGGTGGGCAGCTTTACCATCGGTGAGGCGGAGGGCGGGGCTGGCCAGGCAGCGCCGCGAGTGAGTCGTGAGGCGAACCGGCCGTGGGTGGCAGAGCCCGCCTGAGCGGCGTGAGCCTTACTCCGCACCCTGCTCGGCGGTGAGCCGGTCCACCGAGGCGGTGACGTTGCGGGCGCCGAGCTGGATCTCGCTGACGATGTCTTCGATCTCGGTCACATAGCCCTGGATCTGCTCGCTCTTGGTCACCGCCGAGCGCATCTGCTCGCTGGCCTGGGCCACCATGGTGTCGTTGGTGTTGAGCAGGCCGCCGATCTGGCGCACTGCCTCGCCCGAGCGGTGGGCGAGCTGGCGGACCTCGCCGGCTACCACCGCGAAGCCACGGCCATGCTCGCCGGCATGGGCCGCCTCAATGGTGGCGTTGAGCGACAGCAGGTTGGTCTGCTCGGCGATGCGCGCGATCTCTTCGGTGATGCCGTTGATATGCTGGGCCTGCGCCACCAGCCGCTGGACAATCTCGCGGGCCTGGCCCATCTCCTCCACCGAGGCCACGCACTCCTGCACCACGTCGCCCAGGCGTGCCATGCCGTTGCTGGCGATCTGCTCGGTCTGGGTGGAGGTCTCCTGGGCCGAGAGCACCGCGGCGCGGGTCGCTTCGGCGGCCTGCACGTCGCGGGTCACGTCCGCGGCGAACTTCACCACGCTCACCACCCGACCGCCGGCATCCATCACCGGGTTGTAGGTGGCCTCCAGCCACAGCGGCTCGCCCGTGGCGGTGACTCGCTCGAACTTGCCGCGCCTGAACTCGCCCTGGGCCAGGCGCTCCCAGAAGTCCGGGTTGTCGCGGTAGAAGGCCTCGCGGCAGAACAGGCGATGGTGGCGGCCCTGAACCTCCGCCAGGGTGTAGCCGGTGGCGGCCAGGAAGTTGTCGTTAGCGGTCAGGATCTCGCCCTCCGGGGTGAACTCGATCACCGCCATGGAACGCCCCAGCGCCTCGACCATCGCCGCCTGGGACAGCATCGCCTTGTGCTTCTCGGTGATGTCGTTGGCGATCTTGACCACATGGGTGACGCGCCGGCCGGCGCGGTCGGTCACCGGCAGATAGGTCGCCTCGATCCAGACCTCCCGGCCCGCCTTGCCGATCCGCCGAAAGGTGCCGGCGCGATGCTCGCCCCGGGCCAGCGCCGCCCAGAACTCACGGTACGCCTCGCTCTGCGCCTCCTCCGGCGAACAGAACAGGCGGTGGTGCTGGCCCTTCACCTCGCCCTCCCGGTAGCCCACCGCCGCCAGGAACAGCGGGCTCGCCTCGGTGATAAGCCCCTCGGGCGTGAAGGTCACCGTCGCCGTGTGCCGGTGCAGGGCCACCTCGAGGGGACGGCGGCTTCGTTGCGTCGCGGAGCGTGACGCAGGTAGCGGCGAGGGGAGCAGGGAGATCAGAGAGCTAAGCATGGACGGCGACCCTTATAGCGTAATGTTCTTGTAAAGCATTGGGCCAAAGCTTAGCCCTGGCTGCCGTCTTGTACAAGAATTGTATCGCTATGGGGTGCGGTCTCAGTGTCAGCGCTTTAGCTCCTGGGCGCGGCGGTAGAGCTGGCGCACCCGGGCTACGGCAGTGGCCTCGTGCTCGTCCAGCGGCAGGGTATGGCGGCTCTCGCCGTCGCTGCCGCGGCGCTCCGCCTCCACCGCCTCGGCGTGGCGGCGCAGCAGGTGCTCCAGGTTCATGCGTATCATGGTGCGCTCCAGCTCGAACTCCGCCTTGAAGGTCTTGAGGCGTTCGCGCACCTCCGGGTCGGTGGTCATCATCAGGCGCGCGGTCAGGGTGTCGCTCACCGTGGTCTCGGTGGCCTTGAGCTTGGGCACCAGATCGTAGAGCAGCTCGTGGGCGGTGATGGTCTCGGTGCTGGGCAAGGTCGAGCTCCTTGGGGGGGGTGGCAGCAGGGTGAACAAAAACAGCAACTTGGCGCTTGTTGCGTGAAGTCAGGACTATCGGCGCGACGCGCCGCGACTTGAGCAAGCTCCACTCGGCCTAAAGTTCCCCGGAACGCCGCCGATATGCTTTACGATATCGCTTCAGTCGCTCAAAGGAGCCTCCCATGGCAAGCATCTCATCCCTCGGCGTCGGTTCAGGCCTCGACCTCAGCGGCCTGTTGGACCAGCTGCGCTCGGCCGAGCGCCAGAAACTGCAGCCCATCACCGCCCAGAAGACCGAGGAACAGGCCAAGATCTCCGCCTTTGGGCGTCTTCAGTCGGGTCTCGACAAGCTGCAGGAGGCTGTTGCCAAACTAAACGATGCCTCGCTATACAGCAGCCTTTCCACCCGTGTGGAGGGGGAGGGTATGACGGCCACGGCCAATGACCAGGCCAGCGCCGGGCGCTATGAGGTGGAGGTCACGCAGATTGCACGTGCCGGGAGTCTGGCGTCCCAGGGCGTGGCCAACAGCAGCGATCCGCTTGTGGGCGCGGGAGGCGACACCCTGACGCTGAGTTTCGAGGGCAAGGCCGATGTCGATATCGTCCTGGAAGAGGGCTGGTCCCTCGACCAGGTTCGTGATGCGATCAATGCCGATCCGGATGCTGGAGTGAGTGCTTCGATCATCAATGACGGCAGCGCGAATGGCTACCGGCTGGTACTCAACTCCACAGAGTCGGGTTTCGATGCCGGCATCAAGAACATGACCTTTGGCAATACCGCCTTGGCTGAAGACGCCACCACCCGCCAGTCCGGGCAAAACGCCTCCCTGGAGATTAACGGGATAGCCATTACCAGCGCTTCTAACACCGTGGAGGGTGCTATTCAGGGCATCACCCTCGAGCTGGACAGCGCCGCCGAGGGTAAGACGCTCGCCGTGGTGGTGGAGCAGGATGATGAATCGCTGAAGGAGGCCGTGCAGGGGTTCGTCTCCGCCTACAACGAGATGAAGTCGACCGTGGGGCGCATGACCAACGTGACCGGTGATGCCGAAACCGCCGGTGAGCTGGTGGGTGATCGCACCGTGCGCACTATCGAGTCACGGTTGAGTCGCAACCTCACGGAAAGCGTGGCCGGTGGTGCGCTGGAGATCATGTCCCAGGTAGGCATCCAGCTAAACGAGAGAGGTCGCCTGGAGCTTGACGAAGCCAAGCTGGACGCGGTGATTGCCGAGACCCCGCAGGCCTTGGCCGAGTTCTTCGCCGGTGCCGATGAGGCGGGTGGCATGGCGGGACGCCTGGACCAGACCCTGGGCCAGATCCTGGGCAACGATGGCATGATCCAGAACTCGGTGAACAGCGCCGAGACCCGTGTCAGCAGCCTGGATAACCGCTACGAGCGGATGGAGACCAGCATCGAGCGCACCGTGGAGCGTTACCGCAAGCAGTTCGGCCAGCTAGACGCCATGATGTCCCGGATGAATGCCACCAGCGCCTACCTGGGGCAGCAGCTTGATATGATCAGCTCGCAGATGTCACAGGGGCAGAAGTAACCCCTGCTACCCTACACCATCCCTCCAACGGGCCCGGCTTAGCCAGGCCCGTTGCGCTTTACGGCAAGGCTCCTTCGTCGCATCAGGTGTCAGTGAAGTCGCCATGATCTGTGCCAGGCCACGCAGGAGGGTGCCATGGCGGACTTTAAGCAAGATTTTTCCATCTGACCCTAAAGCTCGCCGTCAAGCTGCCGTTATAGAGAGTAACGGCCAACGGCGCCGTTGCGGCAGGCCCCGAAGCCAATGCGGGGGTTGCCAATGGAGCCCTCAACTGATTGGAAGGAACATCACCATGTCCGTGATCAATACCAACATCACCGCCTTGATTGGTCAGAACAACCTGAACAAGTCTCAGAATGCTCTGCAGACCGCCCAAGAGCGTCTCTCTTCCGGCCTGCGTATCAACAGTGCCAAGGATGATGCCGCCGGTCAGGCCATCGCCAACCGCATGACCTCTCAGATCAACGGGCTGGCCCAGGCACAGCGTAATGCCAATGATGGTATCTCCCTGGCTCAGACTGCTGAAGGCGCACTTAATGAGGTTAACAGTAACCTCCAGCGTGTCCGCGAACTGACTGTTCAGGCTCTCAATGGGACCAATAGCGCATCGGATCTTACCTCTATTCAGGCTGAGGTGGACGAGCGTTTGGCAGAGATTGGAAAGATCTCTACTGATACGGACTTCAACGGAACGAAAATTCTCTCTGCTGGAGCTACCTTCAGCTTCCAAGTTGGCTCTGAAGATGGGCAAACTCGTGATATCGTTATTAATGATCCGGCTGGATGGAACATTGGAACACACGATATTACCGGTGGCGTGGGGACCTTGGCAGATATTGATGCTGCTATTACTGCGGTAGATACTCAGCGTGGAACTCTGGGTGCCGCAATGAATCGTTTTGAGTCTGTTATTCAGAACCTTAGTACCACTGAAGTTAATATCTCTGCTGCCCGTTCGCGCATCGAAGACGCCGACTATGCCAAGGAAGTGTCTAACATGACTCGTGCCAATATCCTGCAGCAGGCCGGTACTTCCGTGCTGGCGCAGGCCAACCAGACTCCACAGTCCGTGCTGTCTCTGCTGGGCTAAGCCCCTGAGACAGATCCTTGGGGAAGGCTTTCTTCCCCCTCGGTGGATCAAAGAACCGGCTCCCATCGTGGGGCCGGTTTCTTGCTTCTGGAGGTCGCATGACGGTGGATGACCATCAGCAATTCATTGATGAGCTTCAAGCGGTCATCGACGATACCCAGCACACCCTTGAGCGCTTCGAGGCCACCGGCATGGAGACCGAGATGCTGGAGGATTATGACACGCTATTGGTCATTCTCGATGACGCCGTGAATCAGCAGCGGGCGCATACGCTGGCGATGCTGGACGCTTGATCCTCTCCCTGAGCCTTCGACCATCGTCGCCTTCCACAAGGCGCAATTCGCTTTATTCCGTGTATCCGAATGTGTAAAATTGTATCCGGTTCAAAGGGAGCTTGAACTCGCCGCCTGGCCTTTCCACGGCCACCTCTTCTAGCCCGGATATTTCACCGGACATGAAAAAGGCGGCTGAAAATCGGTTATGATTCAAGCTCCTACACCAGAACCAACCGCCTCAGCCGCCATGACAAAATGTACCACGCCGTCCGCCTCCTTTCCACGCTGCAAAGGCCGTCAGGTCATCGCCCGTTTCGATGGCGGTGATGTCTCTTCCGACGGTGGTATCCTGCTGCTGAGGCAGCTCGATCGCGAGATGGGCCTGACCCGTGCTGTCGCTCGCCGGCTCAGCGACGAGCGCGACGCTCAGCGCTGCCTGCATCGCACCGAAACCCTGGTCCGGCAGCGGGTGTTCGGCCTGGCGCTGGGCTATGAGGATCTCAATGACCACCAGGCCCTGCGTCACGACATCGCCCTGCAGACCGCCGTCGATACCGATGGCGTGCTGGCCAGTCAGTCCACCTTGTGCCGCTTCGAGCAGCAAGCCGACCGGGACTGGGCGATCACCATCCACGAGGAGATGATCGAGCAGTTCATCCGCTCGTTCCGGCGGCCACCCAAGAAGCCGCTCTACCTCGACTTCGATGCCACCGACGATCGGGTGCATGGCCAGCAGCTCGGGCGGCACTTCAACGGCTACTACAACCACTACATCTTCCTGCCGCTGTTCGTGTTCTGTGGCGACCAGCTGCTGGTCAGCTACTTGCGTCCGGCCTCGCTGGATGCCGCTCACCACGCCGGTGCCATCCTCTCCCTGTTGGTCCGGCGGCTGCGCCAGGAGTGGCCAGAGGTGAAGATCGTCTTCCGAGGCGACAGCGGCTTCTGCCGTCCGCTGATCCTTAATTGGTGCGACCGTCACGGCGTCGATTACATCATCGGCCTCGCCGGCAACAAGCGCTTGGCCAAGCTGGCTCTGGACATCGACTACACGTCGGCCATCCGCTTCGAGAAGAGCTGGGAGAAAGAGCGTGTCTTCGGCTTCATCGAGTACGCTGCCAAGAGCTGGAAAGAGCGTCGACGAAAGGTCATCGTCAAGTCCGAGACCAGCCGGCGTGGCTTCAACACCCGCTATGTGGTCACCAGCCTGCGCGGCTGCAGCGCCGAGTGGCTCTATGACCACCGCTACTGCGCCCGGGGCGAGATGGAGAACCGTATCAAGGAGCAGCAGTTCCTGTTCTCCGACCGCACCAGCTGCCACGAATGGTGGCCCAACCAGTACCGACTGCTGCTGTCGGGGTTGGCCTACCTGCTGCTGGAGCGACTACGCCGGATCTACCTCAAGCGCACCGCCTTCGCCCAGGCACAGGTCAACACCCTCCGCCTGAAGCTGCTGAAGATCGGCACCGTCATCACCCGCAACACGCGCACGATCCGGTTGATGTTGAACAGCCAGTACCCGGAGCAGGACCTCTTCCTGAAGCTGGCCAGCAAACTGGTGCCGGGATAGCGCCACGGCGTGCTGTCCCCGGCACAGAAAAGACATGGGGGTTGGGGGCAGTGCGTCCTGAGCGCAGAAAATTGATCAAGAAATAGCCAATCTCAAGCTCGGAGTGCCATCGTCCTCACCGAGCCTGAGATCTGGGAGCGTCTGGCCGGCCCGGTGCAATATTCAGGCGTGCGCCAGGCAAAGCCTGGTCGCTGGGGAATCCACACAGGGAGGCGTGGCCTAAACAGCGAAATGAAACCCAGTGGGTGTAAGTCCCACCCGGCCAAGGGTAGCCACCAGCCGGTAGCGAGTCTTGCGCAGCGTCGGGCAACCGCCGTTGTGAAGCGTAGACAGTGAGTGAGCAGGCCGTGTGATTGAGCACCGAAATGTTGGAATCGTGGCTGCCGACATTCTGCCTGACGTGGAAGGCAACACCGACCCGCTGAAATGGCTTAGCGGAAAGGAGCCACCGGTGTCAGAGAGCAGGGCATGTTCATACAAGGGTTTCCCAGGAACCTGGGAGGCCCGTCCTTCTCCCCCGAAGGGCAAGGGTACAGGCATGGAGCTGCCTGCAGCGAAAGCTCCCGGTCCGGTGCTGTCGTGCCTGACGGTACCGGAAGCGAACCACAGGCACTCAG
>NZ_JAWSUJ010000135.1:0-7863 GCF_033549285.1 Halomonas sp.
AGCGCCTTGCCATGGTTCCGTCCGTGTCAGGTATCCTACACACATTATGCACGAAAACTTTAGATTAGGCACTTAGCGGTAGGTCACATACCAGTCATAATCATTCGGCCCGTCAGGAAGGGGAGCGAGCTCAAGCCCTTCAGGCCAGTCTGAAGGAACTGGATTGACAGGTTTTACAGGTAATGTCTCTGACTTTTTTGAGGTCAACTCCTCATAGTGCATGAGTGCCTGCGTTCTTTCTTTTTCGTTCAGTTTTATTTTATCTGAGTTTTCAAGTAACAACTGTGTGATTTCATCAAACTTTAGGCGAGTATGCTTCTCGCGCCCCAGATATTTGAGACACACCTGAATATTGATTTCAACTATCCGTTTTCCATAGAGATGGGCAGCCTGTTCGTACATCTCTAATGCTTTCTCATACCGCTTGTCCCGGAACGCTTGGTTTGCTTCTTTCAAAATATTAATATTTTTACTCAAAATCATCTCCAACCATAACTTTCCATTAAAATTTATTAGTTAGATGTAGGATCCCGGGTGGTCAAATGAGCTATAGGAGCTATCCTCTGCTGGCAGTCAGAGAGCTTCTACAGAAATTCATTCGGGAACAGGTTCATGAATATCAAACTGTATAAGCAGGCAATCACAACCCCAAAGCTCCGTGCTGAAATCCAGGCGGCGTCCTCCAGCATCACGGATAGCGAGCTGACCCGCCAGTGTGGCGTCGCCACCACTACCATTCAGCGTTGGGTACCGTGACGATGTCTATGATCGACCCCCACGCGTCATAACCTGCTGGCCACGCTCACGTCCGAGCAAGATGGGGTGATGATCGCCGCTCGTGAATTTCTGAACCCTCGACTGTCTCGCTCAGGTCCGCACCGCATGCTCAAGCGCCGCGAGGTGCCGACACTGGCAGAACTGTCCCGTCAGGGCGCCGGCGATGATGGCAAGCCCCGACACAAGCTCTTCAAGAACTATTGGCCCGGGTATGTGCATATCGACATCAAGAATCTGCCACAGATGCCCGACGAGGAGCAGAAACGCTACCTGTACGTCGCCATCGACCGTGTCATATGCTCGATCTATCTGGAGGTCAGGCACAGCCAGTCCGCCAAGGATGCCAAGGCGTTCATGAATCACGTGGAGGAGAAGGCTCCCTTCACCATCCAGACGGTGCTAACTGACAACGGCAAGTCGTTCACCGATCGCTTCACGCGGGCAGGTGAGCTCAAGCCCAGCACCGCAGTACCTTCGATCAGGAGTGCCAGGCCTGGTATCGAAAATCGCCTGGTCAATCCTAGAAGGCCACAGACGAACGGTATGGTGGAGCGGTTCAACAGCCGCATCAGCGTCGTGCTGGCGACCTGGCGTTATAACTCAGGCGAGGACCTGGAGCAGACACTCAAGCGGTACACTTGGCTGTACAATAACCACATCCTTCAGAAGGCGCCGCACCATCAATCACCGATTGCCGCGATGAAGGAGTGGCTGCACAAGCGTCCTGAGATATTTACCAAGCGGGTATTCAATCACGCGTGACCCGACACGTAATCAAGATTCCTTAAAGCGCTGCTGCAGGAGGTATTGCTCACCCTCCAACTCTTTCAGGCGTCGGTTCTTTTCTTCTCCAGCAAGGATGCTTTTCTCTAGTTCCTCCTGAACCATATGAAGCTGATCAATCAACAGACGGTTCTCTTCTTCTATCTCGGCACTCTGCTGAAATGCCGCCTTCTGAGATTCCAACTCCTTAGCCAGGTTCATTTTCTGTGAGAGAACTTCCTTATAGGCACGCTGTTCTTCTTTCAGCTTTTGCTGCTGTTCCTTATGCTGAACTTCCATCTGCTTCAAGCGCTCGGTTGTCTCCGACTGGACCTTCCGCTGACTCAACGCCTGTATTTGCTGGTGGGTGGCCTCCAGCTCTTCCTGTAGCACATGGATTGTTTCAAGCAGCATTCGGTTTTCTTCTTCTAGCTCCTCTTGCTTTTCAAGCTGTTTCTTGAGTACATCCTGCTGGCTAGCTAGCTTAAGATCACCTTCGCTACTTTTGCTTATTGGCTCGTATGAGTGCCCTAACGAAGTCCCCCTGTGAAAGGGTGCCTGTAGCGCCGTGTCTGCTATGCTCGGCTCCTTGACTGGATGAACCTGGCGGCCTTCCTGTTGACCTTGCTCGATGAAATGCAACAGCGGGTTGACACCCGCCTTGCGAATGTCCGGATATGTCTCCAGATAAGCCGGCACAGAAAACTCTGGGCCCGGATTGCGGCCCAGCCGCCAACCATATTTCAGGAAGTGCTGTTCAGGCGTGAGCTCCACCGCCTGAACATCGGGATAGCGTTCCTGGTACCACTGTGGATCAAACAGCGGGGAGGATTGCAGAAGTTCTACGTCAGTCATGGGCCTGTGCGTGATGTGAGGTGTGAGGGGTAAGGTGTAAAGAGAGAGCGCCCTTCGGGCTTGTAAGCCCCGCTTCGCGGCGCCGACTCAATCGCGGTGGTCTCGGATGATAAGCACCAGCATGCTGAGGATGAATGCCAGGAAGATGACCACGATCGCGAACACCGTGGCGTTGTAGAGCCGATCCGGCTTGGTGGCATACTCCGGGAACAGCGGGCTCTGCAGCACGCTGACCTGCTTGAGCTTGCGGGCGGCTTCCAGGCGGGTGTTCTCGAGGGCGGCCAGGGCGCTGGAGTAGGTCTCCTGGGCGAACTGGGCCTTGAGCTCGAGGGTCTCGTACTGGGAGGAGATGCGGTTGAGCGATTCGCCGGTGGCCTGGGCCAGGCGGTCGCGCTGCTTCTCGATCTGCTCACGCAGGGCTTCGATTTCGGACTGCACCCGGCGCATATCGGCAGACTGCACGCTCTGGTAGCTGGAGAGTGCCTTGCGCTGGGCCTGGATACGGGCCAGTTCGCCTTCCAGGGTGGCCACCACCTGGTTGATGCTCTCCACGGTACTGGTGGGCGAGACCAGGCCTTCCTTGTTCTGGAAGGCGAGCAGATCGGCACGGGCCTCGTCCAGCCGGCCTTCCAGGCGACCTAGCTGACGCTCCAGGAAGGCTACCTGCTCCTCGGCGAGGCGCTGGCCCATGTCATTCATATGCGCTTCGCCGGCTTCCAGCAGCAGCTGCACCATCTTGTGAGCGAACTCGGGGGTGTAGGCCTGCACCTCGATATTTAGCACCCCGGCGTATTCGTCCATTTCCACCGTGACGCGGCGCAGGTAGTACTGGTGCAGGTCCTCGATCGGACCCTCGGGATCACGCAGGCGGGCAAAGATATCGCCGTGCTCACCGTAGTGGCCACGGAAATCGAGCTCTTCCTGAACCCGCTTGAGCATGTCCACCGAGAGCAGATGCTCGCGCAGCAGCAGCAGGTCCTTGTCGCCTGTCGCACCGGTGAGGATCGAGGAGAAACTGACCTCCGGCTGGGCGATCTGGGGGCTCTCCAACACCACCGTGGCACGGGAGAGGTAACGATCCTCGGCCCACAGGAACCAGTAGAGGCTGACTAGCACAATCGCCAGCAGGGCCAGAGCCCAGTGTGGCTGGGACTTGATGAATCCTTTCATGGGAAAAGGGCTCGGATTGGTTGATTGACGGGTGAAGGCAGAAGCGAGGGCTTTGCGCGGAGTTCAGTCATCCGGCGTGGGCTGCAGCAGCTGAACCTGGCGGCGGGCGGCATGCAGATGTTCACGCGCCACACCCATGGCCTCCTCCTGGCGGCTGACTTCCTGAGCGGAGGCACCCGTGCCCCGGGAGTGCTCCAGCGCTGCCCTGGCGGCGTCGAATTCCACCTTGCGACGGCGTAGCTGCGCCAGTGCCTCGGCGAGGGTCGGCTCGCTGCTTGGCTCGCTCTCCGGCTTGTCAGCGGCTGGCGGGGCCTTGGGCGCAGGGCTGGGTTTCGCTGACCCACCGGTTTCCTCGTGATAGGCGGCGATGGCATCGTTGATATCGTCGTACCAGGTGGCCTGGCCATTCTTGAGATACACCCCGGCCTGACAGAGGTCCTTGAGAATGCCTTCGCTGTGGCTGACCATGATCAGGCTGGCCTGCCCTACCCGCTCCTTGAAGGCCTTGGTCGCCTTCTGCTTGAACCCGCGGTCCCCCGTCGAGGTTGCCTCGTCGGATAGGTAGACGTCGAAGTCGAACGCCAGCGAAAGGCCGAAGTTGAGACGTGATCGCATACCACTGGAGTAGGTACGAACGGGACGATCGAAGGCCTTGCCGATCTCGGCAAACTCCTGCACGCGCCGAATGATCTCCTCCTCGTTCTGCCGCCCACCATGAACCCGTGCCACGAACTTGACGTTCTGGCGGCCGGTCATGGAACCCTGCAGGCCCCCCGAAAGGCCTATCGGCCAGGAAACCCGGCAGCGCCGCTGGATTTCTCCCCGATTGGGGGCGTCCATCCCGGCAATCAGGCGCAGCAGGGTCGACTTGCCTGCGCCGTTGCGCCCCAGCAGGCCCACGCTGACCCCTCTGGGAATGGTCAGGTTGATATCCTTGAGCACCCAGGCACTGGCACGATGATTGAGGTAACGCTTGTAGAGGCCGTTTATCTGAATCATTTCGCCTTCAGCCTCTCCTTGAAGCGCACATGCATCAGCAGCCCTATCGCGAGGGTCGCCAGGGTGAACATCCAGAAATAGGTCGCACTGGTGCCATTCACTACCTGGTACCCCTCGAAGAAGCTCACCCGAAGCAGCTCCAGCCCATGCACGATGGGGTTATACATCAGGTACTCGAGCAGCCAGTGCGGCAGGTTGTTGAGCGGGAAGATGACGCCGGAGAGAATCAGCAACGGCATGTTGATCATCTTCACCACGGTAGCGACCTCAGGCACCAGGGTACCGGCCACCGAGGTAACCAGCCCCAGCCCCAGGCCCAGCCCCCACAGGCTGAGCCACCAGAACATGGCGCGAATGCCGTTGTCGGGCACCATGTCGGTGCCCAGCATCAGCGCACCGACGATGAACAACAGGAAGATGAAGGTTCGCAGCAGGCCTTCCAGCACGTTGCGCACCAGCACGGGATCGACCGGCTGCACCTGGCGGTAGGCAAACAGGGCGCTGTTGGCATTCACCGCCCCCAGGGCCCGCATCATGCCCTCGCGGATCAGGAAGAAACCCATCAGGCCGGTGATCATCCAGGGGATGAATTCGGCGTTGACGATAAAGCGATCACCACTGATGAAGCCGCGGATGGCCACCATGATCAGGGTGAACGCCATGGGCTCGGCGATCATCCAGAACCAGCCCATGCGATCGGCCATGGTGCGCGAGATCGCCTCGCGCATGAACATGGCGTACCAGACGCTGCGGGTGACCTGCCAGGGAGTGCGGCGGGCTGGGGCGTTTTCGGAGTTGGGCATCGTCGGTCTTAAGCTGGAAGTGCCCGGCTACACCAGGAGCTGGAAGCTGGAAGAGCGGCGCTTCGCGCCTGGAAGCTGGAAGAATGCCGCTTCGCGGCATAACCCCACACAAGTTATGGGGTTGGGGTGACTTCCAGCTTCAAGCTTCAAGCCCCCGACGAAGTCGGGTCGGGCGAAGCCCGGTTAGAGATCAACGGCAACCTTGGTAGCCACGGCGATCTGGTAGAGGATCTGGGTGATGCTGGTGGCCAACTCGAGGTTGCGGGTGGGCACCTTGGGCATCACCAGGATCTCGTCGCCGGGGCGGAGGCTGGCGCGGTCGGCATCGACCACGGCGCCGTTCTGGCGCACCACCAGGATATGGTCGTCGTTGGCGCGGGAGGTGTAGCCGCCAGCCCCTTCGATGTAGTCCTCGGCGGTAAGGTCGGGCTTGTAGACCACCGCCTGGGGCACCACGATCTCGCCGCTGATCAGGATGGAATCACTGACCTCGGGAATGGTGATGACGTCGCCGTCCTGCAGGCGGATATCGCTGATGCGGTCGTCGTGGGCCACCACCAGGCGGCCGCTGGGCTCGACCTGGCGCGCGCGCTTGACGAAGTCCTGGATCAGCTGCGCCTCCTGGGCTCGGCTCTTGGCCTCGTCGTCGGTGCGTGCCGGCGTGCCCAGATAGGTCATCTCCAGGCGACGCAGGCTGTCCTCCAGCGACTGGGCCTGCTGCTTGCGCACGCTCTCGCGCTTGAGCGAGACGCTGCGCACCGCGGTCATCTCCTTGGGCACGGCAACCGCGTCGAGCAGTTCGCCCAGGCGGGCGTTGCGCGGCAGGGCATAACGTGAAGGCCCGAAGTAACTGCCCTCCAGCTCCACGACGATGGTCTCGCTGCGCTCGTCGGCGCTGAACAGCACCTCGTCACCGCTGTATACGCTCTGGCTGGAGAACTCACTTAGCGGGTAGTACTCGGCGAACGGGCCGTCCGCTCGCGTGCCGCGCAGCAGCACGTGGGAGACGCCGCTGTTGAGACGCGCCAGGCGAGTGACCTCGGTGCCGGTGAGCTGCTGCCCGGTGAGCTCGTAGCGGTATTCACGCTTGACGTCGCCCACCACGGCGATGGCCGGGCCACGCTCCTCCACCACGATGGTGTCGCCATCGCGGAACTGCGGGCGGGGCAGCTTGCCGTCGAGCAGGAAGTCGTAGAGGTCGACCCGGGCGACGGTCTGGCTGCCACGCATCACGCGGATGTCGCGATAGCTGCCCAGGGCATTGTCGATGCCGCCAGCCTGGTCGAGGAAGTAGAGTAGCGAGTCGCTGGGGGTGCCGGCATAGCGCCCGGGGTTCTCCACATAGCCGGTCACGAACACGCCCACCGGTTGTACGCCCTGCAGGTTGGTGTAGACCTCCACGCCCTCGGGGTAGACCGACTTGATGGCCGAGCGCACGCTGCCGTCCAGTTGCTGGCTGTTCTGGCCCTGCACCTTGAGCGGCCCGATGGAGGGAATGAAGATATTGCCCTGGGCATCCACGGTGGCGACCTGGTCGATCTCCACCGCGCCCCAGGCGCGCAGCGTGACCTGGTCGCCGGGCTTGACGGTATAGCCGGGGTTCAGGCCATCGGCCATGGTGCCACGGAAGCCCCCCTCGAAGAGGTTGGCACCGAACGGCGGCAGCGATTCGGCATTGTCATCCAGTTGCTGCTGGGGCACGGGGCCCTGCAGTTTGGGACCATAAGTGCCTTCACCGCGCCAGTTGGCCCGTGGAGAAGCATCTATCTGTTCCGCGCCCGTGGTGCTGCTGCGCTGCTGCTGTTCCGGGACGATCTCGCTGGGCAGGCTTATCGACTGGGCGCCGGCGAGGGCCGGCAGGCTCAGCAGGCCCAGGGCAAGGGTCAGGCGGCCAAAGTAACGTGTAGAAGCCTTCATCAGCGGGAACCTCCCTGGGCGGCGAGTGCCTGGGTGACCTGGCGGCGTACCACCCAATCACCACCTGCGGTTTCACACGCCACCTGGGGGGTGACCGGCCCCCGCGCGGATTCGATACGCATCTGCCGGCATACGCGCCCACTGGCGGCGTAATAAGGCGCCTCGACCGAGACCATTACATTGGCGCCCCAGGGGCTCTCGGCCAGGTCGGTGACTGCGCCAGGCGGTGCCTGGTCGAGAAAGCCGCTGAGGTTGGCATCCACCGGCTTGCCCTGGTCGCTGCCGGCCACCACCGAGCCGGCACTCTGTGACAATCCAGCAGGCTGCAGCGCACAGCCACTGAGCACCGCCACCAGGGCGAGCGTTACCGCCAGGCGCGTGCCGGCCCGCACTTTCTTATGAGCGTCTTGGGTCGTCATGGATAGCCTCTGATGTGATGGAGCTGGTGCGGCATCAGCCCGTCAGTAGAAAGTACGAGCCAGCCGGAAGGCAAAGGAAACAGCCAGGGAAAACGCATGAAAGCCATCACACCGCGAGAATGTCCGCCAGATAGGTCTCATCCAGCGCGGCTTTCTTCTGT
>NZ_JAWSUJ010000136.1:0-7857 GCF_033549285.1 Halomonas sp.
GACGAGGCAGACGAGGCAGACGAGGCAGACGAGGCAGACGAGGCAGACGAGGCAGACGAGGCAGACGAGGCAGACGATGACGCCGGAACGGCCGAGGGCGTGCAATGATAAGCCTGCTTGCATTACACGGCGGCGGTTCGGACAATCCGCTCAGGCTTCTCCCGGATGCACAGACCCATGCACCAGAACATCGGCTTCCAGCTGTCCCGCGTGCCGCGCCTGTGGCGCGCCGTCATCGACCGGCGACTGGCGCCGCTGGGCCTGACCCAGACTCGCTGGATCACCCTCTACCACCTCTGGCGGCTCGGTGACGGCCAGCCGCAGTGTGACCTGGCCCGCGCCATCGGCGTCGAGGCGCCCTCGCTGGTCCGCACCCTGGACCAGCTCTCCGAGCAGGGGCTGATCGAGCGGCGCGGCTGCGAGCAGGACCGCCGCACCAAGCGCATCTACCTCACGCCCGAGGCCACACCCCTGCTGGAGCAGATCGATGCGGTGGTCAGCCAGGCGCGCAGCGAGATGCTGGCCGGCCTCGACGACGCGGAGGTCGCCCAGCTGGCGAGCCTGCTGTCGCGCATCGAGGAGAACGGCCTGGCGATCCAGGCCCGCGAGGATGCACAGTGACCGTGCTCAGGCGCGCGGCCCCTCCAGGGGCACCTCCTTCTCGGGATGGTCGGGACGCCCGGCGAGGGCGTCACGCAGGGCCGTGAAGTCCTCCAGGTAGCTGGAGAAGCGCTCGGTATCCTGCGACTCCCACCACCAGAGGCCGAGGGCCGCCCGGTTCGACTCCAGCACACTGGCATCCAGCGGCAGGCGCGTCAGCAGCGCCTCGAGGGGCGCCTCGGCCGCCGCCGGCAGGGGCCGGAGCGGCTCGAAGCGCCAGTACCAGCCATGCCGGAACGGCTTGAGCGCCGGCCCGGCCTTCGCATCTCGCACCAGCGTGAAGTCGGGCCCCGGCTGTTGCGGCGGATAGGGCCAGCGGTAGTGGGGCATGACGCCCCTGGCTTCATGAAAGGGTGGCTTGTCCAGCTTGACGGTGACGCCCGCCCGGCTCATGGCCGTGCGCATCCGCGCCACCCGCTTCTGGCGCGGGTTCGGCTTGAGCCAGAGTAGCGGTGAGATCACCAGCATCACCGCGACGAGAATGATCAACCAGGCCATGCCGTTCTCCCTGTGAATCTTGATGCAAGTCGTTGTCTTGTCACGCGAGCCGTCCTAGAGTGGAAGCATCCCCAAACACGCTGGATGCTGTACGGAGAGTCACACCATGAGCAACGAATATCGTCATGTCCTGGTCGCCGTCGACCTGACCAAGGACTCCCACAAGGTCCTGGAGCGGGCGATGCAGATCGCCGACCGCAACCAGGCCAAGCTGTCGATCATGCATACCCTGGAGCCGCTGGGCTTCGCCTATGGCGGCGACATCCCCATGGACCTCACCAGCATCCAGGACCAGCTCGACGAGCACGCCAAGCAGCGCCTGGCGGAGATCGCCGACACCCATGTGCCCAAGGAGAACCAGCACGTGGTGGTGGGCATGCCCGATACCGAGATCCACCGCTTCGCCGAGGAGCATGACGTCGACCTGATCGTGGTCGGCTCCCACGGCCGCCATGGCTTCGCCCTGCTGCTCGGCTCCACCTCCACCGGTGTGCTGCACGGCGCCCAGTGCGACGTGCTGGCCGTGCGGGTGGGGGCCAAGGGCGAGAAGAGCGAAGAGTAACCACCCTCTTGCACCCGACAGACCGCAAGGGCGCCCCAGGGGCGCCCTTGCGGTTTCGGGCCCTACGCCGGCGACGCCTCGCCCTGTCACTCTCCTGCCGCCATCGCCTCCAGTTCCATCCAGCGCTCCATGGCCGCTTCCAGCTCGGCCTGGGTATCGTTCAGCGACTGCAGGGTCGCGGTCACGGTCTCGGCATCCTGCTGGTAGAAGGCCGGGTCGCCGACCCGTGCCTCGAAGGCGGCCACCTCGCCCTCGAGGCGCTCGATCTCGGCCGGGAGGCCGTCGAGCTCGCGCTGCAGCTTGTAGGAGAGCTTGACCGGGCGGTTCACCGGGGCAGCCTCGGCGGCGGCCCTGGCCGGTGGCGGAGTGTCGCCCGCCGCCGGGGCCGCGGGTTCGGCCTGCTGGCGCGCCGCCCCCTCCCAGGGGGCCGGGGGCAGCCTGCCCCCCTGGCGTACCCAGTCGCTGTAGCCGCCCACGTACTCGCGCACCCGCCCCTGGCCCTCGAAGGCCAGCACGCTGGTCACCACGTTGTCCATGAAGGCGCGGTCGTGGGAGACCAGCAGCAGGGTGCCGTCGAAGTTCAGGAGCAGTTCCTCGAGCAGCTCCAGGGTCTCGACGTCGAGGTCGTTGGTCGGCTCGTCGAGCACCAGGACATTGGCCGGCTGGGTGAACAGCTTGGCCAGCAGCAGGCGGTTGGACTCGCCCCCGGAGAGCGCCTTGACCGGCTGGCGCACCCGCTCGGGGGTGAACAGGAAGTCCTGCAGGTAGCTCATCACGTGGCGGTCGCGGCCGCCCACGGCGATGCGATCGCTACCCTGGGCCACGTTGTCGTAGACGCTCTTCTCCGGCTCCAGCCCGGCGCGCAGCTGGTCGAAGTAGGCGACCTGCAGCTTGGTCCCGAACTGCACCTTGCCCTCGCTCGGCTCGAGCTCGCCGAGCAGGATCTTGAGCAGGGTCGTCTTGCCGGCACCGTTGCGGCCGCCGCGCTGGATCTCGAGGCTCAGGTCATCGATCACCACCTCGTCGCCGAAGCGCTGGGTAACGTGCTCGAGGCTGACCACCCGCTTGCCGCTGCGCCCACCGCTGTCGACGGAGATCGAGGCCTTGCCCTGGCGTTCGCGGCGCTCGCTGCGCTCCCGACGCAGCTGCTCCAGCGCCCTCACCCGGCCCTCGTTGCGGGTGCGCCGCGCCTTGATGCCCTGGCGAATCCAGGCCTCCTCCTGGGCGAGCTTCTTGTCGAACTCGGCATGCTCCCGGGCCTCGACCTCCAGCTCGTGGTTCTTCTGCTCCTGGTAGGCGGCGTAATCCCCGGGGTAGCGGCCCAGGCGCCCGCGATCGAGCTCGAGGATCGCCGTGGCGAGCTTCGAGAGGAAGGCACGGTCGTGGGTGATGAAGAGCACGGCGCCATTGAAGTCCAGCAGCTGCTCTTCCAGCCAGGCGATGGTGTCGAGGTCGAGGTGGTTGGTGGGCTCGTCTAACATTAGCAGGTCGGGCTCGGCGACCAGCGCCCGGGCCAGCGCCACGCGGCGCCGCCAGCCGCCGGAGAGCGCGGCCATCTCGGCATCGGCGGGCAGCCCCAGCCGGGTCAGCACCACGTCGATGCGCTGGTGGAAGGACCAGCCGTCGATCGCCTCGATCCGCGTCTGCAGCTCGGCCATGCGGCGCATGTCCGGCGCCTCGTCGTGGATCAGGTGGTGGTACTCGGAGAGCAGCTCGCCGGCCTCGGGGAGCCCCTGGGCCACCACGTCGAAGATGGTCTGGCCGGTGGCATCCGGCAGCTCCTGGGCGAGCACCCCGATCTTCAGCCCCGGCGCCCGCCAGATGTGGCCGCCGTCGGCCTGGATCTCGCCGGCGACCAGCTTGAGCAGGGTCGACTTGCCGGTGCCGTTGCGCCCCACCAGGGCCAGGCGCTCGCCCTTCTCCAGCACCAGGTCGGCGCCGTCGAGCAGCACTTGGGTGCCGTAGGCCAGTTGCAGCTGTTCCAGACGTAGCAGGGTCACGCGCTCACCTCTTCATTCATCGAGGGCGCTAGTGTAACGCATGGCCGGCCCGGCGTGGCGACGGGTACAATGCGCGCCTGATCCCAGAAGGAGTTTCGCCTTGGTTGCCCCGACCGACACCTTCGACGACGTCCTGCCCGAGGCCCTGCGCTTCACCTCGCCCGCCCCGCTGGTGGACATCGGCGCCAACCTGACCCACGAGAGCTTCGCCCGGGACCTGCCGGCGGTGCTGGCCCGCGCCCGGGCGGCCAACGTCACCACCCTGATCCTCACCGGCACCGACCGCGAGCACGCCGAGCAGGCCGTGGCGCTGGCCCGGCGCCACCCGGGGCTCTTCGCCACCGCCGGGGTGCATCCCCACGACGCCAGCCGCTGGGACCCGACGCTCGCGCGGGCGATGCGCGACCTGCACCGCCAGCCCGAGGTGGTGGCGGTGGGCGAGTGCGGCCTGGACTTCAACCGCAACTTCTCCACCCCCGCCGAGCAGGAGCGCGCCTTCGAGGCCCAGCTCGGCCTGGCGGCGGAGAGCGGCAAGCCGCTGTTCCTCCATGAGCGGGACGCCGGGCGCCGCATGCGCGAGATGCTGCACGCCTGGCGAGACGATATCCCCGACGCCGTGGTGCACTGCTTCACCGCCGACCGCGAGACCCTCTACGGCTACCGGGACCTTGACCTGCACATCGGCCTGACCGGCTGGCTGTGCGACGAGCGTCGCGGCCACCACCTGCGCGAGCTGGTCAGCGAGATCCCCCTGGACCGGCTGATGGTGGAAACCGACTGCCCCTACCTGCTGCCGCGCAATTTACCTGCCAAACTCAAGGGCAGACGCCACGAACCGGCGCTGCTGCCCTGGATCGTGCGGGAGATCGCCCACTGGCGGGGCATGGACGAGGCCGAAATGGCCCGTGCCACCACCGCGACCGCGCTCGCCTTCTTCCGCCTGCCGGCAGGCGAGGCGCACCGCGCCACCGAACATGAGGAGCCCTGACATGGCCGGCCCCGAGCACAAGGAGATTCCCGGCTTCATCGCCGTCGAGACCGGCGAGGACGGCGGACTGCCGCTGGCCATCGCCTGGACGCTGCCCGATGGGCGGGTCAAGCACACCCTGATCCAGCCGGACGACGACTGGCTGGACAGCGAAATGGTGTCGCTTGGCGAGTACAGCCTGGAGGAGCTCAACAGCATGGGCGTGAGCCCGCTGGACGTGATCCGCGAGCTGGAGAATGACCACTTCAGCGCCACCCTCTACACGGCCGGCGTGAGTGATGACGAGGCGGCGATCTCGCGGCTCTTCGACACCTACGGCCTCGACCCCTTCGTGGAACTGGCCCCGGCAGACAGCCTCTACCAGGAGCTCGAGCCCGGCGACTGGGCCAGGGCCCGGGGCGAGCTCTTCGGCGAGCTGGGCCTCGAGCCGCTACGCCCCGAGCACGAGGTGGCGGTGATGCTCAACCTGCACCAGCGCCTCGACCCGGGGGTCGCGCCCCCCGAGGCCAGCCCCTTCGATGGTCGCCTGCTGGACGGTGACGACGTCGACGACTGAGCGGGCCCATGCCACTAGGCCCGCGACCGGCCCAGCAGCTCCCGGGCCCGCTCGACGATGCCCGCCACCGAGGGCAGCGTGACCGTGGCGGCCGGCCCCAGGGCGATGAAGCTGTCCTCGGCGGTCAGCCGCGCCAGGCGCTCGCCCGCCACGCCGCGCTCGACCAGGCCGGTGATCAGCTCCTCGCTCGGCGAGCCCGAGCGCCGGCACTCGTCCACCACCAGGATGCCCGCACAGTCGGCCACCCGGCGATGCAGGGCATCGTGGTCGATGGCGGTGAGCCAGCGCAGGTCGATGAGGCGCAGCGCGATGCCCTCGGCCTCAAGGCGGTCGGCCGCCTGTCGTGACAGGTGCATCCCGTTGCCGTAGCTGACGATGGCCAGGTCGCGCCCCTCCCCCCATTGGCCGAGCTTGCCCACCGCCAGGCGGTAGTCCGGGCCCGGGTCGGCGCAGCAGCCGCGCTCATCCCCCTCCTCCAGCAGGTCACGGGCGTGGTAGCGGGCGATGGGCTCGAGGACCACCACCAACCGCTGCTCCTCGTCGGCCAGGCGGACGGCCTCCTGCAGCAGCCCCACCGCCTCGGCCCCGTCGGACGGGCAGGCCACCAGCAGCCCGGGGATGTCGCGCAGCACGGCAATCGCATTGTCGTTGTGGAAGTGGCCGCCGAAGCCCTTCTGGTAGCCGAGCCCGGCGATGCGCACCACCATCGGGTTGGTGTACTGGCCAGCGGAGAAGAAGCTCAGGGTGGCCGCCTCGCCGCGCAGCTGGTCCTCGGCGTTGTGCAGGTAGGCGAGGAACTGGATCTCGAGGATCGGCACCAGGCCGCTCTGGGCCAGGCCGATCCCCAGCCCCAGGATGCTCTGCTCGTCGAGCAGCGTATCGATCACCCGGTGCGGGCCGAACTGCGCCTGCAGGCGCTGGGTGACCCCGTAGACGCCGCCCTTGCGGCCGATGTCCTCGCCGGCCATCACCAGGTGCGGGTAGCGGGTCATCAGCCTCGCCAGCGCCTGGTTGATCAGCCTGGCCATGGGGGCCGGGGTGGCATCGACCTCCCCCTGCCAGGGTTGCTGCCGGCCGGGGCGCGGCGGCGGCACGATGCTCGCCATGACCTCGGCGGCGCTCTCGAGCCGGGGGCGCTGGATCACCGCCTCGGCCTCCCGGGCCACCCGCTCGCCGATCGTCCGGTAGCGCTGGGCGATCTCCTCCACGGAAAGCACGCCGTGGCGACGCAGCAGCCCGGCGCTGACCAGCAGCGGGTCGCGGGCCTCGTCGGCCTCGATGCGCGCGGCCGACAGGTAGGCCTGCTGGGCATCGGAGCCGGCATGGCCGAACAGGCGCACGCAGTGCATGTGCAGGAATACTGGCTGGCGACGGGTGCGGGCGATGTGCGCCGCCTCGCGGGCCACCTGCCAGGTGTCCAGCAGGTCGAGGCCGTCGCAGGCAAGATAGTGGAAGCCGGGGCGGGCACGCATGCTGGCGGCCACCCAGCCGGGTGGCGTGGGCATGGAGATGCCGATGCCGTTGTCCTCGCAGACCATCACCAGCGGCATGGGCGCGCCCTGCCAGGCGGCCCAGCCCGCGGCATTGAGGGCGCCCTGGGCGGTGGAGTGGTTGAAGGAGGCATCGCCGAAGCTGCAGATCACCACGCTGTCCGTCGGCCACTCGCCGCCACCGCCCAGGCGACGCCACAGGCCGAGGCTGTGGGCTGCCCCCACCGCCTTGGGGAGGTGGGAGGCGATGGTGCTGGTCTGCGGCGGGATGTTGAGCGCCCTGGAGCCCAGCACCTTGTGGCGCCCGCCGGAGATCGGGTCCTCCGACGAGGCGGTGAAGCTCAGCAGCAGGTCGCGGATCGGCGTCTGGCCCGGCACGGTGCGGCTGCGCTGGATCAGGAAGGCGGCATCACGGTAGTGCAGGAAGGCGGGATCGGTGGGGCGGAAGGCGCGGGCGATGGCGGCGTTGCCCTCGTGGCCGGCACTGCCGATGGTGTAGAAGCCCTCGCCCCGTGCCTGGAGCCGCCGGGCCTGGAGGTCGAGGTGGCGACTGGTCAGCTGGGACTCGAAGAGCTCGACGAGCGCCTCGGGGGCGAGCCCGGCCGCCTCGAGGGAGCGCTCGTGTGACGGCGCGGGCCAGGTATCGTCATGCAGGGCGGCGAGAAAGCGCTGTTCCTGGGGCAGGGAATCGGCCACGGTCGGCCTCCGGTCGGCTGGACACTGCCCTACAGCCTAGTCGATCGCCTCGACGGGCCGCGATCCCGCCGATGCGAGCCGACGGTGCCCGGCCGCCACGGCCTGCTCGAGGCTGGCCCCTTCACGGTAGAAGGCCACCAATGCCTGGCGAAAGGCCGCCGCACGCCCCGGCAGCCCCTCGCGCAGGTAGCGCTCGGCGCGCGCCTCGACCCGCGCCTGGAAGCCCTCTCGGTCGACCTCCACCTCGCCCAGGTTGTCGACGCTGACGTTGAAGGGCAGGCCGCAGGCCTCGGAGAAGAGCCGCTCCAGCGCCTGGGGCGCCACCTCCACCGCCTCGAAGTCGCGCTGCTGGCGGGCATCCCTGCCGTCGGGCAGGTACCAGTAACCGTAGTCCTCGAGCCGTCGCC
>NZ_JAWSUJ010000137.1:0-7760 GCF_033549285.1 Halomonas sp.
GGTTCCCTTTGACCGCATCACACGGTCAAACCTCGGGTAGTCCCCCGGCAAAGCCGGGGGATTACCTTATTTATTTACCAGCGCCTCAACATCTCCAGCCAATCGCAGTTGTTCCGGCTGTTCCTGGATCATGTGGCGCTGGTCTCACGCCAGCGGTAGGTGGATTGTCAAGCGACCTTGGCGAATCGTGAAGAATCATGCCTCGCCGAGCACCATTCCTGTTAACAGCGCCAATCAGTTATCGCCCGCCATGCCTGGCACACGATAAAACAGCTGGCGACCTCGAAGGGGAACCAGCTGGACAAGGGAAGTAGGCAGCAAACGAGAATGTTCAGAGCGCGAGTGTCATCCAAACGCTCTTGAGATCGGAGTACTCCTCCAGGGAGTGGTGGGACTTGTCGCGGCCGTTGCCGGACTGCTTGACCCCGCCGAAGGGCATGGTCTGGTCGCCGCCGGCCCAGTTGTTGACGAACACCTGGCCCGAGCGCAGCCGACGAGTGACACGCATGATGCGGTCGATGTCCTGGCTCCACAGCCCGGCAGCCAGGCCGAAATCGCTGTCGTTGGCCATGGCGATGGCTTCCTCCTCGCTGTCGAAGCCGAACACCGCCAGCACCGGGCCGAAGACCTCCTCGCGGCCGATGGCCATCGCCGGGGTCACACCGTCAAACACCGTAGGCGGGATGAACAGCCCCGGACCGTCCAGTGCCTGGCCGCCAGTACGCAGGGTCGCCCCCTCCTCCACCCCACGGCGAATATAGTCGAGCACCCGCTCATACTGAGCTTGGTCGACAATCGCCCCCATGAAACTTGCAGGGTCCAGCGGGTCGCCGGGCTGCATCGTCTCGGCGGCGGCCAGCACCTTCTCGACGAAGGCCTCGCGGATCGAGTTCTCCACCAGCAGCCGGGAGCCGGCGATGCACACCTCGCCCTGGTTGTGAAAGATTGCCGCGGCGGCATGTTCAGCCACCTGATCCAGGTCCTCGCTGTCGGCGAATACGATATTGGGGCTCTTGCCACCGCATTCCAGAAAGACCTTCTTGAGGTTCGACTGGCCGGCGTACTGCATCAACTGCTTGCCCACCCCGGTGGAGCCGGTGAAGGCCAGACAGTCGACATCCATCGATAGCGCCAGGGCCTTGCCCACACGGTGACCAAAGCCCGGCAGCACCTGGAAGACGCCGCGTGGCAGCCCTGCCTCATGGGCCAACTGGGCCAGGCGCAGCGCCGAGAGCGGCGACTTCTCCGAGGGCTTCAAGATGACGCTGTTACCGGCGGCAAGCGCTGGGGCGATCTTCCAGGCGGTCATCATCAGCGGGAAGTTCCAGGGCACGATTGAGGCCACCACCCCCAGCGGCTCGCGCAGCACCAGGCCCAAAGCATCGTCACTAGTGGGTGCGACCTCGCCGTAGAGCTTGTCGATGGACTCGGCGTGATGGCGAAGGCAGGCTACGGCGCCGGACATGTCGCCCAGCGAGCTTCCGACCGGCTTGCCCATGTCCAGGGTGTCGAGCAGCGCCAGCTCGTGCCTGTTGGCCTCCATCAGGTCGGCCAGGCGCAACAGCACCTTCTTTCGCCGTCCCGGTGCCAGCCGCGACCAGGCGCCGCCATCAAAGGCCAGCCGCGCGGCCGACACGGCAGCCTCGGCATCGGCGACGTCGCAGCTCGCCACCTCAGCGAGAACCTCGCCGGTCGCCGGGTTGGTGGTGGAGAGGGTCGCGCCGTCGTCAGCATCGACAAAGGCATCATCGATATAAGCGCGGGTCTCGATGACCAGCGAGTCGGCCAATGTCTGCCATTCGGCACGGCTGCGGGGAAATTTGCTAAGTTCGGTCATAACGGACTCCAGAGATCAGGCATGACGGTTGGCACGCGCCAACATGGCGTCAAAGAGCACCTCGGTGCCCAGGGCGCAGTGCTCCGGGGTGGCGTATTCAGCCTCGTTGTGGCTGATGCCGTCACGGCAGGGGATGAAGATCATCGCGGTAGGGGCAACGCGCGACACATAAACAGCGTCGTGCCCGGCGCCGCTCATCATGCGTCGGTAGCGCACACCCAGTGCCTGGGTCGCGGCTTCCACGGCTGCGATACACTCGGGGGCGAATTCCACCACCGGCGAGGCCCAGATGCGCTGCTGGGACACAGCCACACCGAAGGCTTCGCCCGCGGCCGCCATCTCGCATTCGAACCATGACTGGAGGGCATCCAGCTCGGCCTCCACCACGTGCCTCAGGTCAACGGTGAGGTGTACTTCCCCCGGGATAACGTTGCGAGAGGCCGCGGTGATGTCCAGGCAGCCACAAGTGACCTTGGTGGCCCTGCTGGTATCGGACAAGGCGTGGACCTGCAGGCGGTCGATCAGCCGTGCTGCCGCTGCCAGGGCGTCATGACGCAACCGCATCGGAGTGGGGCCGGCATGGGCCGACTGGCCAGAGAAGGTGACATCGAACCAGCGCATGCCCTGGACGCCGGTGACCACGCCGACAGCCTCGCCTGCCTCCTCGAGCACGGGCCCCTGCTCGATATGCAGTTCGAAAAATGCATCCAGCCGCGGCTCGCCTACCGGCATGTCACCGGCGAAGCCGCAGGCTTCCAGCGCCTCGCCTAGGGTCACGCCGTCGGCATCACGACGACTCAGGGTATCGTCGACGGAGAACTCACCGGCATAGGTGCCCGAGGCGACCATCGCCGGAGCAAAGCGGCTGCCCTCCTCGTTGGTCCAAACCACCAGTTCGAGGGGACGTTCGGTGACGATGCCCTGGTCGTGCAGGCAGCGGAAGACCTCGAGCCCACCCAGTACGCCGAGGATGCCATCGAAGCGACCGCCCTTGGGCTGAGTATCCAGATGGCTACCCGTTGCGACGGGAGCGAGATCCGAACGACGGCCCTCGCGGCGGATGAAAAGGTTACCGACTTGATCCACCCGCCAGGTGCAGCCGATCGCCTCGCACCAATCGAGCAGAAGGCGTCGGCCGGCAGCGTCTTCGGGAGTCAGGGCCAGGCGGCAATTGCCGCCGTTAGCGGTGGGGCCGATTTCGGCCATGGTCATCAGCGTGCTCCACAGCCGCTGGCCGTCGATGGACATCGTCATGGTTTGCCTCTCCGGTCATTGTTCGAGCAGGGCAACCACTGCTGCATGCGTCGATTGGCACTGGTGTCAGGTGAACAGTGAGGCGTTGACCTGTCGACGGATCAGTCCCAAGCGACAACGCAAGCGATAGCCCTGTTGATAGGGAGTATTGCGTGTCTGGGAATCACCTTATGAGGGCGGGGTGAGCCCCCGATATACCCCAATTAGGATATATTCCGCCCTCCCCGGGTCTGACTAGGCTGACCTCCACACGACAGGAGGCAACACCATGACCACAACAAGTACCCGTCCGACGACCGCCCGCTCCGAACTCGATGCCAATGCCCTGTGGCGAAAGGACAAGGACCACTTCATCCACCCCTTCACCGACTTCAGCGTCTTCCATGACCAAGGCTGCGACCTGATCACCGATAGCGACGGCATCTACGTCGAGGATGCTAAGGGCAATCGCTTCATCGACGGGATCGCCGGGCTGTGGTGCGTCAACGTCGGTCACGGCCGTGCCGAGATCGGCCAGGCCATGGCCGATCAGGCCACCCGCATGGCCTACTTCTCGACCTTCAACAACCTGTCCAACGCCCCTGCCGCGGAACTTGCCGCCAAGCTTGCTGAGCTGGCACCCGAGCATCTCAATCACGTCTTCTACAGCTGTGGTGGCTCGGCGGCCAACGACGCTACCATTCGCCTGGTGCACTACTACTTCAACCGCCTGGGCAAGCCGGAAAAGAAGCACATCCTCTCGCGTAACAACGCCTACCATGGCACCACCTACCTGGCCGCCACCCTGACCGGCATCGCGAGCAACAACTGGGACTTTGACACCCTCGACCACCTGGTGACCCACCTCAGCGAGGCCAACTGCTATCGCCGCCCCCAAGGCATGAGCGAGGCAGAGTACTGCGACCACCTGGTGGCAGAATTCGAGGAGACGATCGAACGTATCGGGGCAGAGAATATTGCCGCCTTCATCGCCGAGCCGATCATGGGCGCCGGCGGGGTGTTGATGGCGCCAAGTGGATATCATGCGCGTATGCAAGCGGTCTGCCGCGCCAACGACATCCTGTTCATCGCCGACGAGGTGGTCACCGGCTTCGGCCGCCTGGGGCACGTCTTCGCCTCCGAGGCGGTGTTCGAGACCCAGCCTGACATCATCAACTGCGCCAAGGGACTGTCCTCGGGCTATGCCCCGCTGGGCGCGACCCTGATCTCCGACGACATTTACGAGGTGCTGGGCACCCCTCAGCGCAAGGGGGGTGTGCTGAGTACCGGCTTCACCTATTCCGGCCATCCGGTGAGCTGTGCCGCAGCCCTCAAGAACATCGAGATCATTGAGCGCGAAGGGATCTGCAAGAATGTCCGCGAGGTGGGGCCCTACCTCGAAGAACAGCTCCGGACCCTGTCGCACCACACCACCGTGGGTGACGTGCGCGGCAGCCACTTCATGATGTGCCTGGAGAATGTGGCCGACAAGACCACCAAGGAGCTGCTGCCAGTAGAGGCGCGGGTCGGGGACCGGATCGCCTTCGAGGCTCAGAAACGCGGTTTGATCATCCGTCCGGTGGGACATCTGAACATCGTCTCGCCGCCGCTGATCTGGACCCGCGGAACTGTCGACCGAGTGGTCGCGATCCTCGACGAGGCGCTGACGGCTGCCACAGCCTCTCTGCACGAGGACGGCTACCTCTGACCGCCGTCGCGGCATCCCGGCGGGGACGCCGCCCTTGCCCATTTCGCTTACCCGACAACGACAACTAGAGACGAACCATGGAATTCTTTGGCGCCTGGAGCTTGCTCCCCACCCTGGTGGTGCTGGGCATGGCCATCATCACTCGACGTACCATCGAATCGCTGCTGGCCGGCACCCTAGTCGGCCTGCTGATGATCGACCCGACCACCGTAATCACCCAAGGCTCGGACATCCTGCTCGGCGTGCTGGGCAACGACACCGTCACCTGGATCATTCTGGTCTGCGGCCTGTTCGGAAGCCTGATCGCCCTACTGGTGAAGACCGGCGGAGTGCTCAGCTTCGGCGACACCATGACTCGGCGCATCCACACCAAGCACCAGAGCCTGCTGACCACCTGGTTTCTGGGGCTGATCATCTTCGTCGACGATTATTTGAATGCCCTGACCATCAGCGCCTCGATGAAGAAGATCACCGACCGCTTCAACATCTCCCGGGAAAAGCTGGCCTACATCGTAGACTCCACGGCAGCTCCGGTGTGCATCCTGGTACCCTTCTCCACCTGGGCGGTGTTCTTCGGTGGCCTGCTGGAGGAAAACGACGTGACCGGCAATGGCATGGGCCTGTACATATCGGCTATTCCCTACATGTTTTATGCCTGGGTGGCCGCGGCCATCGTCCCGCTGGTGGCGGTTGGCTTGATTCCCGACATCGGGCCGATGAAAACCGCCGAAGCCCGTGCCGCCGGCGGCCAGTTGATGCCTGCGGGGGTCGACGACGACGCACTGGAGGTAGACGAGAACCAGCCACGCCCTCACCTGCTCAATTTCCTGCTGCCCATCGCTAGCCTGATCTTCTTCACCTGGTACTTCGAGATCGACATCCTGCGCGGCGTGATCGTCGCCCTTGCAGTTACCCTGGTGCTGATCGGCATCCAGCGGCTGCTGAGCTTTCACGATACATTCGATACCGCCCTCGATGGCTTCAAGGCCATGATCATGCCGCTCGGCACCCTGGTGGCCGGATTCACCCTCAAGGAAGTCAACGACGTGCTGGGGCTCACCGACTTCGTGATCACCACGGTGCAGCCGCTAATGAGCCCCGGGATGCTGCCGGCGGTGGTCTTCGTGACCATGGCCTTCTTGGCCTTTGCTACCGGGTCCTTCTGGGGACTGTTCGCCGTGGCAATGCCCATCGTGCTCCCGCTGGCGTCAAGCATGGATGCCCATATGCCCCTGGTGATCGGCGCGCTGATCTCCGCCAGCGCATTCGGCAGCCACGCCTGCTTCTACGGTGACTCCACTGTGCTGTCCGCCCAGGGCAGCGGCTGCACTCCCATGGCCCATGCCCTGACGCAGTTGCCCTATGTGGTGATTGCCGCAGCCATTGCCACTGTTGTATTCCTGATAGTCGGCCACCTGTGAGAGATGCCATGACAACACACCACCATCTGGGCGTCCCGGCGGGCGCCTCCCACGGGACCCCGGCCGAACAGGGCTTTGCCATGCCGGCCGAGTTTGCCCCCCACGACGCTTGCTGGATGCTCTGGCCACAGCGACCCGACACCTGGCGCTATGGGGCCAAGCCGGCTCAGCAGGCCTTCACCGAGGTGGCCTGTGCCATCGCCGAGAGCGAGACGGTGTTCGTCGGCGTCAACGACGAACAGTACGAGAATGCTCGTAATCAGCTGCCCGCCCATATCCGCGTGATAGAACTTTCCAGCAACGATGCCTGGATGAGAGACATGGGCCCCACCTTCTTGACCCACCCCGACGGGCGCCTGGCCATGGTGGACTGGGTTTTTAACGCTTGGGGCGGCCTCGAGGGGGGCCTCTACTTTCCCTGGGACAAGGACAAGCGCATCCGTACCAAGATCGCCGAGATGCTTGGCATCCCGCGCTTCGTAGCGCCTGTGGTGCTCGAGGGCGGTGCTTTCCATGTGGACGGCGAGGGCACCTTGATCACCACCGAGGAATGCCTTCTCAACGCTAACCGCAACCCGGAATTGGACCGTAGCAAGATGGAGGTTGTGCTGAGGGACTACCTCGGGGTGGAGAAAGTGATCTGGCTGCCTCGGGGCTGTCACCTGGATGAGACCGATGGCCACGTGGACAACCTCTGCTGCTTCGTCGCCCCAGGCGAGGTAGCCCTGACATGGTGTGACGACGAGACGGATCCCCAATACGCCATCTCACGAGAGGCCCTGAAGATACTGGAGGCTGCTCGCGACGCTAGGGGCAGGCCACTGGCCGTGTACAAGATGCCCCAGCCTGCCCCCCTCTATATCGCTGAGGACGAGGCCATCGGCCTGGACCGCCTGAGCAGCTCTCATCCCCGCCAGCCAGGTGACCGCATGGCGGGTTCATACGTCAATTTCTATATCGGCAACTCGGTAGTGGTGATGCCCTTCCTGGACACCGCCCACGACGAACAAGCCCGTGGGATCCTGCAAGGGCTCTTCCCCGACAAGAGGGTGATCGGAGTGCCGGCTCGGGAGATCTTGCTCGGTGGTGGCAATATCCACTGCATTACCCAGCAACAGCCGCGTCCCTGAGCCCGCTTTATGTTGCTATATGTAGGATCCCGGATGATCGTTCCCTGGGACACTCCGCCGTGTAAGCCGCCATGAGGCGTCAGGAAATAGCACCGAAAGGGTAAAGATTGGCACAAGGCGCGGGCGTGCCTGACATCTCCTTTCGGGTTTCCACCCTCCAGGGCAAATCGCGCTGACCTGCCCCCGAACGAAAACAGGCCGCCGATCATGGATCGGCGGCCTGTGCTCTGGCGTCAGCGCGGCCCGCGTCGCGGGCCCACGGCTTACTTGGCCTTGGGAGCGGCTTCCTTGACGGCCTTGGTGGCGGTCTCGGTGGCCTCCTTGGCGCTTTCCTGGGCCTGCTTGACGCTGCCCTCGGTCAGCTTCTGGCTCTCCTCGACGAACTCCTGCTGCAGGGCCACGACCTTCTCGGCATCGCCCTTCAGGCGTTC
>NZ_JAWSUJ010000138.1:0-7721 GCF_033549285.1 Halomonas sp.
GGCATGCGCACGTCGGCGGAGGGCGCGCTTCTCACCATGGTGATAGGCGGAAGACAGCGTCTGCTGCTCGGGTTCAGTGAGAGGGGAAACGAAGCGCCTTGCCATGGTTCCGTCCGTGTCAGGTATCCTACACACATTATGCACGAAAACTTTAGATTAGGCACTTATTCAAGTCAACACATGCAGCGTAAGATCCATCAACAGGATCGATTCCAGCTATCCAGCGTAGTTCACCATCATTGTTGAATAAGGCCATCATCTGGTAGTGCAAGTCATTGAATACGTCGCGACTGAAGTTGACACTTCCGTAGTTTGGATTTTTCCCTTGGATGAAGTCGTAGGTGTCATCCCAGTTCGCCCAGTCGCGGGCCTGTGCCAGTAAGAATTCCTTATTGTTGTTGACGGCGCTCTCTATGCGTTGCAGTACTGCGCTGGCCTCGATGGACTCCTCTTCCAGCAGGGCTGGCCTGACCACATATAAGCTGATAAGTACCAGTGCCAACATGGCAAATAACAACACACCGCTGAGCGCAAGCAGGAAGCGCGCACTCAGTGATGACGGGGAGGTGGGGAGCATGTCAATGATACCTTTGAGTAATAATGCATCTATTTTGCATTATATCGGCCGGGTATCGCCATGCTTGAGCATCCTTCCATTTTTTTATTAACATCAGATATTTCTAATTATTTGGGTGCCAGAAGCCCAGCAGGTTCATGGCGAGCGGTACGAGATCGCTGACAACGTGTAGTGTAGGGGGATTCTATCGCAGCGAAAGGGGGCTCGCTCGATGGCCAATAGCTGCCAGAATGGTACCTCTGTGCCAGGCCATGAACACATTCGCCGGCTGCGTAGGATGCTGCAGGGGCAGCCGGGCGCACTTTCATTCGGAGAATTGATATGTATCAATTCGCGTCGCGACCCTGGTCTTTAAACTAACAGGCTTGTTATCGGATAGCGTGCCGCCATGAGCCAGGATCTGCCCATCGACCGCATCATGCAGACCGGCCTGCTGACATGCCTGCGTGACACCCCCCTTTGTGATGCCGCCGCGCGGATGTCCGCGCGGCGCTGTAGTGCCATGCTGGTGATGGAGGAGGGGCATGCGGTCGGCATCTGGACCGAGCATGACTGCCTGAGTGTCGATTTCGATGATCCGAAGGCGCTACGCGTACCGATCGGCGAGGTGATGAGTCAGCCCGTGGCATCGCTGCCCTTGGGAACGTCGCTTGGTGAGGCGGCGTTGCGTTTCGCCAGCGAGCAGCGGCGCCACTTCCTTATCGTGGATGAGCAGGGGCGGCCTCAGGGCATCATCACCCAGACGGACGTGGCCCTGAACCAGGGTCTGGAACCCTACCTGCGCTTGCGAGAGGTAAGCGGGGCGATGCGCGCCCGGCCCTTGATACTGGCCTGCGACCTGAGCCTGGGCCAGGCGGTACGCCAGATGAAGCGCGGCGGCTGCGATGCAGCTGTGGTGGACTGTGGCGGGCGCGAGCTCGGCATCCTCACCGAGCGCGACATGGTGCGCTTCGTCGCGCGCCATCCGGGCGACACCCCGATCGGTGAGCTGGCTAGCCGACCATTGTTGACCGTGGCTGAGAGCGATCCACTGATCCATGCCCGCGACCTGCTGATCGACCATCGTGTACGTCATCTCGCCGTGCTGGATCAGCAGGGTGAAGTCGTGGGGTTGCTGGGCTTCCGCGACATGCTGGCTGGCGCCGAGCATCTCTACTTCGAGGATCTGCGCCACGCCCTTGAGCAGCGCGACCAGGCCCTGGCCCAGTCTCGGCACAACCTGCAGCTGGCCGAGCGCGTGATCGACTCCTCGCTCGAGGGCATCATCATCACCGATGCCAAGGCGTGCATCGAATTCGTCAACCCGGCCTTTACCCACATGACCGGCTATACCCTGGAGGAGGCGGTGGGGCGCACGCCCGCCATGCTCTCCTCGGGGCGCCAGGATGCCACCTTCTATCGCGAGATGTGGGGCATCCTGCGCGCGCATGGCTACTGGCGGGGCGAGATCTGGAACCGCCGCAAGAGTGGCGAGCTCTATCTGGAGTTGCTGACCATCACCGCCATCTACGGGGACGCGGGCGAAGTCACCAACTACGCCGCCCTGTTCAACGACATCACCCATATTCGCGAGAACGAGGAGCGGGTCAAGCGGCTGGCCTACTACGACCCGCTTACCGGTTTACCCAACCGGCGCCTGCTGGATGACCGCCTTGAGCTGGCAATCCGCCATGCCCATCGCCAGGGGAAGCGCCTGGCGGTGATCTTCATCGACCTCGACCACTTCAAGCAGGTCAACGACGCCCTGGGGCATGCCGCCGGCGACGAGCTGCTGCTCAATGTCTCACGGCGCTTGCGCTCACACCTGCGCGAGGACGATACCCTGGCGCGGCTCAGCGGTGACGAGTTCATCGTGCTGCTAAACGAGGTCGAAGAGCTCGATGAGGTGACTCGGGTGGCACGTCGGCTGATCGACTCAGTGAGTGCGCCGTTCGACATCGAGGGGCAGGTATTTCGGGTCGGCTGTAGCCTGGGTATCGGCCTCTACCCAGACGACGCTGCCACGCCGGCAGGCCTGGTGCGCTGTGCCGATTCGGCGATGTATCAGGCAAAGCAGGAGGGGCGCAACACCTACCGCCTGTTCCGTTCCGAAATGCACCAGCAGGACGCCGACCGCCTGCGGCTGGAAACTGCCCTGCGCGACACCGCCGAGACCGGCGAGGGGCTGGAGGTGTATTTCCAGCCGCTGATCCACCGCGATACAGGCGAGGTCCACGGCGCCGAGGCACTGCTGCGCTGGCACCACCCGGAGCTGGGCACCGTCTCGCCGGGAGAGTTCATCCCGCTGGCGGAACGCTCGGGACTGATCCTGCCCATCGGCGAGCGGCTGTTGCATCTCGTGGCCAGCCAGCTGCGCGAGTGGCTAGAGGCCGGCTTCTCCCCGCCGCGCGTGGCGGTCAATCTCTCGGCGCGGGAGTTCTGGCAGGCTGACCTGGTGAACCGTGTGCGGCACCTCTATCACGACTATGACTTGCCGGCCGGCCAGATCGGTTTCGAGCTCACCGAGAGCGTGCTGCTGGACAAGCAGCAGAAGGCCGTGGCGATCCTCGAGGGGCTACGTGACCTGGGGTGCCGGTTAGCTATCGACGACTTCGGCACCGGCTACTCATCACTGAGCTACCTGCAGGAGCTGCCTGTTACCACCATCAAGATCGATCGCAGCTTTATCCAGGGCCTGAGCCAGAGCCGCGGTAGTGCGGCCATCGTCGCGGGGGTCACCGGCATGGCCAAGGAGCTGGGGCTGAGGGTGGTGGCCGAAGGCGTCGAGACCCAGGAGCAGCTCGATGCGCTATCGCGCTATCACGTCAACCTGATCCAGGGGTTCTTCACCGGTCGCCCGGTGCCGGCGGCCATCTTTGCCGAGCGCTACCTCATCCGCTCCGTTATGGCCTGATGGACTGAGCCTGATGGTTTGGGGGCAGCCTCACACCATGTCCACGCCGTTGCGCCCCCGGGCCTTGGCCTGATAACTGGCGGCGTCGGCCCGAGCGATCACCGCCTCAACACTCTTGTCGTCGGCATGGAACTGGCTGACCCCGAGACTCGCCGTTACCCGCCAGATATGACCATCCTGCTCGACGCTCTGGGTCTCCACGCGCTCGCGCAAAGCCTCTGCAATGGTCATGGCCTGGTGGATGCCGCAACCATTGAGCAGCAGGGCAAACTCGTCGCCACCCTGGCGTGCGGCATGGTCACTCGAGCGCGTTACCGTGCGCATCGCCCCTGCCACGCGCTTGAGCATCTCATCGCCCAGGGCGTGGCCGCCCTGATCATTGACTGGCTTGAAGTGGTCGAGGTCGAACAGCACCAGCGTGCCCGGGGTGCCCGCCTTCTCCCAGTCAGCGAAGGCATCCTCCAGGCGGCGCTCGAAGCCGCGGCGGTTGAGCAGCCCGGTCAGCGGGTCATGTTCGGCCTCCCAGCGGCGCAGGGCATCGTCGTGGCGGCGCTGGGTGATATCGCGCACCGAACCTACCAGGCCAATGAAGTCGCCACCGACATGCACGGCGCTGGCGTGCACGTCGAGCCAACGCTCTGCACCTTGCTCGTCCAGGTAGCGGAACTGGCGCTCGAAGTCGTGGTGGTGGGCCAGACTTTCCCGCCAGGCCGCCATCACCGGCGCCTTATCTGCCGCATGCAGATGGTTCGCCAGCTGGCTGACCGGTGCGGGTGGCGTAATATGCAGTATCGCTTCCAGTGCCGAGTTGACGAAGGTAACCCGTCCTTCGGTATCGGTCACGAACATCGCCTGGGGAGAGGCAGCCAGGATGCCGCGTAGCACCGCTTCGCGCTGGTAAAGGTGGTTTAGGGTGTCGCGTCGATCGCTCTCGACCTCGTTGAAAGTGTCGATGACCTGGCGCAGCTCGTTCATGCGGGTCGGGATGCCCAGCGAGTGGCGCTGTCCCTGCTTCAGCTCGCTGATCTGCTGGCCAAGGCGCGAGAGCGGCCGCAGGGCCAACCAGATCAGCAGGGCGATGATCGGCAGCAGCAGCCCCAGGGCCCACCAGGCGCGATGACCGACCCGCTCGATCAATCGGGCCAGCGGGTCGTAGGCCTGCTCCAGCGGCAGGTAGACACCCACTACCCAGTCTGCCGGCCAGATCTGGCGATAGGCCTTGAGCACTTCGTCATCCGTTGCCTCGACTTCGCCTTCCCAGCCGTCCAGTGCCAGATCGAGCCAGGGGTCGGCCTGCCGATTGACGCTGGTGATGGCTTGTCTCTCGCGGGGCTGGTAGAGCCGCAGCCCCGAGGCGCTGGTGATGGAGACATATCCATCGTCGCCAAGCCGTAGCCGTTCGAACCCTTCGAACAGCTCACTGCGCGCGATATCCACCAGTCCGCCCAGGAACCCGGTATAGCGACCACGCGCGTCGCGCAACGGGACCAGCATCATTACCCTCGGGCTGCCGCTGATACGGCCGATGAATGGCTCGGAGACGTGTGGGCGCTGTATCGCATGCATGAAGCGGGCGTAGGGGCGATCGCCGACGAGGGTGCCAGTGCGACCTTGAGATAGTGGCCATTCATCGATCACCCGGCTGCCGGTATCCACCAGCAGCAGGCCGTTAAAGAGTCCGTCCAGCTCATGGGGTGCCTGGCGTGAGAGGGCACCCTGTGAGGGGGTGGGGAGCTGTCTTGCCAGCCGTTCAAGTGCATCCAGGCGCAGAGTTACCTGCTGGGTGATCTGATTTCGGATCAGCTCCGCCTCGTAACGCAGGTGCATGCGATTGGTCTCGCCGACCAGCAGGGTGCCGGACTGCCAGCCGAAGGTGAGCAGTGTCAGGCATAGCAGGCTCCACAGCACGACTGCGCCGAGCAGCAGTCGGCCGCGCAACGACAGCAGCAGGCGCATCAGGCTAAGGGGGAAGGAGCCAAGCAGGGAGAGGGCGGCAGAGCCGGACGGTTTGGAGCGATGGGTCGACATTGCACCCATCTTGCCAGCGCTGTGGGCTCCCTCCAACCGACAGGGCGCCGCCGATCCTCAATCGGGCTTATGAGCGCGCGGGCCGCGTCTCGACTCAGCGCCGCAGGCCATCCAGAAAGCGCGTGACATCCAGCAGTTCGGGTTCCTGCCTGGCTGACAACTGGCGGGATGGTTCGGACTTCAGTGAGGGGCGTTCCGTCGCGGGGGCGGGAGCGCTCACTTGCAGGCCAGTGGCAACCAACGTCAGCTTCAGCTCGCCGCTCATCGCCATGTCGATGGCGGTGCCGGCCATCACCATCGCCTCCTCGCTGGCGAAGCCGGCCACCAGCGAACCAATCTCGTTGAACTCCTCAAGGGTCAGGTCCGGCCCGGCGGTGACACTGACCAGCACGCCGGCGGCTTCGGCCAGGTCGGTGGCCTCAAGCAGGGGGTGCTCGATGGCCGCTATGACTGCCTCCCGGGCGCGCGCTTCACCCTGGCCATAGCCGGTGCCGATGCGTGCCCGGCCGGGATGACGCATTACCGCCGCCACGTCGGCGAAGTCGACGTTGATCAGCCCCGGGCGGGTGATCACCTCGGCGATACCGGAGACCGCCTGGCGCAGTACCTCGTTGACCTCGGCGAAGGCGCGCATCATCGAGGCGTTGGGGCCAAGCGTCGGCAGCAGCCGGTCGTTGGGTACCACCACCAGGGAATCCACCACCTCGGCAAGGGCCTCAATGGCTTCGTTGGCCGCCTGGCTGCGTCGCGCCCCCTCGAAGGTGAAGGGGCGGGTCACCACCGCCACGGTGAGCAGACCCATCTCCCGGGCTTGGGCGGCGATCACTGGCGCCGCACCGCTGCCGGTACCACCCCCCATGCCGACCATCAGGAACAGCATGTCGCCGCCGGCCAGGCGAGCGCGCAACACCTCGCAGCTCTCCTCGGCAGCCTTGGCCCCGGTGGTCGGGTCACTGCCGGCGCCGAGCCCGCGGGTGGTCTGCTTGCCGATGGGCAGGGCCACCTCCTGGGGCAGGGCGCCCAGGGCCTGGCGGTCGGTGTTGGCGACGATGAAGTCCACGCCCGGCAGGTGGCTGTCGAGCAGGTAGCGGATGGCGTTGCCGCCGCCACCGCCCACGCCCATGACCTTGAGGCTGGCCGGGTACTCTTCGGGGGGGCTGAGCTCGTTCATGCATTTCCCTGCGTTGGTCATGAATTCTTCTACTGCCAAGGGTATCGGCGAGTAGGCGCTGCACTGAAGGGTGGGGGGTAAAGTCTCGGCCTGTATGGTCGATAGAAAGGCCACTGTCTGCGGCGCATGGCACCCGCGCGCTGCTCCCATTCGCTCCACCCACGAGTGACCTCATGTTTTCATCTCTGCGTTTTCGTCTGCTCATCGCCACCGTGGCGGTGATCATCCTCGCCCTGGTGCTCAACACTGCCGCCAGCTACCTCACCGTGAAGTCGCACAACGACGACCAGGTGGCCGGCAATCTGGCCGCAGTGGCCAGCGGCAACGCCCAGGCCATCGGCCAGTGGCTCGAGGCCCGTACCACCATGCTCGAGGCGTTGCCGGAGCCCGGCCCCGGCGGCGACCCGCTGTCCGCGCTCAAGCAGCTGGCCGCTTCCGGCAATTTCCAGATGGGCTATCTGGCGCGTGCCGCCGATGGCGACACCACCTTCTCCAACGGCTTCGAGGCGCCGGCGGACTTCGACCCCCGCGAGCGCCCCTGGTACCGCGCCGCGGTGGAAGCCGGCGAGCCCATCGTCACCTTGCCCTATGTTGATGTAGCCACTAACGAGCTGGTGGTGACCCTGGCCGCTCCAATCGAGAGAAATGGCCGGCTGCTCGGCGTGGTTGGTGGCGACGTCGGCATCGGCACCATCGTCGAAACGGTGGGCGCCATCGCTCCCACCCCGGCCAGCTTCGCCTTCCTGGCCGCCGCCGATGGCACCCTGATCGCCCACCCCGATCCGGAACTTACGCTTGCGCCGGTGTCTCGCCTGGGCGGCGCGCTCGACGCCGAACGTCTGGCCGCGCTCGCCGCCGCCGAGGCGCCCCAGGCGGTGACCCTCGGCGAGCAGTCTGTGCGGCTCTTCGCCGAGGCCATCCCCGGCACCGATTGGCAGCTGGTGGTGGCGCTGGATGACCATGAAGCCACCGCCGGCCTGCGCGGCGTGCTCTCGAGCTCGCTGGTCACCCTGCTGGTGGTGGCGCTGGGGGCGGTGCTGCTGCTGGGGGGG